>CAJUSQ010000076.1:0-11830 GCA_910588885.1 uncultured Lachnospiraceae bacterium
GATTGCGTTATGATGGATTCGCTTCTAATGTGAAATATAGGACTGGTAACTGGATGAATTTAGGCACTAAAATAAGCAGTCAGCAATCATATTTTCATGACTGATAACTGCTTATGCAGATGTCCAAATATTGTGTTTCACGATGTACAGAATTATTCCTTTCTTTTAATTGCTTATTGTGTAGTTTTTCTCTTTTGCTTTCTTTGAGAACTCATTGAGAACTTTTTCACTTATATGCTTTAAAACGCCCTATTTTCAAGGCTTCAAAAGTCACGTGCGGGTTCAAGTCCCGCTGCCGGCAGTCTTTAGAGGTACCAAGATCCTTGTAGAATGGGGGTTTTGGTATTTTTTGCTTATCATATATTTTGATTACCTATGATTACTTTTTATCGGAAGAATTTCACTGTGCTCCCGCACCAAAGCAAGTTTGAAGAGTTCCCGTTTGAGACGGGGTTTGAAACGGGAGCTCTTCTGCGGCTTCTCTATTCTTTTCTTTACTTTTCTATACTTCTCTGTATTTCTCTCTAATGCTCGGAACCTCTCAATTGCAGCCGTCAATTCCGCAGCACATCCCTGTTACGGAATCCTCCTGCCCTTCCTGCAGGATCTGAACCATCTCCTCCTTTGTATAATGCTCCACCGCAATTTTTTTCCCGTTCAAATAGATTGTGGGAACCCCGGTTACCTCCAGCACCTTTGCGGAATATTCCGATGCTTCTTTTTCCTGCTGACGGTACGTTCCGGCTTCCAGGGCCTGCCGAAAGCCTTCCTGATCCAGTCCGGCTTGTCCGGCAAGCCCGCACAGTACATCCAAATCCCCGATATCCAGCTCTTTTTCAAAATAAGCCTGATAGGCCAAATCCGAATATTCCGCTTCCTTTCCCTGTTCCCGGGCATAAAACATCCCTTCAAACGCCAAGCGGGTGTAGGGGCGGGGACAAACCGCGGGAGGCATCTTCATATCAAGGCCCAAAGCCTTTGCAGGCTCCACCAGGATCTGATAACGCTTTTTCCGTTCCTCGTCATGACAAACGTCCACCCGTTCTCTTGGCTCCGGAGTCAGTTCATAGGGCTGGATCTGGATACTGGCTTCCATTCCTGTTTCCTTTAAGGCTTCCTCCAGGGCGGTTTTCGCAACTAGGCAATAAGGGCATACATAGTCTGTAACAAATAATATATTCAGCATATTTTTCTCCTTTCAAATCTTTCTCCGATTTATCTTCCATTATAACTGAATTTGGAAACAATAGCTATGAAAATTTTGCAGAATAATAAACCTTGATTTCCTATTTTTGAAATGTTATCATAGATATAAAGCTATGGTTTGAGCGCCCTTCTGACACCCAAATCAAATCTATATCATAAGGAGAAGAACTATGACTACGAGCGAAAAAGCACTCTTCCTGCACAAGGAATGGCATGGAAAACTGGAAACTATCGCAAAGTCCCATATTAAGACCCGCGAAGACCTGGCGTTGGCCTATACCCCGGGGGTGGCCGAGCCTTGTAAGAAGATCGCCGAGAATCCCGAAGACGCCTATACATACACCATGAAGGCCAATACCGTTGCCGTTGTTTCCGACGGAAGCGCCGTATTGGGCCTTGGAAACATCGGCCCGAAAGCGGCCATGCCGGTTATGGAAGGAAAATGTGTATTGTTTAAGGAATTTGGCGGTGTCAATGCCGTGCCGATCTGCCTGGATACCCAGGATACCGAGGAAATCATCAAGGCCGTTACCTGGCTGGCTCCGGGCTTCGGGGGGATTAACCTGGAGGATATTTCCGCGCCACGCTGCTTTGAAATTGAAGAACGCCTGAAGGAAACGTTGTCCATCCCGGTCTTCCATGACGACCAGCACGGCACGGCCATCGTGGTTTTATCCGGTACGATTAATGCCTTAAAAGTTACCGGAAAGCAGAAAGAAAACTGCAAGGTGGTAGTGAACGGAGCCGGATCCGCCGGAATCGCCATTACGAAGCTGCTGCTGACCTACGGCTTCAAGGACGTGACCATGTGCGACCGCCAGGGCATTATCGGGAAGGACTATCCCAACCTGAACTGGATGCAGCAGAAAATGACAGAGGTTACCAATCTGTCCGGAAAGACCGGCACTCTGGCCGACGCCATGAAAGGAGCCGATATTTTCGTGGGAGTTTCCGCTCCGAATATCGTAACTCAGGAAATGGTTGCTTCCATGAATAAAGACGCCATTTTGTTCGCCATGGCCAACCCCGACCCGGAGATCCTGCCCAGCCTGGCAAAGGAAGCCGGAGCAAAAGTCGTAGGTACCGGACGCAGCGACTTCCCCAATCAGATTAATAACGTGGTGGCATTCCCGGGCATTTTCAAAGGTGCGCTGGAAGGACGGGCTACCCAGATCACGGAGGAAATGAAGCTGGCTGCCGCAGAAGCCATTGCTTCCCTGGTTTCTGACAAAGAATTAAATGAAGATTTTATTATGCCGGAAGCTTTTGATCCCAGGGTTGCCCAGGTAGTAAGCCGGGCTGTAAAATCCCATATTGAGAAATAAGATGAAGCAGCAGACGGTTTTTCTTTCCGAATATCGGAATCAATCCTCTGTTCCCGCTTGGAACGGCAGGCCCTACTATTCTCTGGACGCCTATCTGAAGGAAACCTTTGGTGAAAAGGTTTACCGGCTTTCCCTGAATGCAGGGCTTACCTGTCCCAACCGGGACGGAACCCTTCATACCCGCGGCTGCATCTTCTGCAGCCGGGGCGGTTCCGGTGATTTTGCGGCTGCCCCGACGGCTTCAATTACCGGCCAGCTTAACGCTGCCAAGTCCCGTATTGCCGGGAAAACCCATTGCAGAAAATTTATTGCCTATTTCCAGGCATACACCAATACCTACGGCCCGGTTTCTGATCTGCGCCGTATTTTTATGGAAGCCGCCGCATACCCGGATATCGTAGCCCTTTCCATTGCCACCCGGCCGGACTGCCTGCCCGAACAGGTGCTGGAACTGCTTTCGGAGCTTTCCCGGCAGATTCCTGTCTGGATCGAGCTGGGGCTTCAGACGATCCACGACGACAGCCGCCGTTTTCTCCGAAGCGGCTTTTCCCTCTCCTGCTTTACAAAAGCCGCAGAGCATCTGAAGGAACGCGGGATTCCGGTCATTGTTCATGTGATTCTGGGGCTTCCCGGAGAAACCAAAAGCCAGATGCTGGAAACCATAGATTACCTGGGAGCCTTTGGCATTGACGGGATCAAGCTGCAGCTGCTCCACCTTTTAACGGATACGGATTTGTATGAATATTACCGGAAGCATCCGTTTCCCCTGCTGGAATTGGAGGAATACTGTCAGCTGATCTGCGACTGCATCGAACATCTGCCGCCGGAAGTCGTGATTCACCGTCTGACCGGAGACGGGCCCAAAAAGCTTTTGGCCGCACCGCTTTGGAGCAGTAATAAAAAACAAGTCTTAAACAGGATACACCAGGCCATGAGGGAACGGGGTACCTGGCAGGGAAAATATTGGGATAACCATTCATGGGAGGGAAATTATGGCAGAAGCCTTAACACAATATAAGCTCATCGTTTTATATATGCTGGAAAAAGCGGACTGCCCGCTTACGAATACGCAGATTTCCACATTTATTCTGGAAAATGAATATACCACTTATTTTACGCTGCAGCAGATCTTAAACGAACTGCTTGCCTCGGAACTGCTCCGGGCAGAAACCACCCACAGCAACACCCTCTACCATCTGACTCCGGCAGGACGGGAAACCCTGTCCTATTTTCCGGACAAGATATCCGATGCCATCAAGGAAGACGTCATTTCCTTTTTCAAAAAAAATCAAATGGAGCTCAAGCAGGAAATCCTGGTTTTGGCCGACTATTATAAAACCATCCACCAAGTATATATGGCCCGCTGTCAGATCAAGGAGCGGGACCTTCCCCTTATCGACCTGACTCTGAAAGCAGGCAGCAAGGAGCAGGCCGAAGCCATTTGTGAAAACTGGCGGAAACAAACCGATGAAGTCTATGCCTATCTGATGGATCTGCTGCTGCGGTAATTTCAGTGTCGTGGATCTGAACAGCATTGTTCAAAATCTTCCAAATCCATCACCCGGTATCCGGCTTTGCAGAGGGCCGCTGCCAAAAGCCCCTGGCCCTTGATCAACCTGCGGGAAAAGGTCCCGTCATAAATCTGGTTCACGCCGCAGGTAGGGCTTCGGGACTGGAGGATCACAAGGTCAATGTCCATTCCCTCGATTTGCTTCAGTGCAGCTTTCACACCTGCCGATAACTCGGCTTCCAAATTTTTTCCATCGGCATCATAGGGCACCCCGTTTATCAGTTCCACACTGGTCCGGGGCACCGGAAGCCCGGCCAGCACCTCCGGACAGACTTCCACCACTTCTTTCCCTTTCAGAAACGCTGCCAATTTTTCATTGTAATTGTTTCCGCCGTTGTATTTGCAGTTTCTCCCTGCCAGACAGGCGCTGATCAATACTCTCATCTCCTACCTTCCTTTCTTTTCCTCTTTCTTCTCACAAATCCTGCGGGCCAGATACACCACCGGGGTATCCAGCAGGCTGGTAAAAACATAAATTCCATAACTGGATATAAAAATGCTGAATAAAATCCCCATGCCATAGGTTCCCCAAAACGCCAGTACCGTAAAGAGCAGGGGATTGAGAAGCTGGCTGATCAAGGTCGATCCGTTGTTCCTAAGCCACAAAAACCTGCGGCGATCACCAAACAGACGTTCGGTAAATGCCCACCATTTATGATAGAGCCAAACATCAAAAAGCTGGCTGACTGCATACACCGTAAGGGAAGTCAAAAGCATTCGCGGAGTATTGGAAAAAACCGCCCGGATCGGGCCGGACATCAAATCGTTTTCACTGGGAATATAGTAAAGCCAGCTCTGGGAAAGCACCAGAAACAGAAGCGACGCAAAAATCCCGAGAAATACGGCTTTGTTGGCCTCCCTTTTTCCCTCGCATTCCGACAGGATATCCGTTGCCAGAAAGGTAGAAGCAAACAGCACGTTTCCAAGGGTCTGCTCCATGCCGAAGGCATGAATCAGCAATACCACTTCTATGTTGGCCAAAATTGTCGCTGCCGCCGACAGGCAGTACAAGCCGGATTTTCCAAAAAAGCGGTAACCGAACAGGTTCATCCCGTAAATAATGGGTACAAAACGCCTCAATGACTGCCCGATCCGGCCGGATCTTTGTAGAATTTTCACACATCACATTAATACAGATGCGCTCAAAGTGCTTTAGGCCCAGCTGAATATCACGTTCCATACTTGCCAACGTCTGTCCGGTTATGCCAAACAGAAAGTTGGCTTCCTCAAATCCACGGGCAATCTCTTCCGGGGACTGCTCCGGAATGCCTTTCTGCAAAACATGCTCCCGAAATGCGAAGTCAAAGGTTTCAAGCCCCAGCTTCATCTTCAGATCAAAGCCTTCAAATTCCCTGCGTAAGTTTGGAATCCTGTCCCGATAACAATAATGAGATTCAAAATGAAGTGTGCCGATTTGTTTCTCCCGGCAAAGTTTTTTCAGAAATGCCCTGGTATCCTCATCCAGTTCAAAGACAGAACCGGAATTGATTACCTCCAATTTTTCGCGTTCCGCTGTCGTTCCTCCTTAGTTTTGTTTTGGTAAAGGATTCCCTTCCCTGGTTTTGCAAAAGGCTCCTCTACTCCGGCAGGATGGTTTCGAACTGCCGTTTGTTCCCATAACGTAAATTATATAACCATAAATCTTACCGTTTGTCAAGCCCGGCCTGTTTTGCCGCCTGCTCCTTCCACTCCTTCATTTTCTCCAGCCTATGCTTCCATTCCTTCTCCGCGCCCTGCTCTGTCGGACGGTAATATTCCCTGCCGGAAAGGGAATCCGGCAGACACTGCATCGTTGTCAGCTTCTCTTCGGTATCATGGGCGTACTGATAGCCTTTCCCATACTCCAGTTCCTTCATCAGCCTGGTAGGGGCATTACGGATCACCAACGGAACCGGCTCTGCCAGCTGGCTTACGGCATCTTTTTTCGCATTCTCATAGGCCATATACAAGGCGTTGGATTTAGGCGCCAGGGACATATATACCACGGCCTCCGTCAGATGCACCGAGCATTCCGGCATTCCGATAAAATGGCATGCCTGGTAAGCGGAAACGGCTACTGTCAGCGCGTTGGAATCGGCCAGCCCTACATCCTCGCTTGCAAAGCGGACGACACGCCTGGCCACGTATAGCGGGTCCTCTCCTGCTTCCAGCATCCGGGCCAGCCAATACACGGAAGCATCCGGGTCGGAATTCCGCATGGATTTGTGCAAGGCGGAAATCAGGTTATAATGCTCCTCTCCCAGCCGGTCATAGAGCAGGGACTTTTTGGAGGTACACTGTTCCAGGGTTTCCGCAGAAACCGTCAGCACTCCCTTCTCATCCAGATCCCCATTCAGCACCACCATTTCCAGAGTGGACAGCGCCATCCGGGCATCCCCATTGGAAAATACGGCGATCATGGACAGCATTTCTTCCGTAATCCGGATCTGCTGGTTCCCAAAGCCCTGGGGCAATTCCAAAGCCCTGTGCAGCAGCGCCACAAGCTCCTCCGGCTTCAGCGCCTGCAGTACAAAGACCCGGCATCTGGAAAGCAGCGCACTGTTAATTTCAAAGGACGGGTTCTCGGTTGTTGCCCCAATCAGGATTATGCTGCCCTTTTCCACAAAAGGCAGAAAGGCATCCTGCTGTGCCTTGTTGAACCGATGGATTTCGTCTACGAAGACAATGGTCTTCATTCCGTAAAAACGGTTGTCCTCGGCCTGCTGCATCACGGTACGGATTTCTTTGATCCCGCTGGTCACTGCGGAAAAGTCGATAAAAGACGCCTTCGTCTGATTGGCAATAATGCGGGAAAGGGTAGTTTTTCCCACCCCTGGCGGCCCCCAGAAAATCATGGAAGAAATCTGGTCGCTTTCAATCAGCCTGCGCAGCACCTTGCCCTTTCCCAGCAGCTGGGACTGTCCTGCAAATTCCTCTAAAGTCTGGGGCCGCAGCCTTGCTGCAAGGGGCTGTGTGGGAAGGCCGCCAAAGAGCGTCATTTGTTCCATATAAACCATCCTTTCCGAACATATAGGATCCTGCAAACAGCGAAACATTCAAATTTTGTTCCGTTTTTATGATAATAACGGAAAGGCCCGCCATTGTCCAGCGCTTTTTGGAAAATTCATAAGACCCGTAAATGCATTGACAGATCTTCCACTTTGCACTATAATATATTACACACGTAAGAAATGAGGGATGTTTTATGAAGAAGCTGCCGCAAATCTCGGAAGCCGAATACGAAGTTATGAAAATCGTCTGGCGCCATGCCCCTGTCAGCACCAACGAAATTACCGAAAAGCTGACCCAGACTACTTCCTGGAGTCCCAAGACCATTCAGACCTTGATTAAGCGTCTTGTTACAAAGGGAGCGCTGTCCTATGAAAAAGAAAGCCGAATGTTTGTCTATACCCCTCTGGTACAGGAGCAGGAATATGTCGGAGCCGAAAGCAGCTCGTTCCTGAAGCGTTTCTATGGCGGGGACCTTACCGCCATGGTATCTTCCTATATTGAAAACGACCAATTATCTGAAACAGAGCTGGATACCCTTCGTTCTCTTTTGTCCGGGAGCGAAAAATCAAAAAGGAGGTAACATGGCCGCTTTTATCATCCGATTTCTGATCTGCAATTTTCTGATCAGCCTGTTTACCGGCATTCTTCTGGCTCTCAAGCATCTGTTGCAAAACCGTCTTTCCAGCCGTATGCAGTATCGTCTGTGGTTCCTGCTGCTGGTTATTTTGGCCATCCCGCTGCTTCCTGCCCTGCCGGTCTCCTTTCATCCCTTCCGGAATTTTTCGGCGCCGATTTCCCCGCAGGCCGGCCCGCAGCCCACGGCTGCAGGGATATTGCCCTCTGCCGCAGCCTCCGGCTGGGTCAGCGATTTTACATTATCCGTTACCAGGGATACTTCCTCTGCGGCCTGGAACCTGCTTTTTATCCTTTGGATTGCAGGTATTCTTGTTATGGTTTTTGCCGCAGCGAGATCGAACATACGTTTTATTCAAATCCGTAAATCCGCATTGCCCCTCCAAAATCCCAGGGTCTGCCGGCTATACCGCAGCTGTCTGGCGGAATTAAAGGTTACCGGAGAAATTCCTATTTACAGTACCGCTTTTCTGAAATCCCCTATTTCCGTCGGCTTCTTCCGCCCCGGGATTTACCTGCCAATCCACCTGATTTCCGGACCGGAGTTCCGGGAAACAACGTCTGGGTACCAAAATCCGGACACTCCAAAACCGGAGTTCCGGGAACGGGATTTGCGGTACATGCTGCTGCATGAGCTCCAGCATTGCAGGCATCGGGATGCTTTGCCCAATCTCCTGATGAATCTTGCCCTCTTGTTCTACTGGTTCAATCCCCTGATCTGGCTGGCTTCCCGGGAAATGCGCTGTGACCGGGAGGTGGCCTGTGACGCTTCGGTGCTTCGGAGGCTACCGGAATCGGAGTATACGGAATACGGGCATACGCTGCTGCGCTTTGCTCACCAGTGTTCCCGTTCTCCCTTTCCCTTTACCACAGGCTTTCACAACGGTATGTACCAGATGAAGCGCCGGATTGTTCAAATCGCGGCTTACCGAACGCCCTCCTTTGCGAAAAAAATGCAGAGCTTTGCGGCCTTTTCACTGATTGCCGTCCTGATGCTCGGCTTTGCCCCGGTCCTTGCGCCCTTTGCCGCAGATGACAGCCATTTTTACTGGAACCCATCCTCCCATAATATTTCTTATGTAGATGTTTCCTCCTATTTCGGGGAATTGGAAGGAAGCCTGATTTTATATGATTTCGAAGATCAGGTCTGGTTCCTGGCCAATCCCGGACAGGCCCTTACCCGGGTATCCCCGGATTCCACCTACAAAATATACGATGCCCTGTTTGGCCTGGATGCCGGAATCATAACGCCGGAGCACTCTTTACTGGCCTGGGACGGCCGCATGTCTCCCATTGCGGCCTGGAATCAGGATCACACCCTGTCTTCCGCCCTTGCCAATTCCGTAAACTGGTATTTCCAGTCCATCGACCACCAATTGGGCTCCGATTCGGTTTTCCGGTATCTGAAAGAAATCGGTTACGGCAATGAAACCATCGGAAGGGATCTTTCTTCCTATTGGATGGAATCGGAACTGAAGATTTCCCCCTTGGAACAGATGATCCTTCTGACTAAGCTTTACCAGGGGAAGCTTCCGTTTGCTCCGGAACATGTTTCCGCCGTCCTGGAGGGACTTTACATTCCCGATTCCGAAATCGGCCCTCTCTACGGCAAGACCGGAACCGGACGTGTCAACGGAAAGGATGTAAACGGCTGGTTTATCGGTTACGCAAAGGATTACGGGCAAAAACGCCACACCGTTTTCTTTGTGCTGAACATCCAGGGGGAGGATCACGCCAACGGCAGCACTGCCGCAAAACTGCTGACGGATCTTCTCCCTAAGCTACTCCCTGCCGACCGTTAAGTATTGATCCAGTACGGCACTGACTTTCTCTACCACATAGCCGCTGCCGCCCCTCTCCTTTACATCCTCTACCATACTTACCAACAGAAGCGGCGGCTGTTGGCCCGGTTCCGGTGTCCCAACCACAAACCAGCCCAGTTCGGTGCCCGTGGTATCCTCTTTGGACAATTTAATTTCTGCCGTTCCGGTTTTCCCGGCGAACAGAATGTCAGTTCGATTCGCCTGATATCCCGTTCCGTCCGGATGGCTGACCACCTGTTTCATTCCTTCCAGGATAACAGCTGCGGTTTCCTTGGAAAACGCAGACGGAATCCAGTCTTCGGGTACTCTTGATTCCTCCATACGCAAAGAAGGCTTCCTCACATTTCCCTCCTCGAAAAAGGCCGTATACAGGCAGGCCAGATGCAGCGGGTTTATTAAAACCTGTCCCTGCCCATAACCGCTGTCCGCCAGCTGTATCTCTGATTCTATCTTACCGTCGTTAGAATATTGGGATTTTTTCATAACAATTTCAAAAGGTACTTCTTCCTGAAACCCCAGACGATCCAATCCGGCAGTCAGATCATTTGCTCCGATTTCCAATGCTGCCTTTGCAAAATAGATATTATCCGAATAAATTAGGGCATTTTCCAGAACCGCTTCCTCATACCCATGGAGCGTAGTGACAAAATAGCCGCCCCAGGAAGCATCCTTCTGCCAGCTTAAGCCCTCGTTCCCGTAATCCTTAAGGGGATCAATGGCACCTGTTTCCAAACCAATGGCCCCGATGATCGGCTTAAAAGCAGAGCCGGGACACCAGACCTGTCGGAAGCGGTTGTACATGGGCTGCCTTTCGTCTTCGTTCCAGGCGTTCCAGGTTTCCTCTGACAGGCCAAAAATAAAACGATTGTTGTCATAGGAAGGGGTACTGATCAGTGCAAGCACTTCTCCGGTATTCGGCTGCAATGCTACACTGCAGCTTTTGTCTTCCCGAAATTGCTGATACAGGATCTTTTGCAGGGTCCCGTCAATGGTCAGCCTGATATCCGCTCCATCCTGCCTGGGAATACGGGCCACTGTTTCCTTCTGCTTCCCGTCCTCCCCTACGATATAGATTCCGCAGCCGTTCTGCCCCTTCAGTTCCGTTTCATACAGCCCTTCCATGCCGCTGCGCCCGATCACACTGTTGGCCGTATATCCTTCTCCTTCATGCTCCTCCAAATCCTCTGCCGTCACATGCTGCACATAGCCAATCAAATGGGCGGCAGCTTCTTTCAGCGGATATTCCCGGACTTCCGTATCGGAAATCATCACCCCCGGAATTTCCAGCAGCTGTTCCTGCCGTTCCCATTCCTCTAATTCCGCTTCTTCTGCTGTTTCCGCCATAAAATCCGTTTCCTTTCTCTTCGGAAGGGTCTTTAACGGGACAAAGGAATCCTCCTTCACCCATCCCGCCCCCAGTGCTTTTTCAATGGCTTCCGGCGCAAGCTCCAGCAATTCCGAAAGCCTAAGGACGGCCGCTTCCTTGTCTGCCAGCTTCCCCGGCACAATTCCCACCGAAGAAGCCGTTCCCTTTCCGGCCAGTACACTGCCGTTCCGGTCTAAGATACTGCCCCGTTCTGCTTCCTCCGTCACCACCCGGACCTTGTCCTTTTCTTTCAGATTGGGAAAAATCAGATGATCGTCCCATAAGAGCTGATAACCGTCCTCCCCTTTTACAAATTCGGCCTCATTTTCAAAGCAAACCTCTCCGGCCACAGTATCAAAGGTCGTCCGGTACGAAACGACTGCTCTGCCCTCCTTCGTCTCCTCTGTTTTCAATTGGTCGATTCTTAGGTTTTGCAGCTCTATCCCTTCATAGATCTTGGAATTCCGTTCTACAAAATCTTCCGGGCTAAGAACGCCTGCTCCCTGCGGATCCGTCATCTGATACATTGCGAGATATTCCTTTTCCGGAATATGTGCCATATAAGCCAGAAGAAGCGCTTCCGGTGACTCCGTTTTCTTCATTTCTTCCCCGGAAAAAAGCCCAAGAGCTGCTCCAGCAATACCCAAAAGAACCAACATTAGAACGGACCCGCTCAAAATAATAACGGAAAATTTCAAATATTTTTTTAACTTTCTGTTTTGTTTCCTGTTCTGATTTCTGTTTACCGCCACTTTTTCACCCCTTACATTTGTAAGATTTTAAACGCAATTTCACGAGCCAGAGCCCCGTTTACATTTTCAGCGGAATCGTCTTCCAAATAGACCGCAAAATATATCGTGGTGTCCTCCCGTTGGTCAAAGCCCACAAACCAGCCCCGTCCCTTTTTCCCGCTGCC
>CAJUSQ010000076.1:11840-14652 GCA_910588885.1 uncultured Lachnospiraceae bacterium
GCCGGTTTTTCCATAGATCCGTTCCGAACCCTTCTCTTCCACCAACATGATCTCTTTTAAGATGTCCACTTCCCCTTCGGTATAAATGGTGTTGCCTTCCACAATCCTCTGCAGAAGTTCTGCCTGCTCCAATGGTGAAATTTTTAACGAAGATTCCAGCCAAAAACCGTTCAACTCCGGCCCATTGTTCACATTGCTTCCGGCCCACTGGGAAATGTCACAATTTCCATATCCGATGCCGTTTAAATCTTCCTGTACCGCTTCCGGCCCGACCGCGTCAATTACCTTCCGGAAATACCAGACACAGGAGCTTTGAAACGCCTCTTTCAGGCTCACATCCTGATTCCATTCTTCCCTTGCATATGCCCTGCCCTCATATCCCATCCTGCTGTCCTTTGACTGAAGCACCTGATGATGCAGCCCCGTCAAGGCAGAAACCACCTTAAAAGTAGAAGCCGGGGAAACACGTTCCCGGCACATCTCCTCCTGATAAAAGGTAACGGTGCCGCCTGCGGAATCCAATAACACCGCACAGCCATTCACCGACTGAAATGCATCCGCAAAATCCCCCTGAACCACCGTCCAAGCATCTGATTCGGATTCCTCCTTGCCGGAGAATTCTCCATTTTCGGATTCCTCCTTGCCGGAGAATTCTTCATTTTCGGATTCCTCCTTGCCGGAGAATTCTCCACTTTCGGATTCCCCCGAATCTGCATTCTGCCGGACCGGATTTTCCGCTTTCTCCTGCGAAATTTGGCTTCCTGCTTCCTCCTGCAAAATCCGGCTGTCTTCCGACGGTGTTTCCCCGGCCCCGCATCCGGTAATCCCGCTCCAAACCACGCTGATGACACAAATAGCTGCAATTACATTCCGATTCCTCATATCTTCTGCTCCCTTCGATTACGTATGTAAAAACACATAGTGATGACTGTCCGACTGCTCTTTGGAAAAAGCAAATCCCAGCCCGCAGAAATCCTTCAGCCCCTCCGGACTGCAAACCTGGTTTTCCGCCAGAAAACGCACCATTTCTCCCCGGGCCATCTTCGCCAGAGTTCCTTTCTGCTTCACCCTCCCGCCGGATAATTCTCCGAATTCCACGGTTAAGAATTGGTCCTTCGGAGTAAGGTATTTCTCAATACACCGGGAATACTCCTTGGAAGCCAGATTAATCACCGTACCCGCTTCCTCCCGGCCGGGCATCCGGGCATAGACCTGCTCGTACAGAAGGCTTCCCCAAAATTCATAAAGGTTCCGGGCGCCCCCTGCCGAAAGCTTCGCCCGCATCTCCAACCGATACGGCACAACTCCGTCAAAGGGCTTCAATATCCCGTAAAAGCCCGATAAAATCCGAAGATGCTCTCCAATATAAGAAAGCGCTTCTGCCGTAAACACCCCGGGCATCATATGCTGATACTGCAGCCCCTCATAGGCCATAATTGCCGGGGTCAGGGCTTTGGTCAGCTCCATATTCTGAAAGCGGTCATAATTCAGCCTGGCCAGCTTGAAATTGCAGTTCCACAATTCCCTGGCCTCCTCCAATGTCAATTTCTTGATCTCTTTTCGCAAAATCTCCGCTTGCTCCAAAAATTCCGGCTTACCAAGAACCTCATAGGAATCCGTATCCACCCTCATCTTCTTCGCCGGAGAAATAATGAGTCTCATGTCCTTCCCCATTCCTTATACCCGTCTTTTCTTCCAGGATTGATTTCTTTTTATTAATCTTACATTTGTAAGAGTAAAAAGTCAAGAACTTTTTTCTTTCCAATGTTGATTGGGTGCTCACAGTAATGATGGAACAATCGGTTTCCTGTGAAAATATTTGACACCACTTGACAGCTCTTCTGATATCGTCTACAATGAACATTGTTCACTTTGAGAGAAGGCACACTTTTGAATACGATCGTTACTTCCAAAGAAGCCATTTTACAGGTAAGCCGTGGGCTTATCCGAACCTGGGGCTTAGAAGCCCGCAGCATCCGGAACCATTTGTCCCCATCATTTTTTCCCTGGTCATCTCCGCTTTGCTTCAGCAGGATTATGATTACAGCAAAATCCTGGAAATAATTGGCCGGATTATTTATGAACCCCTGAAACACAAAATCAGAAAGAGAGGATTTTTTATGCAGGCGATTGTAGAAACTATATTTGACCTTAAGAAGATTGGTATATGCAGCCTTGCGGAACTGTTTCAAATAATCGAAGTGTCGCTGTCCCCATATGCCTATTGACTGTTCTTCTTCGGCGGGTAATCGTAAATCTGGAATAAAATATCCATTTTCTTTGTGATATGTGCCGCCTAACTGTTCAAATAATGATTTTGTCATTTTCTGCTTCCTCCAGATAAGATATTCACTCCACATATTTGTGCCTGCTGTCTTAAACACAATTTTTGAGTTTTGTCCTTATCTGGTTTCATGCTTTAATGACAGTTATCTGTAAATTTTGTGCTTTAATCAATGTTTCCCGCTTGCATTTAGGGCAGTAAAGAGGAAAATTTTTTAATTCTGTGTCGGCTCTTAGCTGTAACCTTGTTTTATTCCCACAGATAGGACAGCGTACCCATTCAGATTTTCCCATTTTCTTCTCCTTTGGATTTTTTATATTTTTCTTGATTCTTTTTGGCTCATATATGTCATAGCAAACGCAACACCAATGCCTAACACTACCCATCTTATAGCAGCCTCGCAGAAGTCATTAAACGCACCGCCCACCAAAGTACTAATCGAATATATTATCGAAACAGCAAAAAGTAGGATTGCTGTTCTTAATATTAATCTCTTATTACCTTCCGCAACCTTTACATCTTTCTCAA
>CAJUSQ010000077.1 GCA_910588885.1 uncultured Lachnospiraceae bacterium
TGACGAAATTGAAGTCCTTGGTGATCATAAAGGATTCGTTGTCATAGGACGCGTCGGAATCCAGGTCATAGCCAATGGAAAATTGCTTGGCCGCTTTGCTGACCTTGCGCATTTCCTGTAAGTACGGAATTTTGAGCTTAATACCGGGCTGTTCCACGACCTGGGTGGCGCCGAAGGTGCGGATCACCGCATATTCGTCTTCCTGCAGCACATAAATACTGTTAAAAAGCGTAATGATGATAAACAGGGCCAGTACGGCAATACCGACGACCCGGAACACGCTGCGGGGTGAGGTCTTTTTCCTGGGGCCGCTTTCCGGGGAAGGGCCTTCTTCTACAATATCCGGTTTTTTCTTACGAAACATGACATTCCCTCCTTGTGGTAGAAATTGATTTATACTATTGTATTATAACAATAATACAGTTCTGTGTCAACCGGGCGGAAGAAAAAACCAGAAGACTTTCCGGTACTGTTCCTACCCATGGTGTTCACAGTAACGGAAAAAGTATCATTATGCATTGCAAAAGTTGCATTTTTGGGTTATGCTATAAAAAAATTTTCTTTGCGTAATTGCTTCCTGCCGGCGGGATTTTTGCCGGAACGGATATGGGGAGAAAGCAAACTTGGAGAAGAGGAGGATGGAAGTGCAATGGCAGAAATGAAGACAGAAGCAGCGAACAGGGAAAAGACGATTCTCGACTACGATACGGTGGCTTTGGATGATGAGAACAGTGCGGTGGTGATTATCGACCAGACAAAGCTTCCCGGTACCCTGGAGCTGATTTCCTTAAAGACGGCAGAAGAGATCTGGAATGCCATTTATCTATTGAAGGTGCGGGGCGCCCCGGCCATCGGAGTAGCGGCGGCTTACGGGATTTATGTGCTGGCAAAGGGGATGCCGGAAACGGATTTTGAAACATTTTTCCGGGGATTTCAGAAACAGAAGGATTATCTGGACTCTGCCCGCCCAACGGCGGTGAATTTGTCCTGGGCTTTGAAACGGATGGAGCGGGTCTGCCTGGCTTTTCGGGAGCGGCCCGTTGGGGAGATTAAGACACGTTTAAAAGAAGAGTCCATAGAGATTCAGCAGGAGGATATCCGGGTCTGCCGGGCCATCGGGGAATACGGGCTGACCTTGGTGAAGCCGGGAGACGGGATCCTGACCCACTGCAATGCCGGGAAGCTGGCGGCCAGCCGCTATGGAACGGCAACGGCGCCGATCTATCTGGGGCAGGAGCGGGGCTACGGGTTCCGGGTGTTTGCGGATGAAACCAGGCCCCTGCTGCAGGGAGCCAGGCTGACCGCTTATGAATTGAAGGAATCCGGAGTGGACGTAACGCTGATTTGTGATAACATGTCGGCCATGGTAATGAAAAACGGCTGGATTAACGGAATCTTTGTGGGCTGCGACCGGGTGGCGGCCAACGGGGATACCGCCAATAAGATCGGTACTTCCGTGGTAGCGGCAGTAGCGAAGCAGTATGGGGTTCCCTTTTATGTATGCGCCCCTACGTCGACCATTGATATGGATACCCCTGTGGGGGCAGAGATCCGGATTGAGGAGCGCAGCCCAAAGGAAGTGACGGATATGTGGTATGAAACCCCCATGGCGCCCAACGGGGTCAAAGTATTTAACCCGGCCTTTGATGTCACGGATCAGGAGCTGATTACCGCCTTTGTGACAGAATTCGGGGTAGTGCGGCCGCCGTTTCGGGAAGGCTTTGAAAAGCTGTTTTTAGAAAAAGGAAAACGCAAGTGAGAAATGACGAAATAAAGAAGGAAAGCGTTTCGATGGAGCATCAATTTTTAAAAACCGAACTTTTGTTCGGAATGGAAGGAATGAAGAAACTAAAGAACGCCCGGGTAGCGGTATTTGGTGTGGGCGGTGTAGGGGGCTATGTGGCAGAAGCTCTGGCCCGCAGCGGCATAGGCGCCATAGATCTGATCGACAATGACCAGGTAAGCCTTACCAATCTGAACCGTCAGATTATTGCCCTGCACAGCACCCTGGGCCGTGATAAGGTGGACGTGATGAAGGAACGCATCCTGGATATCTGCCCCGACTGCCGGGTTTTGGTTCATAAATGCTTTTACCTTCCGGAGACTCAGGAACAATTCTCTTTTTCGGAATATTCCTATGTGGTGGACGCAGTGGATATCGTAGCAGCCAAGCTGGCCCTGGTGATGCAGGCCAAGGAAGCGGGAACGCCGATAATCAGCAGCATGGGGGCCGGCAATAAACAAAACCCGGCCCTGTTTGAGGTGGCGGACCTCTATGAAACCTCCGTCTGCCCCCTGGCCAGGGTCATGCGCCGGGAACTGCGGAAACGGGGCGTTTCAAAGCTGAAGGTGGTGTATTCGAAGGAAGAACCTATAAGGCCGCAGGAGGTATCCCCAAAAGCAGGATCGGAGATGCCAACCGGGACCCAAGGAAGAACATATGTTCTTGGTACAGAGACTCCAAAGGAACCCGTGGCCCGGGGAAAGGCAGTTCCCGGCTCCACCGCATTTGCACCTGCCGCGGCCGGGCTTTTGATTGCTTCCGAGGTGGTAAAAGATTTATTAGCCAGCTGCTGAAGCGGTAAAAGATTTATTAGCCAGCTGCTGAAGCGGCAAAAGATATAAGAAACGAAAACGGAATGGAAAAAAGAATGGGACAAAGGAAAGAAATGGAACGATGCAGAGAGATTGAACGAAGCATCATAAAAAAATTTCATAAAAATATTTGGCGGAAATTCACCAGAGCCGTCAACGATTATGAGCTGATTGAGGACGGGGACCGGATTGCGGTTTGTATTTCCGGCGGGAAGGATTCCATGCTGATGGCCAAGCTGTTCCAGGAGCTTTCCCGTCATGGGAAGAAAAATTTTGAAGTGGTCTATCTCGTGATGGATCCGGGCTACAATCCGCTGAATCTGCAAAAGATTCGGGAAAATGCCGAGCTGCTGCAGGTGCCGGTGACAATTTTTTCTTCCCAGATCTTTGACGCCGTGGTGGAAATTGAAAAATCTCCCTGCTATCTCTGTGCCCGGATGCGCCGGGGCCATTTGTACAATCAGGCCCGGGAACTGGGCTGTAATAAAATCGCTTTGGGCCATCATTTTGACGATGTGATCGAAACGATTCTTATGGGGATGCTTTACGGCGGCCAGGTACAGACCATGATGCCGAAGCTTCACAGCACGAATTTTCCCGGAATGGAACTGATTCGTCCCCTGTATCTTGTACGGGAGGAGGATATTATCCACTGGGCCGGCTACAACGGCCTTTCCTTTATCCGCTGCGCCTGCCGCTTTACGGAGCAAAGCGCTGCCTGTGAGGACAAGGAGCAGATTTCCAAGCGGCAGGAAGTCAAGGAGCTGATCCGGGAATTGAGGAAAAAAAGCCCTTTTATTGAGAAAAACATATTCCGAAGCGTGGAGAATGTGAATCTGGATACGGTAATTGCCTATAAAAAGGACGGACAGAAACGCTGTTTCCTGGAAGGATACCGGGAAAAGCAAAAGAACAGAGAGCGGGAGGTTCAGGAGGAACATGGAACAGATCAAGATGGAACAGATCAAGGATGCAAAGACGTTGATTGAGAAAGCATTTGAAGCCCGGGAAAATGCCTACGCCCCTTATTCCGGTTTTCAGGTCGGAGCCTGTATCAGAACCCGGGACGGACAATATATTTTGGGTGCGAATATTGAAAACGCCGCGTATGGCTCTACCAATTGCGCGGAACGAAGCGCTGTTTTTTCCGCCTATTCCCGGGGGTATCGCCGGGAGGAAATAGAAGCCCTGGCAATTGTGACCCAAACGGAGAAAATCACGACACCCTGCGGAGCCTGCCGCCAGGTGCTAAGCGAGCTGCTGAAGGGGGATACGCCCATTCTACTGTCCAACGGAACCAAGACGGTTGTGACGAATATTTCGGAATTGATGCCGGATTCGTTTGGAAGTGAGGATTTGGAAGAGACCAATTCGAAAGCGGCGAATTTGGAAAGGGAAGGATAGGATGATCGGAAGCGGTGAATTCAGAAGGGAAGGATAGGATGAAGAAGGCCTTTGGCATAGGATTTGAACGATATAAGGAATTTTTTGATAAATCCCGTTACTATGTAGACAAAACCGGGCTGATTCCGGAGCTTTTGGAGCGCGGAACAACGGTAAACCTGTTTACACGGCCCCGCCGTTTGGGAAAAACGCTGGCCCTTAGCATGCTGCGGACATTTTTCGAACTGGAGTTCGATTCTGAAGGACGGAAAGTGGACAACAGCCGCTATTTTGCGGGGATGGAAATCCAAAAGGCAGGAGAGACATGCCTGCGCCATACGGGAAGATACCCGGTGATTTCCTTGTCTTTAAAATCGGCCAAACAGCCCTATTACGCTCTGGCCTATACCATGTTGATCGGCAGATCGGAGAAGAATTCAGCCGCCACAGCTATGTCCGGGAAGTCTTAACGGAAGCGGAGCGGAATCGGTTTCAAAGGATTCTTGACGGAGCGGAGGAGGAGGCCCTTTATCTGGATGCGCTTTGGTTTTTGTCATCCTGCCTGAAAAAATATCATGGGGTTCATACGATCATTCTGATGGACGAATATGATGTTCCTCTGGAAAACGCCCTGTTCTGCGGGTTTTATGAGAAAATGGTTTCGTTCCTTAGAACCTTGTTTGAATCGGCCCTGAAAACCAATGATAACCTGGAATTTGCCGTTATTACCGGATGCTTGCGCATCAGCCGGGAAAGTATTTTTACCGGGCTGAATAATCTGGAAGTCCATTCGGTGCTGAATGATGATTTCGCGGAATATTTTGGTTTCACACAGCAGGAAATTACGGACATGCTGGAAATTTACGGGATTTCGGAACGAATGCCTCTTCGAACAGCATCGTACGGGAATTGATCGAAGGTGCGGACGAAACGGTAAAGCAGGAAATTGAAGACCTGATTGCAGGCGGGACCATAGAAAAACCCATTCATGAGGACTTAACTAAAATACGGGATTTGTTTCTGCAAAAAAAGCAGCCGGGTGAAGGGGAACCGCAACGAAGGATAAGGGCCTCTGGAACGGCCCCAAAACGAAGCAGGAGGATACATGCAGCAGGAACTATTGGCTCGGCTTCAGAAGATTTCCCCGGAGGAGCAGGACATCCTGGACGGGAAAGCGGAAGTGGAAAAGAGCATTTACACCAGGCGGCAGGAGTTTGTGATTGACGGGAAACGGATGCTGAACAAAGGAAAGCTGATCGACGTACGCACCCACACCCGGTTCATCCATTTTCCAAAGCACAGCCATGATTATATTGAAATCATCTATATGTGTTCCGGTACGACGACCCACATTGTAAACGGCAGTGAGAAAGTGGTTTTAAACAAAGGGGATTTGCTTTTTCTTAGTAAAAATGCAGTCCACGAAATATATCCGGCCAGGGAAGAGGATATTGCGGTGAATTTCATTGTGCTGCCGGAATTTTTCGACAAAGCCTTTGAACTGATCGGGGAAGAAAATGTGATCCGGGATTTTATGATGGGCTCCCTGCAGCAGAAAGGGAACGGTACGGATTATATTTATTTTAAAGTGGCAGATATCCTGCCGGTACAGAATCTAATTGAAAACATGATCTGGGCGCTGCTTCATAAGCAGGGGAATGCCCGGAATATCAATCAGACTACCATGGGGCTTTTGATGCTGCAGCTGTCCAATTATACGGAACGGATTAAGAGCACCACGCCCCGGCAGTATGAAAAAAATATGATGTTTACCATTTTACGGTATATAGAAGACAATTATAAAGAAGGAACTCTGACGGAGCTGGCTGGGCTGATGAATCAGTCCGTGACCGGGTTAAGCCGCTTTATCAAGCAGCAGGCCGGTACGAATTTTCAGAAGCTGATGCAGCAGAAACGTCTGAATCAAGCAGCCTTTTTGCTCACTACTACAAATCTGACTGTAGAAGAAATTATTCTGGCTGTGGGATATGACAATACCAGCTATTTCCATAAAATATTCCGGGAACGCTATGGACAAACGCCGAAGAAGTATCGGGACGACCGCATTACGCGGATTTAGAGACGCATATTGAGGATATGCGTCCGGCTATATTTCCTTTTCGCGATGTGTTGCCTATAATAATGATATGGGAAAGCACCATCAAATTACACTAATTTTACAAAAGAGAAGGAAGTTTTATATGGCGAATTACACAATCGGAGATATGATTTATGAAAACAGGGTTGTAAGAGGATATTCGCAGGAAGAATTGAGTTTCGGTGTTTGCAGTACCTCATCTTTATCCAGGATTGAGAACAATACCCAGGTTCCCAGTAAAAAGCTGTTTGATGCGCTGATGCAGCGTCTGGGTGTTTCGGAATCCATTTACAGCGCCTTTATCAGCAAGGAAGAAATGGAACTGGTGCGTCTGAAACAGAAGCTTGTCTGGAAATTGGAAAATTTTGACTTTTCGGATATTGATGTGCTTGTGGAGAAAATGGAGAGCAGGCTAAGCGACTGGAACGAGCTGGACAATCAGTACCTGATGTTTGTAAAAGCGAATATTCAAAAGCATAATCATGGAAAGCCGGAAGAAGTCCTGGAGATTCTCCTGGAAGCAATCCGCATAACGATGCCGGATTTTTCGGAGGTTCAAAATATTAAAAAGAGGCTTCTGACCTTTGATGAAATTACAATACTCAACAGCATTGCGTTGGAATATTATGATCTGGGGGATAAGAAGAAGGCCCTGAAGCTGCTTTCCGAATTAAAAGGATATTTGGATGAGCATAGTATTGACGAAGAAGAGAAGTCGCAGAAGTATCCATTGATTGTTTATAATATGACGAAGTGTCTGGGTGAGATAGAACGGTATGCTGAAGTCGTGGAATTGTGTACGGAAGGGATAGAATACTGTATTGCGCATAGCAAATTGAATTTATTGCCGCTTCTGATTACGAATAAAGCTTGTGCTGTTGCAGAGTTAGAGAGGACAGAGGAAGCAGAGATTCTTTTTAAGCAGGCAGTTACACTTTTGGAAATATGTCATAAAGAATCCTTTGCTGAAACGGTTCGAAAAACAGCAAAGGACTCTTATGGAATCATTATTTAAGAACAAAGTATATTCTAAGAACATTCAATTGCAAATGGCAGACAGAACCCTACTACCGGCCCTTCACTAGCCACACTACCGGCTGCAGGCGCAGCAACGCAGACAGCAGCCAAAGCTGCCACTACGGCAAATGCAAGAATTGACATTTTCAGGCTTTTCAGCATATATTTCACCTCCATCCCGACTGGAAAACAGCGCTGCATCCGGGTCATGAGATGATTCTATCTCATGGAGGGGAAATAGGCCATTGCATATGGCGGAAAGTTTTTTTTCCGTCATTTGGTATGGAAAAATTGGGGGAGTTGGCGGATAATTAAGGTTTGCAAGCAAATATCATACAAAAGAGAGGGTAGAAGACGTGGAACAAAAGAAAAGCTATGATTTGGAACATCTGTATCAGTTTTTACAGAGTGCCAAAAGCCAACAGTTTTACAAGTTGAAACAACAGTGCGGGGTGGACAACAATTTTTTAACCTGGGCACAGGAACAGCAAATTTACAAGAAAGGAGAGTTTTGTTTAAAGGGAAGCCTGCGCATGGGAGAACCCTTTTCCGGCCAGGATGTGGTAACTTATCAGGAACGTCCTATTTGGGTAGTGAATTACCTTGGAAATGCCCTGGAAGAAAATGTGATAGCAGATCTGGATATGATTTTGGAGCTGCTGCGCATGTCCTTATTTGCGATCTGCAAGGTCGGAGGAATGAACGGCTGGGTTTATCGGAAAAGGGGCAGCTATTTGTATATGGTGTGCTGCTATGGTGGCTGCAGCATGTATAATGGAAAGGGATACGTCTACAAAGAAGGAAAAGAAATATACCATTTCACCTATTATGGTGGAACGGTAAGTGATTAAGTGCTTGCAAATAAGGACGGTATTTTTGTAAAATACCGTCCTTATTTATTTTCCGCTGACGCGGTATAATACAACTATCAAATGGATGCGGGCTTGTATTAAGAGGACGCATCGAAGAACAAAGCGAAACGGTTCGCCCTTGACGGAGCCGTGGAAGTGAAGAAAGGAGCTATTATGGGGAATTATTATTTGGCAATTGACATTGGGGCATCCAGCGGAAGGCATATTTTGGGGCATCTTGAGAACGGGAAAATGGAACTGGAGGAGGTTTACCGTTTTGAGAACGGCCTGGAAGAGCGGAACGGCCATTTGTGCTGGAATCACGAGAAGCTGTTTGCGGCGATTATTGAGGGCCTGAAGAAATGCAAGGAGCTGGGGAAGGTTCCGGTAAGCATGGGCGTTGATACCTGGGGCGTGGATTTTGTGCTGCTGGATGAAAAGGATCAGATTTTAGGCGATACGGTAGGATACCGGGACAGCAGGACCAAGGGCATGGACGAGAAGGTTTATGAGATCATTTCCGAAGATGATTTGTATGCCCGGACAGGCATCCAGAAAGCCATTTTCAACACCATTTATCAGCTGATGGCCGTAAAAACCGAACATCCGGAGCAGATGGAACAGGCGAAGGCAATGCTGATGACGCCGGATTATTTCCACTTTTTACTGACCGGAGTGAAGATGCAGGAGTATACCATGGCTACTACCGGACAGCTGATCGATCCGGTTTCCAAGGATTGGGATTATGAATTGATTGACCTTTTGGGTTATAATCGGGAGATGTTCCTTCCGGTACATACACCGGGGACCCTGGTGGGGAATTTCCGGAAAGAGATCGTGGAACAGGTAGGCTTTGACTGCCAGGTGGTGCTGCCGGGAACCCATGATACGGCCTCCGCCGTGCTGTCCGTACCGGCCAACGATGATGATTTTCTCTATATCAGCTCCGGCACCTGGTCGTTGATGGGAATTGAAACCAAGGTTGCCAATTGCACCCCGGAAAGCAAAGCGGCTAACATTACCAACGAGGGCGGCTATGACTATCGGTTCCGTTATTTGAAAAACATTATGGGCTTATGGATGATCCAGAATGTGAAGAAGGAGCTGGAAAATAAATATTCCTTCGCAGAGCTTTGCGATATGGCTTCCCAGTGTGATGATTTTACCTCCCGGGTGGAAGTGGATGACGATTGCTTTTTGGCGCCGAAAAATATGATTGCGGAGGTGCAGCGGTATTGCCGGGACACCAACCAGCCGGAACCCAAGACCCCGGGCGAGATTTCCGCTGTCATCTACAACAGCCTGGCGGAGTGCTACGCCAGGACAGCGAAAGAGATCGAAGGGATTATGGGCCGTACCTACAGCCGGATTCATGTGGTTGGCGGCGGGTCCAATGCCGTTTATTTAAATGAGCTGACTGCAAAGTACACTCATAAGGAAGTCCATGCGGGCCCGACAGAAGCCACCGCCATCGGGAATATCGCAGCCCAGATGATCAAAGCCGCGGAGTTTTCTTCGGTGGAAGAAACCAGAACCTGCATTTATCACTCATTTGGTGTGAAAAAATATGAATAAAAGGAGTATGTATCATGACAAGGAAAGAACAGTATGAATCCGCAAAGGAAATGTACGCCAAAATCGGCGTGGATACGGAAAAGGCCATTGCAGCTTTAATGGAGCAGCCGGTATCCCTCCATTGCTGGCAGGGCGATGATGTGATTGGTTTTGACCATGACGGCCCTCTGACCGGAGGTATCCAGACCACCGGGGATTATCCCGGCAAGGCCAGGACACCGGAGCAGCTGATGGCGGATATGGAGAAGGTGATGAGCCTGGTTCCCGGTAAGGTGAAACTGAATATCCATGCCTGCTATGCCATTATGGAGCCGGGGCAGTTTGCGGACCGGGATCAGCTGGAGCCGAAGCATTTTGCAAAGTGGGTGGAATTTGCCAAGAAGCATAATGTAGGAATTGACTTTAACCCTACCTTTTTCTCCCATGATAAGGTAAAGGACGGCCTGACGCTTTCCAGCCCGGATGAAGAGACCCGGAAGTTCTGGATCAATCACGGCAAAGCCTGTATCCGGATTTCCCAGTATTTTGCGGAAGAAACCGGGATTCCCTGTGTCATGAACATCTGGACCGGAGACGGCTACAAAGACATTCCGGCGGACCGTATGGGCCCGAGAATGCGCTATAAGGATTCGATTGAGCAGATTTTATCCGAACCCTATGATTTTAAGAAAGTAAAACCCTGTGTGGAATCCAAGGTATTCGGCATCGGTGTGGAAGCATTTACGGCAGGCAGCGCAGAATTTGTCTTGAGCTTTGCGGCGGCCCATTCTGACAAATGCCTGCCCCTGATGGACAATGGCCATTATCATCCCACGGAAATGGTTTCCGATAAGATTCCGGCCCTTTTGTGCTTCTTCCCGGAGATTGCCTTACATATCACCCGCCCGATCCGCTGGGACAGCGACCATGTGGTATTATTTGATGATGAAACCAGAGAGATGGCCAAGGAGATCGTGCGCAATGATGCCTTTGACCGGGTATACATGGCGCTGGATTACTTTGATGCCAGCATCAACCGTATTTCCGCCTGGGTCGTAGGCTTCCGCAGCTGGCAGAAAGCGCTGCTTCAGGCCCTTTGCACTCCCAATGCGCAGCTGAAAGAGCTGCAGGAAGCGAACCGCATGACCGAGCTGATGGTGCACCAGGAAGAAGTCAAGACTTATCCCTTCGGTGCGGTATGGGCCGAATACTGCGACCGCTGCGGCGTGGCCGGGGATGCATCCTGGCTGGATGAAGTCCTGAAGTATGAAAAAGAGGTTTTGTTAAAAAGATAACGAATAGCAGGGGAAAGCAGAAGCCCTGATGGATTCGTGGTGTTATATGCCCTAAGTGATTTCTGAATCGTGAGATTTTCTCATGGCAGTGAAGAATTCATTCAGGGCATATTTTATGTAAAGAGGCCAAAGGGCAGCCAGCTAAATAGACCGGCTGATTTTATAAGCCATAAACCCATTCCGAAAAACGCCTGAAAAAGTTGCCGAATGGAAAAAAGTGGAGTATAATATAGAGCGGTAAGAAAAGAATTGCGGACAAGTCAAAAAGTACGCATAGAGATTGAAAAAATTTTCACAATAAGAAAAGAGAATGATTTATATGTCAAAAAGGGGATCAATTGATTTGATATAAGTATATGCCCCGTTTGATGTTCAAATCAAGATATGGAGGGAATGAAAATGGCAGAAAAAGAACAGGGATGCAGCAGTGCGTCTACATGCAGCCGGGAGAGCTGCGAAGGCTGTCCCAGCAGCCAGGGCAAAGGGTCCCAGAGCTTTCTGGAGGAGTTAAACCGGTATTCTTCCATTAAAAAGGTAATCGGTGTAGTCAGCGGTAAGGGCGGCGTCGGAAAGTCCTTTGTAACCGCGGGGCTGGCAAATGCCATGCAAAAGAAAGGATACCGGGTGGGAATTTTGGACGCGGACATTACCGGGCCGTCCATTCCGAAGATGTATGGGCTCCATGGCCCGGCAGTGGGAAATGAAAAGGGGATCCTTCCGGCGCAGACAGAAAACGGCATTCCGGTAATGTCCCTAAACCTTCTCGTGGACGACGAGGAAGCCCCGGTGGTTTGGCGGGGGCCTGTGATTGCAGGAACCGTGAAGCAGTTCTGGACCGACGTGGTCTGGGGAGAGCTGGATTATTTATTTGTGGACATGCCGCCGGGAACCGGGGATGTTCCCCTTACCGTGTTTCAGTCCCTGCCGGTGAATGGGATTGTGATTGTAACTTCACCTCAGGAGCTGGTGCAGCTGATCGTAAAGAAAGCCATCCATATGGCGAATATGATGGATATTCCGGTGCTGGGGTTGGTGGAGAATTACAGCTATTTAAAATGTCCGGACTGCGGAAGGCAGATAAAGCTTTTCGGAGAGAGCCATGTGGAGGAAGCAGCGGAGAATTTAGGCATTTCAGTATTGGCCAAGCTTCCCCTGGAGCCGGAAAATGCGGCTTTGGCGGATGAAGGGAAATTCCATTTGCTGGACAGCCCCCTTTTGGAGCAGGCAGCGGAAGCGGTACGGTAAAGCAAGCCGCATCGGAATTCCGGCAGGAAAACGAGGGCAGCCGTTTGGTGCGGAATTTTACGGAGGAAAAGCCCCCGTATTGGAAGTGGAATGGGGAATTGGGAAACGGTCTTAGAGAGGAGATTTATGAAGGAAAAGACATTCATGCAGAAATTGATATTGGGGATTCAGCATGTATTGGCCATGTTTGGAGCAACGGTTTTGGTTCCGGCGCTCACCGGGTTGAATACGTCTATCACACTATTTTGCGCAGGTGTGGGAACCTTGATTTTTCATTTGGTAACAAAACGGAAGGTCCCGGTGTTTTTAGGCTCCAGCTTTGCATTTATGGGTGGGATTATCGCCATCATTGGAGATGCAAGGATGGGGGATGCCGACTATCTGGAACGGCTGGCCGCTGTAAAAGGAGCTTTGATTGCGGCTGGCCTGATCTATGTGGTATTTGCGGTCTTAATTCGGCTGGTGGGTTATGAAAAAGTGAATCGGCTCCTGCCGCCCATCGTAACAGGCCCGATTATCATTGTCATTGGCCTGCGGCTAAGCGGTTCCGCGATTTCCAATGCTTTTTATTGGAATGGGGAATTCAGCCTGAAGGCAGTCGTAGTGTCTTTGATTGTATTGGCAGTTATTATTATGATCTCTGTATTTGCAAAGGGAATTTATAATTTAATGCCGATATTGTTTGGAATTATTGCAGGCTTTTTGATCTGTATTCCCATGGGCTTTACGGATTTTACGAAGGTGGCAGAAGCAAGCTTCTTCTCCTTTTTAGATAAAGACGTAATGGCGCAGGTGACCTGCCTGCCTGTGTTCCGGGCGGATGCGGTGCTGGCGATTGCACCCATTGCCCTGGTAACATTGATTGAGCATGTGGGTGATATTACCACAAACAGCGCTGTGGTGGGGCAGAATTTTATGGTAGACCCGGGAATTCACAGGACGATCCTGGGGGACGGGCTTGCCACTGCCTTTGCAGGGCTTTTTGGCGGCCCGGCCAATACTACGTACGGGGAAAATACCGGGGTGCTGGCTGTGACAAAGAATTATGACCCCTTCATTATCCGGATTGCCGCAGTATTTGCCATTGTTCTGGGTATTTTCGGAAAGGTCGGTGGCGTGATTTCCAGTATTCCCGCTCCGGTCAGCGGGGCCATCAGCATCGTCCTCTACGGTATGATTTCAGCCGTCGGCGTACGGATTTTGGTAAATTCCCGGCTGAACTTCGGCAACAGCCGCAACTTAATGATCGCGGCGCTGATTTTTGTACTGGGGATTGGCTGTGACAGCATTCCGGTTACCGGAACCGTAACGATTTCCGGGCTGGCTCTGGCAGCTGTAGCCGGAATTATACTGGCGTTGATTCTTCCGGAAGGGAAGGATTCCATTGTTGCAGAGTAATCATGGAATATAATGAACGGCAAAAAGAAGGATGGGCATTGGAAGGATTCCTTGCCCATCCTTCTTTTTGTTTTTGTCCGGAATTGCCGGGATCAGCGGATGGTGGGGCGTATAGAATGAGTTGGCAAATTTTCAACACGGAATGATTTGGTAAAATTACTTAGCGGCTTTTTCGGCAAAGCCTGTGACTACCAGATCCTGATAGGGTGGAGTTTGTGTTAATTCCCCGGCTTCCTGCAGGATATCCAGCAGCAGTTCAAAGCTTTCCTGTTCAAAGATCAGATCGGTTTTCCAGGTATCCTGCTCATAATAACGGGTCACAATGGCCGTAATGGTTTCCAGATCCGTTTCCTTGAATTGGGGCTGGATGGCCTTGGCAATTTCCGAAGGCTCATGGCTGTTGACATAATCCATGCCTTTTTGCAGCGCATTGGTAAAACTCTGGATCAGCTGGGGATTCTTCTCAATGTAGCTGGCTTTTGCACTGAAAGAGGTATAGGGAACATAACCGGAGTCCACGCCTAAGGAAGCTACCACATAGCCGGCGCCCTCCTGTTCCAGAGCGGTGGCAGAGGGTTCGAATTCTACTGAAAAATCCCCCTGGCCGCCGGAGAATGCGGCAGCCGTAGAGCCAAAGTCAATACTCTGGTCAATGGTCAGATCAGCGGCTGGATTTAAGTTATTTTTTTTCAGAATGTATTCGAACACCATTTCGGGCATACCGCCAGCCTACCCCAGCATGAGGAACTTATTTTCCACATCAAGTAATTTTTCCCTGGAAGCCACGATTCTGTATGGATAATGGTAGATTCCCGTCTGTTCCACCAGGCCCAGGTCCAGAAGGCGTTCCATATAGGCGGCGAATTTCTTCCTATGCATGGGATACCCCATAGCTTTCAGGCGTTCCGCCAGGAATTTTACAGAGGTAAAACCCGTTTCATCTTTTTGAAGAAGCCGGATTGCCTCTATCATCATGGTGAGCTTCAGATTTTCCCTGTTGGGTTTGAAATCGTAGGCCGCCAGACTGCCAAGGCCGTGTTTCAAATAGATGTCAGCATTTCCGTCTTTATCTACAATGATTTTTTCAACGAGAACCTCAATGTCCGTCCG
>CAJUSQ010000078.1 GCA_910588885.1 uncultured Lachnospiraceae bacterium
TGTCTACCCAAAAAGTAATAAAGAAATCAGCAATCTCCGCAAACAGATTAACAATAAAATCAACCATATAAGTTCCTCCAGATTCCAATTTTCCGTTACTTTATTATATTATATATCTATTTTTCCAAAAATGAAAGCAATTTTTCATATGTTTTTCGTAGCTTTCGTAAAGTCATGGGAAATTCCCTCTGTTCCGTCCAAAATGGTATAGCAAGAGTAACAGCTTCCTTTTATTTTTCGTGCATTCGTGATATAATTTTCAAAGCAAACGAACGAGAGTGATGACGCCAACATAAACTTTGCAAAAGATACGATGGAACAGAGGAGGAATGGGATGCTTGATTTACAGGAAAAAGAATATTGTCCAACTTTGGAAGAAATAGCACAGTATATAAAAAATCTGGTATTTATGAAATTTTGTAATGATATAAAGGAAAAATACAATTGCAGTGAAAAAATAGAATTCAGTTCCTGCAGCTGGGAAAGAGGATGGAACATAAAATTTAAAAAGGCAGGAAAAACGCTGTGCACCATATATCCCCGGGAACTGTACTTTGCTGTTATGATTGTAGTTGGTTCGAAAGAAAAAGAAAGAGTGGAAGCAATTTTACCGGAATGTACGGAACAGCTGCAGCAGGTATACCACCAAACGAAAGAGGGAAATGGACAGAGATGGCTTATGATAGATTTGGAGGATAACGAAGCTTTGTATTATGACCTTTTTCGATTGATTCAAATTCGCAGAACCGGCTGAGGCTTAAAGGCCGATCTTTTAAATATGGAGAATCAAGGTGATTAAATGGAAATCCTGCAAAACCCGTCATACCTGGAAACAATCATAAAAAAATACAACATAGCCTCCTGCTTTGAGGATATCAGCCGCTTTCAGGCCGGCCTGAAGCTGATCCGTTTTCCAAAAGGCACCTATCTCTACAGCCGTCCGGAGCACCGGAGATACGCATATTTTTTGATTACCGGAAAGCTGCAGATCCATGCAACCATGGAAAACGGCAGGCAGATGCTGGTACGCTGCTGCGACGAATTTATATTTTTCGGAGATATGGAGCTGTTAGGATATCAGACGTCCTCCAATATGACGGAAACTATGACGGAATGCCTGTTTTTGGCTCTGGATATTACCCGGGGAAAAGCGGAGCTGCTGGAAGATAAGAAATTCCTGCGTTTTCTCTGCAACAGCCTGGCAGAGAAAATAAGCTATTTTGCAGATATCCAGTTCCGGAACCGGGCCAATACGCCCCGGGAGAAGGTGGCTGTCCACCTCCTGCAGTCGGCAGACGAACGGGGATATTTCAAAGAGAATTTAAGGAAAACAGCGGAATTTCTGGCTGTCAGTTACCGTCATCTTCATCGGATTTTAAAGGAGCTTGTGGAAAAAGGTGCTCTGGTACGGGCCGAAGGTGGATATCTGATTGCGGACCGGAAGCTGCTGGAGGAAGCCGGGGAAGAAAAAAACAGGGAAAAAGAATGAATTTTTTACAGAAAGTGTGCCATATGGCACACTTTTTTGCGCGGCAATTTGCTACACTGAACACAGAAAATAAAAAACGTAGTTTAAACAAATTTTTCAGGAGGTAAGTACAATGACAGAACGTGAAAACTTTTTCCTTGCATACCATCACAAACAGCCGGAATGGGTTCCGAATTTCTTTTCCGCTTATCAGCCCATGGGTTCCTCCCTGTTGAATAACCAGGGCGTAATGGGAAAGGGCGGCCGGGACATGTTCGGGGTGAACTGGCTGGTAACCAGGGATACGGGCTATCAGGCAATTTCGGATCCCAACGAGCATATTCTTGCGGATATTGCAGACTGGCGGGAGGTGGTGCAGTTCCCGGATTTGGATGCGATGGACTGGGAAGGAGCGGCAGCCCGGGATTTGGCAGGGGTCAACCGGGATGAAAAGGTGTTGGCAGTCTTCGGCATGGAAGGCAATTTCAACCGCCTTCAGTCCCTGATGGGGATCTGCGAGGCCATGATCGCCATGGTGGAGGACCCGGAGGAGGTTTACGCGTTTTTTCAGGCCCACACGGAGTTTAAGATGAAAACCATTGAAAAATATGCCAAATACTATCAGCCGGATATCTATGTAAACGGGGACGATGTCTGTTCCTCCGACGGCCTGTTTATATCAAGGGCCATGTATGAAGAATTAATCAAACCCTTTGAAATCATGCTGGGACAGAAAGCCGTTTCCGAAGGGATGATTGTGGAGCACCATGTATGCGGCAAAGCCGAAGGGATTGTAGCGGATATTATCGAAACAGGGGCCACGATCTGGCAGATGGCCCAGAGCATGAACGATTTGGAGCGGATTCAGCGGGAGTATGGGGATCAGCTGCTGATTCACGGCGGCTGGGACTCCTTCGGCCCCCATAATTATGAAGATTGTACGGAGGAAATGGTACGGGCCGAGGTGCGCCGCTGCATTGATACATATGGAAATAACGGAAATTACGCCCTGTTTGCCGTGGTAATGGGGGATATGGAGGATGAAAAAATACAAAAACGCAGGTTCTGGGTGAACGATGAGTGTCATAAGTACCGCCCCTGGGCATAAGAAGACGGACCTGTTACGGATGATATTATTTTGGCATTACAGAAATTGACAGCGGCCCCGGTATCATGTAAAATGGAAATGGCAGCCGGGTGGCTGCTGTTACCGAAAGAATGTGCAGCCGGGGCCGGGGGTTCCCGCTCCGGAGGAAATGAGTTTAGAAACAGGAGGATTTCTTGTGCCAAAAAGAACAGACATTCATAAAGTATTAATTATCGGCTCCGGGCCGATTATCATCGGTCAGGCTTGTGAATTTGACTATTCCGGTACTCAGGCATGCAAGGCTCTAAGGAAGCTGGGATATGAGATCGTATTGGTGAATTCCAATCCGGCGACAATTATGACAGACCCGGAAACGGCAGATGTGACTTACATTGAGCCATTGAATGTAGAACGATTAGAACAGATTATTGCAAAAGAACGCCCGGATGCGCTGCTGCCCAATTTAGGCGGACAGTCCGGGCTAAATCTCTGCTCTGAGCTGAATCAGGCCGGGGTTTTGGACAAATACCAGGTAAAGGTGATCGGCGTTCAGGTAGATGCTATTGAACGGGGCGAGGATCGGATCGAATTTAAGAAGACCATGGACAGTCTGGGGATTGAGATGGCCCGCAGTGAAGTGGCTTATTCGGTAGAAGAAGCCCTTGCCATTGCGGACAAGCTGGGATACCCGGTGGTCCTGCGCCCGGCTTATACCATGGGCGGCGCCGGCGGCGGCCTGGTTTACAACCGGGAAGAGCTGAAGACGGTCTGTGCCAGGGGGCTGCAGGCCAGCCTGGTAGGGCAGGTCCTGGTGGAAGAGTCCATTCTTGGCTGGGAGGAGCTGGAGCTTGAGGTTGTACGGGATGCCGACAACAATATTATTACCGTTTGCTTTATTGAAAATATTGACCCTCTGGGGGTACATACCGGAGATTCCTTCTGTTCCGCCCCGATGCTTACGATTCCGGAGGAATGCCAGAAGCGTCTGCAGGAGCAGGCATACAAGATCGTGGAATCCGTGCAGGTGATAGGGGGAACAAATGTTCAGTTTGCCCATGATCCGGTCAGCGACCGGATTATCGTAATTGAGATTAACCCCCGTACTTCCCGTTCCTCCGCGCTGGCGTCCAAAGCCACCGGCTTCCCCATTGCGCTGGTTTCGGCTATGCTTGCAGCCGGGCTGACATTGAAGGACATTCCCTGCGGAAAATACGGAACCTTAGACAAATATGTACCGGACGGGGATTATGTGGTGATTAAGTTCGCCCGCTGGGCCTTTGAGAAGTTTAAGGGCGTGGAAGATAAGCTGGGTACTCAGATGCGGGCCGTGGGCGAAGTTATGAGCATTGGCAAGACCTACAAGGAAGCCTTCCAGAAAGCCATCCGTTCTTTGGAAACCGGACGCTACGGACTGGGCCATGTTAAGGATTTTGATACCTTATCCAAGGAAGAGCTGCTCCGCAGGCTGCAGACGGCCTCCAGCGAACGTCATTTTATGATGTACGAAGCCCTCCGCAAAGGCGCGTCTACGGAGGAAATTCACGAAGCCACCAAGGTAAAGGCATACTTTATCCAACAGATGCGGGAATTGGTGGAAGAAGAGGAAGCGTTGCTTTCCTGCAAAGGGGAAATGCCGAAGGATGAAATGCTGATTTCCGCCAAAAAGAACGGATTTTCCGATAAATATTTAAGCCAGCTGCTTTTGATCCCGGAAGAGGAGATCCGAAACCGCCGGATTGCCCTGGGGGTGGAGGAAGCCTGGGAAGGGGTTCACGTCAGCGGTACCGAAGACAGCGCTTATTACTATTCCACCTATAACGGAGCGGACCGGAACCCCATACATACGGATAAACCGAAGATTATGATTTTGGGCGGCGGCCCCAACCGGATCGGCCAGGGCATTGAATTCGATTATTGCTGTGTACATGCGGCTCTGGCGTTGAAAAAGCTGGGCTTTGAAACCATTATCGTAAACTGCAATCCGGAAACGGTTTCCACGGATTACGATACCTCGGACAAGCTGTATTTTGAACCGCTGACCCTGGAAGATGTATTGAGCATTTATAAAAAAGAAAAACCCATGGGCGTCATTGCCCAGTTCGGCGGCCAGACACCGCTGAATCTGGCTGCAGAGCTGGAGAAAAACGGGGTAAAAATCCTGGGTACTTCTCCTTCCGTCATTGATCTGGCGGAAGACCGTGACTTATTCCGGGAAATGATGGATAAGCTGGGGATTCCCATGCCGGAATCCGGAATGGCCACGACAGTGGAAGAAGCTACGGCCATTGCCGGGGAGATCGGGTATCCGGTAATGGTGCGGCCCTCCTATGTGCTGGGCGGCCGGGGCATGGAAGTGGTCTATGACGATCAGGCCATGACGGGATATATGCAGGCGGCGGTAGGCGTTACCCCGGATCGTCCCATCCTGATTGACCGTTTCCTGAACCATGCCCTGGAGTGTGAAGCGGATGCCATTAGTGACGGCACCCATGCCTTTGTCCCGGCGGTAATGGAGCATATTGAGCTGGCAGGAGTCCATTCCGGGGATTCCGCCTGCATCATTCCCTCGGTGCATATTTCCGAAGAGAATGTCAGGACAATTAAAGAATATACCCGGAAAATCGCTGAGGAAATGCACGTAAAGGGCCTGATGAACATGCAGTATGCCATTGAGAACGGGAAAGTCTATGTGCTGGAAGCAAATCCCCGGGCATCCAGGACCGTGCCTCTGGTATCGAAGGTTTGCAATATCCGCATGGTGCCTCTGGCTACGGATATTATTACGGCGGAGCTGACCGGACGTCCCTCCCCGGTTCCGGCATTGAAAGAGCAGGTTATTCCCAATTACGGCGTAAAGGAAGCGGCGTTCCCCTTCAATATGTTTCCGGAGGTTGATCCGGTCCTGGGACCGGAAATGCGTTCCACCGGAGAAGTACTGGGCCTGTCTCCCTCTTACGGCGAAGCCTTTTACAAATCCCAGGAAGCAGTGCAGTCCAAGCTTCCGCTGGAAGGAACGGTGCTGATTTCTGTCAATGATAAGGATAAAGGGGAGGTGCTGGAAGTGGCAAAAAGCCTTTCCGGTGACGGCTTTTCCCTGGTGGCCACAGGCGGCACCTATGATTTGATTTCCGGTGCAGGCATTCCGGTTACGAAGGTAAAGAAGCTCTACGAGGGCCGTCCGAATATTGCGGATATGATTACCAACGGCGAAATCCAGCTGGTGCTGAACTCTCCCCGGGACAAGGATGATATCCACGACGACAGCTATCTTAGAAAAGCGACCATTAAGGCCAAGATTCCCTATATGACGACGCTGGCTGCAGCCAAAGCCACTGCAGAGGGGATCCATTACGTGAAGTCCCATGAGAGAGGGGAATTGAAGTCCCTGCAGGAGCTTCACGGCGAGATTCATGAGAAATAAGCTGCGTCACAGTGGGCCGGAAGGCTCATTGGTGGAGGAACAAAGTGACATATTGACTTTCTGAAAAAGGAGAATGAGAAAATGAGCAAATACGCAGGAACACAGACCGAAAAGAATTTGGAGGCGGCTTTTGCCGGAGAATCACAGGCACGGAATAAATATACTTATTTTGCATCCGTGGCAAAAAAGGAAGGCTACGAGCAGATTTCCTCCCTCTTTTTGAAAACTGCGGACAATGAGAAAGAACATGCCAAGATGTGGCTGAAGGAGCTGCAGGGAATCGGAAATACGGCGGAAAATCTTGGGGCAGCGGCAGACGGCGAGAACTATGAATGGACGGATATGTATGAAGGATTTGCCCAAACTGCGGAAAAAGAAGGGTTTCCGGAGCTGGCAGCCAAGTTCCGGGCTGTTGGGGAAATCGAAAAACACCATGAAGAGCGGTATCGTGCTTTGCTGAAAAACGTAGAAACAGCGGCTGTTTTTGCCAAGAGTGAAGTGAAGGTATGGGAATGCAGGAATTGCGGCCATATCGTGGTCGGCACAGACGCACCGGAGGTTTGCCCGGTATGCAACCATCCCCGGAGCTATTTTGAGATTCACGCAGAAAATTATTAAGAGTGAAAGAAAATGAACGGGAAAAAAAGATGGGGCATTTTGGGGACCGGGCGGATCGCCCGGACCTTCTGCGGAATGCTGAACCGCTTAGAACAAGCCGAAGTCCGGGCAGTGGGTTCCCGAAGCCTTGAAACAGCGGAAGCCTTTGGCCGGGAATACGGGATTCAAAACCGCTATGGCAGCTATGAGGATTTTGTCCGGGATGAGGAAACAGATATTATCTATGTGGCGACTCCGATCGGCAGCCATTATGAAAATGTGAAGCTGTGCTTAGAAGCCGGAAAGCATGTGCTTTGTGAAAAGGCCCTGACCCGGAAGGCGGCGGAAGCCGAAGAACTGTATGCCTTTGCCTGGGAAAAACAGCTCTTTCTGATGGAGGCCATGTGGAGCAAATGCCACCCGGTATTTCAAAAGCTGATGCAGTGGAAGCGGGAAGGGGCTTTCGGAGAAATCCAGGGAGTGGATGCCAGGTTTTATACGGCGGCCGGCAGGAGCCACCGCCTGTACAAAGACCGGAACCAGGGCGGGACATTGTATGATTTATCCATTTATCCCCTGACCTATGCCTGTGCCCTTTTGGGATATGAGCCGGCACAGATTACCGCCCGGGCAGCCCAGGGCGGGGATAATGTAGATGTGATGGAAACCATACAGTTACTGTACGAAAATGGCGCCTTTGCCAGTCTGACGGGAGGGCTGGCCTGTGACCGCCAGATGTCCCTTTATATTCACGGAACCAAAGGGCGGGTGTTGATTGAGAAGGAATATTTCCATAAAGCGGAGCATGTGACGCTGATGGATTGGGAGAATCGGCCCATTGAAACCTTTGACGGGGCTTTTCAGGAGAACGGCTATGAATACGAAGCTCTGGAGGCCATGGATTGTATTGCCGGGGGCCGTTTGGAAAGTGCCCTGGTTCCGCCGGAGGAAACCCTTGGGGTGCTCCGGCTGCTGGAAAAATGTGAACAACAGTTTGGGTTCCGATGAAAGGGAATGGCTATTTTGCGCCAAAGGATTAAAACTGAATGGTGATCTAGCATAAATAGTCCCAGATCAGAAAGGACAATTCATACAAAAATAGAAGACGGCTGTCTGTGATGGTAATATCCAGCAGCTCTTCTATTTTTTTTATACGGTAAAAAAAGGTACTTCGATGGATATGCAGGGCCGCTGCCGCCTTTGTGGCATTCCGGTCGTTGTCCAGATAGGCCCGCAGCGTGGGGATGAATTCCGTATGGAATTCCCCGTCGTAGCCCTGCAGGTGCCGGATGTGGTAGTGGATGCCTACGGAAAGCCCGGTTTCGGAGGAATTTCGGAACAGGTACTGGGGCAGCAGCTTTGTGGCGAAATAAAGGGTGTCCCTGGGATGGGCCCGTTCCCCCAGCTCCAGGGCATTGACGGCCTGAATATAGTAAGCATTGATTTTTAAAATATCCACAAAGGGCTGGCTGATGCCGGCCTTCATATGGTTTAAAGAGGAAAATTCCAGCAGCTTTTTCGTAAATTCCGGGCTTAGGTTAATCGGTTCCTTTTGGTTTAAAAACAGCACCACGGCATCCTTATACACCACGGACATACTGTTGGGATAGGCGGCGCGAAGGGCCGTCATCTGCCGTTTGTTAAATAAATCACTATCGTGAGGCTCCGTGCAGGAAAGGACGATCAGACAGAAAAATTTGTGGAACTTCCGGTCCAAAAGCTCCAGCCGGGCGCTGATCATATTGACATCCGTAAAGCGGCCCTCCAAAAGGTCAATCAGAAAGTTTTCATATTTCATTCCGGTTCGGGTAATGAAAAAGTCATGCTTCTGCATTTCTATGGCGCAGATATCCGCCAGGATCGTGGTCATCCGAAGGATATACTCGGTGGCATCGGTGTCTCCCATGCAGACGGCCACATATCCGGTCATCACGTTCTGAATGCGGATGCCGCAGAAAATCCACTGATTGTCCGGGTGATCCACGGTACGGACCCCAAAGGCTTTGGGGGAACGGTAAATCTGATCGACTACCTGGTTCCGGCGCAGGCTGTCCACCTCATAGTCGGACAGATAGATCCGGGATTTGGAGTGCTGCAGGCCATAGGACATGTGCTGCATCAGGGGAGAGGTTTCGATCATATTGTAGCTGGAATCGCAGACGGAAATGGGATAGTGGAAAAACTGTTCCGCCAGTGTCACCACATCCTTTAAGCCCCGGCCCCGGTAAAGGGTGTGATAAAGCTGGTTGCTCTGGGTTTCAATCAGGGCTTCGAATTTCAGGAATTCGTTGATAAATCCATAGAGTTCCGAAAGGGGCGGCTGCCTGGTAATATGGACCAGTCCGATGGGGGCATCTGTTTCCGCCGCCGTCATCAGACAGCAGTTCATCCCGGCGGGCGGTTCGATCCGTATGCTGCCGTCGCTCAGGTACAGGACATTTTCTTCGTAGATGGTTTCGGCAGACAGGATTTCCGTCCGGTGTATCAGAAGCTTTGTATCATACGTATCCATGACGATTACCTGAAAATGTTCCACTACTCTCTGAACGATTTCCGAAAGTCTAACCATAACCTTTCCTTTCCTTCCGCATCAGACAAATGTTAAATAAAAAAAAACCAGCGGCTTTATTTTTCAACGGCCGTTTGAGGAATTTTCAAAAAATCAGTGATATAATAACCATAGTTTAGCACATCCGAAAAAGAGATGTCAATGAATTCAACAAAAGTCTAACTGAGAGGAGAAGAAGCATGGCTGTAATCACCATTGACGGTACCCGCCTGGAGGTGCCGGATCATAAGAATGTTTTAGACTGTGCGCTGGAAGCGGGAATCTACATTCCCCATCTGTGCCACCACCCGGATTTGCCGGAAAACGGTTCCTGCCGTATGTGTATTGTAGAGGTGGACGGGGAAGAGCATCCCGTGGCATCCTGTACCCTGCAGGCGAAGGACGGATTGAACATCCGTACCAACAGTGAGCAAATCAGTAAGCTGCGCTCTCTGGCTCTGGAGCTGCTGTTATCCGGACATCCGGAGGACTGCTCCACCTGTCCGAAATACGGCAATTGTGAATTGCAGACCCTGATTCAGTACATCGGGGCCAACAACGCAAGAATGCGCTGCCGTACCAAGGGCTTTAAGGCAGAGGAGGGCAATCCCCTGATCATCCATGACATGAACCGCTGTGTCCTTTGCGGACGCTGCGTCCGGGCCTGCAACGACTTAAGAGGTGTAAAGGTGCTCCAGTATCAGAAGAAGGATCTGGAAACCTATGTAGGAACGTTACATAATAAATTGTTAAAGGATTCCGACTGCCGGTTCTGCCAGGCATGTACCGAGGTCTGCCCCACCGGAACCATTCGTGACAAACGCCAGCTGCTGGAAACCAAGGCCAAGAAGGAAGATGTGGTGGTACCCTGCCGCAGCGCCTGTCCGGCTCACACGGACGTTCCCCGTTACATCCGTTTTGTGAAAGAAGGAAAATACGACGAGGCGGCAGCCGTAATTCGGGAAAAGGTACCCTTCCCCAAGGCGCTGGGCTATGTCTGCAATCATGTCTGTGAATTGGAATGCAAGCGGAAAGAAGTCAACGAGGCTATGTCCATCCGCAATATTAAGCGTTATGCGGCGGAACAGGATACGGGTTCCTGCTGGAAAGGAAAAGGAAAGCAGCTGCCGGCTACCGGAAAGAAGGTGTGCATCGTAGGCGGCGGCCCGGCCGGAATGACGGCGGCTTATTACCTGCAGAAGCAGGGCCATACGGTAACCGTGAAAGAAGCGCTTCCCACCGTCGGCGGAATGATGGGATATGGAATTCCCTCCTACCGTCTGCCCCGGACGATTATTGCAGAGGAAGCAGCCGTAATCGCGGAAGCAGGAGTGCAGATAGAAACGAATGTTCGGGTGGAAAAACCCCTGGAGCTTTTAAAAGAATATGATGCGGTTTTAATGGCCATCGGAGCCCATGTGGGAGCAAGGTTGCCCATGGACGGAAACCAGCTGCCGGGCACCCTTTTGAATATTGATTTCCTGCGGGAAGCAAGTCTTGGAAAGACCGCCGGGGAAATCGGAATGGGAAAACGGATTATCGTATTGGGCGGCGGAAATGTAGCCTTTGACTGTGCCAGGACGGCAAAGCGCCTGGGTGCGCAGGAAATCCATCTGGCCTGTCTGGAAGCAAGAGAAGCCATGACGGCCGATGACGAAGAAATCGAACAGGCGAAAGAAGAGGGCATTTTCGTACACCCGGCCCAGACCTTTGAGCGGATTACCGGAGAAGACCGGGTGACGGGCGTGGACTTTATGAACGTAAAATCCTTCCACTTTGATGAAAACCGCCGGGCGATTATTGAGAAAGAAGAAGGCAGCGAGCACCATATCGAAGGGGATACCGTTATTTTTGCGGTGGGCCAACGGCCGGATCTGACCGAAGAAGCGGGACTTGAGCTGTTCCGGGGAAGCTATCTGGTATTGAAGGAAGGCTGTAAGAGCATGACCAATACCGAAGGCATTTTTGCTGCCGGGGATGTGGTACACGGCACCAAATCCGTAATTCAGGCCGTAGCGGACGGACGGGACGCCGCCAGCGAGATTGACAAATACTTAGGCGGAGACGGCGATATCACGGAAACTCTGGCCCCGGCCCAGGTAGCAGATCCCTATATCGGCAGTATCGAAGGATTCGGATATCAGGAGCGGAAAGGGACTTCCGTCACTCCGGTGGAAGAACGACAGGATAATTTCAACCTGGTGGATCACGGAATCTGCGACGGCGATATTTGCAAAGAAGCAGGCAGATGCCTTCAGTGCGATTTAAGATTACAGATTGCGGCTCCAAGGCTTTGGGGCGATTATTCCGATAAAAAGGAGGCGAATGCATAATGGGAGCGTTTGAAACGGCAAAAAGCATGAGCAAGGAAGAAGTAAGGGAGAAAATCAAAGCAGCCGGCCTCCGGGAATTCGGCGTTTATAATCAGGATTTACTTGAAAAATGGGAACAGGATCTTGCAGAACAGAAGCGTTGGGAAGCTCCCTTAAAAGTAATCGCAGCCTTAAATAACAACGACACCAACCGCGCCCTTTTAGCCCTGCTGAAAACACAGGCAGCCGATATCCTGGAAGGGATGCAGATTGCGGCTTACCTTTTGGATGCGGAAGGGATGGAACTGTACCTGCCGGAAGGGGAAACAGAGCTGAAGGAAAGCCTGGCGAAAGCAGCTTCTGCCGCAGGGATTGAACTTTGTGAAGGAATTGTCAATGTCCGGACTTCCAGAGGGAGCAGTGTGAACCACATTGAAACCATGGCAGCCCTTGGCGAATTATTTGACGGAAGATATACGCCGGGCACCTGGATGGCGGTTGCGAAGGACAACAAGACCGGGGAATTAATGCGGGTGTCCTTCCCCATGACCGTGCGTGACCTTACAGGGGTAACGGTGGAAGAGATTAAAGGGCTTGTGATTGGTTCTGCCCTCTATGACGCTTCCGGCCTGGATTTCGTAATAGAAAAAGATACCAATATCGGAAACGGTGTGATAACGGTGCTTCCTGCAGACTGCTGTATCATTGACCAGGAAGAAAAGGTACTCCTGGCAGAGCGGAAAAACGGCTGCGGCAGATGTACCTTCTGCAGGGAAGGCTTAGGGCAGCTTCACACCATGGCAAAGGAAATTACCGAAGGAAAAGGCAAAAACGAATATTTGGGGATGCTGGAGGAAATCGGCAATGCCATGTCCTTTAGCTGCCAGTGCTCCGTTGGCCAGACCGGGGCGGACTTTACCCTGGGTACCTTAAAATATTTTGCAGACGAATATACGGATCATATCAAAAAGAAAAAATGCGGAGCAAACGTATGTTCCTCCTTTATGAGTATCTATATTGATCCGAATCTCTGCGAAGGCTGCGAAGAATGCGCGGATGTCTGTCCGGTGGACTGTATCGAAGGGAAGAGCGGATTTATCCATATGATCGACGAATTTGACTGTACCAAGTGCGGCAAATGCATCGAAGCCTGTGAGTATGACGCGGTGATTCAAACTACAGGCCGTGTTCCGAAGCTGCCGACCCGTCTGACGAAGTGCGGGAAGTTTAAGAAGCGTTAAGAATCTTAAGAAGCGTTAAGGAGCATTGAGAAACGATATTGCTGGGCAACGGACAGGAGAGGTGGGCAAGGCTTGCTTTGTACCGGGATTTCAGGCATAAGTATGCTTGCCCCGCCTGTTCCACCGCCTTGAAATATAAAAATTTTGGTTGGAGGTATATTAGAATGAAGAAAATGGAAGCAGACGTAATCGTAGTAGCAGCAGGGCCTGCCGGCTTGGCAGCAGCCATTACGGCAGGGGAAAATGATTTGAAAACCATTGTATTTGAAAAAGCAAATACAACTGGCGGCGCGGCAAATATGGGTATGGGCCCCCTGGGAATCGGAACGAAGATCCAGAAGCGCGGATTTTATGAGATTACCAAGGAAAAAGCATTTGACATCCATATGAAATACACCCATTACCGCGTGGATGCAGACCTGGTGCAGACTTACTTCGAGAAATCCGCGGATACCATTGAGTGGCTGGAGGATATGGGCGTGGAATTTGCCGGTTCCTTCAAATATTTTGCAGAATCCGAAGCAACCTGGCATATTGTGAAGCCGGAAAACGGTATTATCGGACCCCGTGCGGCAGGCCCGATGATTAAGATCATGACCGAGAAAGTAAAAGAGCTGGGCGGCGAAATCTATCTGGAAACCCCGGTACATGATATTATCATGGAAGACGGCAAAGCAGTGGGCGTATTGGCTACCGACAAAAACGGCGAGGAGATCGAGGCAAGGGCAAAGGCAGTTGTAGTTGCAACCGGCGGCTTCGGTACCAATGCCGAGATGATCAAAGAAGAATTCGATCTGGATCTGTGGGAGAACTTCTTCCCCTTCATGGTTCCCGGAACCGCAGGCGAAGGCTTGAAGATGATGTGGAAGGCAGGCGCACAGAAGTTCGGCGCCAATATCGAAATGATTTATCAGCTGAAAGACAACATGAATTACTTCTTATTAGATGCGGTACTTCGTCAGCCCAACCTGTTAATCAACCAGAACGGCGACCGCTTCATGAATGAAGACCAGATGGGCAATACCACCTTTACCGGAAATGCCATCAATCTGCAGCCGGGCAAGTATGCATACTGCATTATGGACGATGCCATTCTGAAATACTACAAGAAGAACGGCCCGGATATCTTCGATATCGTGCATCCGGAAGAAGCCTTCCTTGCAGTGGAACCGGAATTCGAACGTGCAGTGGCAGACGGCTATGACGGATATATCGAAGCGGACAGTGTGGAAGAGCTGGCAGAGAAGCTGGGCATTGATGCAGACAAGCTGCAGGAAACCATTGATGATTACAACGACATGTGCGACGAGAACTTTGACTCCCAGTTCAACAAGAATCCCAAGTTCCTGCATCCCATCACCGGAAAGGGCAAGTACAGAGTCGGTAAGTTCTATATTGCCGCTTACGGTACCATCGGCGGCGTAAGAGTCAATAAATACTGTGAAGTTATGGATGCCGATGACAAGGCAATCCCGGGCTTATACAGCGCAGGAAGCGATGCAAACACCATCTACGGCGACAGCTATAACTTTACCCTTCCCGGGAACACCATGGGCTTTGCCGTGAACTCAGGACGTATGGCCGGTGAGGCAATTGCGGACTACATTGATTCTCTGTAAAGGGAAAAACCGATATTTTTGATATTCTATAAGGATATGATAAAAATATAAAAGTATTCTACATTTTTCTCTGGACAAAGGGAGAAAAATGTGATAATATAATTCAAGTGGGAAGCACAATGAAATGCGTTGTGCTTTTCACTTGGATAGCGATGCGTGGCTCAGCTTGGTAGAGCGCTGCGTTCGGGACGCAGAGGTCGCAG
>CAJUSQ010000079.1 GCA_910588885.1 uncultured Lachnospiraceae bacterium
GCATAGGATACAAAATCCTTGAGGAAAATGTGTCAACTAATCTTGACAAAATCACTATTTTGCCGCCCTTGCTCCAAAAGTGGGCTTGTAAAGAGATACGGCGTGATATAAGCAGAAACGGCAAGAACCTTGAAAAATCAATGGTTTTTGCCGTTTTCTATAAAGGCTTGTAAGAAGTTATAAGACGATTTCCGTCTATAAAATCAATAAAAAAGATATTCCAAAACATTAACTTTTTAATCCCCTATTTATACACATTGGTTTTCTGCAAGGCTTTCCAGTTTTTTAAATCTTGACCAGAAGCGGTCTGAAAAATCTACTTCATCAAATAAAGAAACTCCCTGAGAAGTGAAACGCTCCCTATACCTGTTCAGAACATCTAACATCATCAAATAGCAATCTTGCTGATACAAAAAACTTACCAGACTATCCAACTCACTTTCTTCAAGTTCATCCAGTCTGAAATAGTTTTTAAATTCCCAATCATCCGCAAAACTGCAGAAGGTGATTTTTTCTATCTTGTTTTTTATAAACAATTATCATTCCTTCCCTTTTCAAAACAATCTCCATTTTTGATAACTGTAAATAATCTCCACTATTGGGGCATAATTAAACAACAAAGAGGAAGTGATTTTAATTATGATTACATTTACCAAACTATTTAAAACTTTAAAAGAAAACGGAATAAGTCAATACAACCTGTATCATACTCATGGCATCAGCAGAGCGCAGATTCAACGGCTGAAAAACAATCAATCCGTCACAACGCATACATTGGATATGCTTCTAAATATCTTGGGTGAAGGATTCACACTTGATGATATAGCGGAATTTATACCAGATAAAAAGGAGGAAGGGTAATCTGTTCCATATCCTTCCTTTTTTGTGCGTCCTCTAACATTGAGTTTCAACTTCGCTTTGGCTTTTCTGCTCCTTATTCATGAGTTGCCTGTTTTTGGCCTTCACCGAATACTTTCGTGCTTCATATCAGCAAGGTATTCCCCCCCCCCCTCCCAAAAAAGAGACTGCTTACCCAACCAGGTAAGCAGTCCCGCATCCTCCCACATCTAAATTTAACACTCCGCCCCTCTTAACCGTTCCACCAAAGCTTCCTTCGAAAAGCTGCGGATCGACACAAAGGTAATGAGAAGGGGTACCACAATCAATATCGCCGTATAGATCAGGGCAAACACCGCCGGAAACCGGAAGGCCATATAAAACGCCCCGACATTGTAAAGGAGACGGCACAGCACAAATCCGCACAGGGTTCCGGCCGTCATGGTAACCACAACCGTAACCCCCACCAGAAGCATACTCTCCCCAAGCAGCATCCCTCTGACCTGGCTTTTGCTCATACCGATGGATTCCAGCATGGCAAGCTCCCGCTTTCTGGTCACGATATTGGTAATCAAGGTGTTCATCATGCTTAAAATGCTGAACATCATAATAAAAATAGAAAGGCCGCTGATGGCAAAAAACATCTGGCTGGCATTCTGGGCATAGGCAATTCGCCGTTCTGCAAGGGTTTCCATACTAAGCTCCGGGTTTTGTGCCACCAGCTCTGCCAGGGCCTCTCCCACCGACGCTTCTTTCTCCTTCTCTGTGGATACCAGCAGGCCGGCATTTAAATTCTTATGGGACACCAGATCCAGCAGGGCCTGTTCCGGCATTAAAAACCAACCGTCCAGTCCTTTGTGATCCAAAACATACCGGCTGTTCAACGTACCGAGGATCGTAACCTCTTTTTCCCTTGCCTGCGTCCCGTCATAATACTGGAACCGGATCTTGTCCCCCACCTCAAATTTCCAGCCGTAAATTTCTTCTGCAATATCATTCCCCGCAGCAAGGATATAGTCGCCGCTTCTCAACGCTTCCCCATCGGCGCTTCCCTCTTCCAGATAACTCTGGATTTCCTCCAGTTCTTCCGGGGTTATCGGATTGACTTTATCGTTCGTCCCATACTCCTCATTTTTCGGATAGTCAAAACGAACCCCGAAGCTTTTCTCCTCCGTTACCTGTTTCACACCCTCCAATGCAGCTATTTCCTGCACCATCTCTTCATTTAAAATATTTTTGGCCTGAAGTCCGCTCAATCCGTTCTGTTCCAGTTCCAGCGCCGAAGGCGGGAAACAGATATAGAATTCCGCATCCGTAAAATTTCCCTGCCTTGCATAATTTTCCTTATCAAAGGAGGCCATGTATGTGGCCGCCGTCAGAAAAAGAATCCCGCCCAAAGCCAGAGAAAGCATGGTAACGGCCGCTTTTTTTCTGTTTCTGGAAAAGTTCATCATGCCCAGGTTCAAGGGCGTCAGCCTGCGGCACAGCTTTTTGCTTTCCGGCCTTTTTACCCCGTCCGAGGGCTGATATCGAAGCGCTTCCATCGGAGATACGGCGGCGGCAAGACGTGCCGGCTTATGCACCGAAACCCACGTAATAACAAAAATGACCGCAAACACCAGAACAGCCGTCCAAAGGGCATTTTTCACCTGAAATCCCCCCGGAAGCAGCAGGTATCCGGCCACTCCTCCGATTATGATTCCCACCGGCGCTCCCCGTAAAAACAGGCTCCTTCCTTCCAGGGAAACGAACTTCTTCATCTGTTTCCTGGTCATGCCCACCGTACGCAGCTGTCCGAACTGTCGGATTCTCCCGACCACGGACAGATAAAATACCCCGTAGATCACCAGGATACAGGCAAGCAGAATCACCGCCCCCACTAGCCCGTACAGCATTACGGACTGTGCATCCAGGGAAAGGGAGTCCAGAAATGCCTTGGAAGGGCCCACATTTTTTCTTTCGATTCCCGCATCCCTGCCGATGGCATACATCAGCTCCCTGCATTCCCCGGCGGACAGCTCCCCGGCCCCGGAAACCGTTGCATAGATTTCATAGGGCATCTCCTTTAATTGGCTCCCGGTTTCTCCATAACTTTGTGAAAAAAATATCGAATACTGTTTTGCAGACTCCCCGCCCTTTAAAATCCCGGATACGGTAAATGTTTCCGTATTCCCGTCATAAAAGGAAAGCGTCACCGTACTGCCCGTCTTCGGTTCCAATCCCATCTTCTGCAGCATCGGCGCCTGTACCGCAATTTCCGTTGACCCCTCCGGCAAAGTCCCCTCTTCCAGTTCTCCCACCCGGATACGGTCCGACAGTTCGTTCACGTAAAATGGCATCACGTCAAATGCTTCCATCTTGGACAGAATTCCGCTCTTTACCTCTATCCAATGGGCCAGCCGGTCGTCCTGCTTCAACGTCTCCGCCTGTTCCCGGGTCAAATTATAGTAACCCACCTGCTGCATATGGGAGAGCCCTTCTTTTTCCAGCTGCTTCTGCCCTGCCGCAAACAGCAGAATCGCCGTCAACAGGGCCGAAGCCAATACAATTGTCACCATTACAAACATATTCCGCATCCGGCTGGCCCTAAGGCTCTGCTTCGCCATTTTGGAAACCATCCTTCCCGCTGTCTTTCTGTCTTTCATTTCTGAAACCTCCTTGCTGAAATTACCGCTTGATGGTTTCATCATATCTGATTCCGGAAAAGTTACAACCGGAAATGCAAAATCTAATATCTACGACGTAAAATCTATGACTGTCTGTAATCCTTTAAAAAATCCGCCAGGCTTCCCATCGCATCCTTCAGCACTTCGATCCGGGGCAGGTATACCACCCGGAAATGATCCGGCTGGCTCCAGTTGAAGCCGCCGCCGTGGATAATCAGGATTTTCTTTTCCCTTAACAAATCCAGGGCAAATTTTTCGTCATCTGCCAGATTGAACTTCTTTCGATCCAGTTTCGGAAAAATATAAAAGGCTGCTTTGGGCTTAACGGCGCTGATTCCCGGGATATCGTTTAATGCACGGTATATATATTCCCGCTGTTCATAAATCCTTCCGCCCGGCACAATATAGTTGTTCACGCTCTGATACCCTCCCAGGGCCGTCTGTACAATGGACTGGGCCGGAACATTGGAGCAAAGCCGCATATTGGAAAGCATGTTTAAGCCCTCCATGTAATCCCGGGCAATCCTTTTATTGCCGCTCAAAATCATCCAGCCGATTCGAAAGCCCGCAATCATATGGGACTTGGACAGGCCGCTGTAGGTTACGCAGAACAAATCCGGGGCCAGGGACGCGATCGGCACATGCTCGAAATCATCCATAATCAGGCGGTCATAGATCTCATCGGAAAAAAGGATCAGCTGGTGCTTCCTTGCCAGCTCCACAATTTGTTCTAATACCTCCCTGGGGTATACGGCCCCGGTAGGGTTATTGGGATTGATCACCACAATGGCTTTGGTCCGATCCGTTATCTTTTTCTCCATATCCGCAAGATCCGGGTACCACTCCGCCTCCTCGTCGCAGATATAATGAACGGCCTTTCCGCCTGCCAACGTGACGCAGGCCGTCCAGAGGGGATAATCCGGGGCCGGTACCAGCACCTCGTCCCCATCGTCCAAAAGAGCCGACATACTGAAGTTGATCAGCTCGCTGACCCCGTTTCCCGTATAAATATCTTCAATGGAAAGGTTCGGGATCTGCTTAATCTGGGCATACTGCATAATGGCCTTCCGGGCCGAAAACAGCCCCTTCGCCGTGGAATAGCCCTCGCATTCGGTCAGCTGCCGCTGCATATCATAAATGACCTCATCCGGCGTACGGAATCCAAAGGGCGCCGGATTCCCGATATTCAGCTTCAGCACATTGGTGCCGCTCTCCTCCATCCTTGCCGCTTCGTCCACCACAGGCCCCCGGACATCGTATAATACATTGTTCAATTTGGACGATTTTTTCACTTCTCTCATGGTACGTTCTCCTTCCTCCGGTTCCATCATTCCCTGCTCCATTATCTCTCCCGCCCCTGCGTCCGGCTTCTTTGAACCAGCCCCGGGCCGGACGCCTTCATAGAGCCATTCCAAATCTACCTGAAGCTGCTCTGCCAAAAATAAGGCAATTCCTCTGCGGGGAACCGCTTTCCCGCTTACATACTGACTCATTTGACTCTTCCCCAGCTTAAGGCCGGATTGCTCCGCCAGCCGCAGAAGGTCCACCTGTTTCAAATTCTGCCGGCCCATGGCTGCGTTCAACCGCTCCGCAAATGTCTGATGTTCCATGTTTTCCTCTCCTATTGTGATGAAAAGTTCATTTTCTTTAAAATATACCTTGCATATTTCCCAAAAAGTTCATTTTCTCACCTAAGAATAACATATCCGGATCAGAAGTTCAATATGAAAATTCATTTTTCATGCTCGAAAGTTCATTTTTTAGTATAGAAGTCCATTTTTAATATAAGAAGTTCATTTTTCATCTTCCGATTCCAAATGCTTAAGCCGAATTGCCAGCTCCTCCACGGCCTTCCCAAAATATTCCCGTAGCTCCTCCTTTTCTTCCGATGGATTTTATGGTATAATATAAACAGAGGGAAAGAAAAAGCCACGGTTTTCGATGGCTTTTTCTTTCCCTCTGTTCGCTTATTGTAACTTTTATAAAATGTTGAATCCTTTTCACCTATTGAAAAATCCTTTCAGGGACTTTCATAGGTTCCATGATGATGGCCTTGTCCGTGGCCTCCCCCGCCCTGTCCGTGACTTCCGTTCTCCTGGCATTCTCCCCGCTCATGGGCATGCATCAGTCCATGGATTTCATTGATGCTCATATGCTTGCATTCCTCTACCGTCACAGCCGAATCGTATTGCTGCAGCTGCAGATATGCGTTATATTTGCCCAGGGAAATGCCATGCTCATGGGCCTCTGTAACCGATCCCAAATCGGCGCTGACATGCTCGCTGCTATGGGAAATCTGATTGCTGCAGGATTCTACCCCTGCTTTCAGCTCTTCCTCCCGGCTTCCCTCGGCTGCTACCGTGAACACCAGTTCTGCTTCCTTGGTCAGGTACTGTTCCATAATCTCGCTTTCAATTACCTCATCAATCGCTTCCGTGTATGCTTTTCCTTCCAAAGAAAGGCCCTGTAAAATTTCTTCTCCTTCTTCATTATAAGCAGCTGCAGACACTACCTTATCAAAACGGTTCAAAGCCAGCTCTAAAGACGGATTCACATCAATGCTCACATAAGACACCGGCGTCTGTATCCAGGAATATCCGAAAACGCCCGCCGTAAGAACCAGCGCCATACAAGCCGCTGCCAAAGCTCCCCGGTAGACGGGCCGGAAGCGGCGAGTCGGTTTTCTTTCCCGTTTTTCCGCTAAAAACTGCTTTGTTGTTTCTTTCATGGAAGGGGACGCTTTGATATTGTCAAATGCCTCATAGATTCTATTGGACAAACCCATCACCTCCCAGCTTTTCTTTCAAAATACCCCGTCCCCTGGAAAGCAGGGAATACACGGTATTTTCCTTTTTTCCGAGAATCCTTCCGATTTCGGCCGCCGAATATCCCTCATAATAATGAAGATAAATAACGTCCTTATATTTTCCTGGCAGGGACAGCACCGCTTCCAGCACTTCCCTGTGCTGCCCGGGCATTTGGGCCTCCATCTCTTTCAGCCCCTCCAGTGAAACCACATTGCGCCGGAAAAAACTTTTCAGATAATCCTTACAGGCATTGATCGTGACACGAAGCAGCCACGCTTTTTCATGCTCCCTGTCGCAAAAAGCATTTTCCTTCATCATATATTTCAGAAATACCGTCTGAAAAACATCCTCCGCATCCGCATGGTTCTTCAAATGATAGCAGCAGATACGCCACACCATGTCGGCATACTTTTCTACCGCATGGTTTACTTCCGATTCGCTCCGCATCCTCACCCCTCCTCCTGCGTATCATATTAGTTTCCTGTTTTGCTTCCCACCCGTCAATCATTTTATAAATATTGTACCCGGACAGAAGATCCAGCGCCGCAAAAATCAAGGCATATCCGGCTACTTTTCCATAGTCTCTGCCATCTGCAAATTCATCCAAAATCTGCTTCGGCAAATACATAGCAGGTAAAACTGCCAACCCTGTCAAAAGTACCGAACATGCCAAAATACTAAAAATTGACTTATCAATTTCGTAGATAAATGAAAAAATGTCTGTCACATTCCGCATCGCATTCCGAAAGTATCTCATCTGATGTGCCTTCCTGTATTCCCGCAAACAAAAAAGGGTATCAAATTCATTATACTCTGAAATTCCTGCAAAATCAATCAAGACTTTTTGATCTCATAGAGACCGCTCCTGTGTAAACACTCCTTCCTATTACAAACCATTCCCTTAAAATTTCCAAAACTTCGATGTCAGCTCCCGGTTTATCATGGAAGAAAGGAAATCGGGATTGTTGTTTTGGAATAATTTCAGACTTTCCAAAAAGTCGGCTTTGCTTCCGGTCTTTAAGCCTGCAAAGGTTGTATCAAGCTTCCGGCCTTTCACGTTTTTCTCCACATATTCCTCTGACTGCTCTTCATACTCCTCAACCATCGAAGGATTTTTCTTTACCGCACCGATATACCAATTGGTAAGGAATTTCAATGCGCTAAGCCCGCCGTCGTCGTTCTTTCCCTTCTCTTGGTACTCGGCATATGCGTCTTTATCCATTTTCTGCATCAGGCCAATCACGTTTGTAGTCCGGACAAGGCCGCTGCCATGTCCTAAATAGCTTCCTTTCGCCACCCCGTAGTCCATATTGCCGTTGCTGTCGGCATTTCCTGCGCTTGCCAGCTTCGCAATGGATTCCATTGCTGTTAAGAATGCTTCTCTGCTGTCCTCCGAAATAAAATGCTCTGCCGCATATTCCGCTTTTTTCATACCCAGGGAGATATTCGCCTGCCGCTCCTCTTCCGTCATGGAGCTGCTGTTTCCGATCAGGAAATTCTGACGGATAATGTCATACACAAACCCTTTCTCCTCTTTGCTGCAGTTCTCCAGCGCTGACGCAACCGCCTTATCCGCCTCATACATCCCGGAATATGCGGGAAGATCCGTCAGGGTGTTGTCCACCTGTGTAATCTCTTTCTGAAAAGCTGCATTTTTCGCGTCTATTGCTTCCTGGTCTTCCGGTATCGTGCCGCCCTTCTTGCTCTCCACAAGAGCCGCCATGCCGTCTCCTGAAAACTCCACAATAACCGCATCCCCATACCAGGAACGGATCTCCTTCATTGCCTGCAGGGTTTCTTCCTTTGACATTTGATCCATAACCTTATTGCCCTGCTCATCCTTGGTATGAAACTCATATTTTACAAGGGTGTCTTTCTTATATGGCCCCTTCCCATAGGAAGGGATATTTGTTGTTCCTCTGTAAAACTGACTGTAATCCATATTCATTGCCATCCTAATGTCCTCCTTGACCGATGATTCCGATGCCTGTTTTTCTTAGACATACCACTACTTTTCTTTAAATTTTATCGGTAGCCGTATTTGTTTTCGTAACCATTGATTGTTCCAAATGTCCCATATCTGACACGAAATAACAACCCTTCCAAAATCACCACTCAGAGGAAACCGTGCCCAGCCCTTTTTCCTGATTTGCATCTATCCTACACCCCTTTTGGGATTTTGTCAAAAAAACCGGATGGTATCAAAACCATACCATCCGGAACTCTTTTCATCTGTATTCGCTTTTCCCGGCGCGTCTGTGCTTCCCTTGCCGCTTTTGCCGCATTTACTGGTTCAATTCAAACCGCTGTACCATTTTATTCAATACTTCCGCCTGGGAAGCCAGTTCCTCCGAGGTTGCCGACGTCTCCTGGGAAGCCGCGGAATTATCCTGTATCCCGTGGGCAATCTCCTCGATCCTTGCTCTAAGCTGCTTCATGTTCTCTGCCTGGACCGCTGCATTTTCGGCGGTTCCCTGAATCATGCCGTTTACATGGTCGACCGCTGTAACCGACTCCTTCAATGAATTCATGGCGCCGACTGCAATCGCATTTCCTTTTTTGATTTCTTCCATGGAAATTTCAATCAGCTCTTTCGTAGTGCTGGCCGCTTTGGAGCTTTCTAAGGCCAGCTTTCCGATCTCATCCGCCACAACTGCAAACCCCTTTCCCGCTTCTCCGGCCCGGGCAGCTTCGATGGAAGCGTTCAGGGACAGTAAATTGGTCTGGGACGCAATATCTTCAATGGTTTGAATAATTCCCACCACTTTCTGGGAAGTTTGATGGATTTCATTCATGGCATCCATCATCTGCCGCATTTTTTCCTGGTTCTGCTCAATCATTTCTGCTGCCTGGGCCGTTGCCTTGGCAGAAGCTTCCGCATCCCTTAAGCTGTTTTCCACCTGGTCTGCAACGGTATTCGTGGTAGCCGTAAGGGCTTCGATGGATTCGGCCTGTTCCTCCGCCCCTTCCGCCAGGACCTGGGAAGCGGTTGCAAGCTCTGTCGCTCCTACCGACACATGCTCGGAGCTTTCGTTGATTCCCATCATTACTTCGTTCATGGAATCGGAAATGTTGAGCAGAGCGGTCTTAATCTTCTGAAATTCGCCTACATAATCATTTTTTAAATCTACACTTAATTTTCCGTCCGCAATCCGGGCCAGAACGTCGGCCGTTTCATCTATGTATACAATATACTCCTTCAGCCGGTCCACCGTCTTCTGGATGGACAATCCCAGCTCCCCGATTTCATTCTCGCTGGTAATACTGAGATTGACATCCAAATCCCCTGCCGCAAGCTTCTGGGCCGTCTGGTTCAGTTCCATAATCGGCTTGGTCAGCTTCTTCGCACTCCGTCTGATGCTGACCGTAATCAGCAGGATCCCCACTGAAAAAATGATCACCAGGGCAATCACCATAAGGATCAGCGTGGCGTAATATTCCGACATCGGCAGGCTGCTAAGGACGATATAGCCCGTATCCCCGGCCTGCTGCAGGAACCCGTACTTTGTAACGCCCTCCCCTTTGTATCTCATAAATTGATCGCTTTTGGACTGGATCGCATCCTTCACATTCTGGGAAATAGAAATCTCCGAAACATTCTTCTGAACGAAATCGTTCTTGGGATGATAGAGAAATGTCCCGTTCTCCGATAATAACAGGATATATCCCTTGTTCCCGATCTTGTATTCGCTCATGATCTTTGTCATATGGTCCAGGGAAATGTCCATGCCCACCGCACCAAGCACTTCTCCGGTTGTTTCATCAATCACCGGAGCAGCAGCGCTTAAAATCAGCTTTCCGGTAGAGGAATCCACATATGGCTCCGTCAGGATCGTTTCCTGGTTTTCAATACAGCCGTACCAGCCGCGTCCGGTAATATCCCATCCTTCTTCACTGATAAACCCGTCGGACTGGGTCAATATGCTTGCATCCAGATCGGACGTCCATACCGCCATCACGTTTTCCGTATCGGTATTCGCAATCCCCACCAAATTCTCCATCACCGTATCCATCTTCTCGGTCTTTCGTATATCATCCCCGGGCTTGGTCTGGGCCAGCACATACCGGATCTCCGGATTGACTGCCAGCTGCTCCACGCACTTCGTATACTGTTCCAGGAATCCCGTCAGCTGGTTTGCCGCCGCATTGGATTCCTGGATCAGTTCTGTCTTCTTAGACGAAATACTAAGCCACCCCACCATTACAATCGCCACAACCGCGATCAGCAAAAGCACAAATATAACACTGCTTCCGATCTGGCGGAGAATTTCGTCCGCGATTCTTTTCTTTGTGCTTGCTACATTTTTTTGTTTCATCATAGACCCTCCAAACTATACTTTCTCCTTCTTGTTTATTGTATCGCTATTTTTGGTCAAATACAATAAAAATTTCACTTTTTTTGACATTTTTTTGTTATTATATGCTATGGAGGTTTTCAAAATCAAAACAGTCCAAGGTTGCAAAGTAATCCTTCGGCGTCTCCGCCCTGCGGATCAAATCCACGGAACCATCCTCCCGCAGCAGCAGCTCGGCGGATTTCAGCTTGCCGTTGTAATTGTAGCCCATGGAATAGCCGTGGGCTCCCGTGTCATGGATCACCAGCAAATCCCCCACATCTACCCTGGGCAGCATACGGTCAATGGCAAATTTGTCATTATTTTCACAAAGGGAACCGGTTACGTCGTATTTGTGGTCGCAGACGGCGTTGTCCTTGCCCATCACCGTTATGTGATGGTAGGCCCCGTACATGGCAGGCCGCATCAGGTTCACGGCGCAGGCGTCGCAGCCGATGTATTCCTTATGGGTGTGCTTTTGATGGATCGCCCTGGTCACCAAACAGCCGTAGGGGCCTGTCATAAAACGGCCCAGCTCCGTATACAGGGCCACATCCCCCATTCCCGCCGGGACAAGCACCTCCTCGTACACTTTACGCACCCCCTCCCCGATTACCCGGATGTCGTTGGGCTCCTGATCAGGCCGGTAAGGAATCCCGATCCCTCCGGACAGATTGATAAAGCGGATATCCGCCCCGGTCTGTTCCTTCAGCTCCACCGCCAGCTCAAACAGGGTTTTCGCCAATGTGGGATAATAAGCGTTGGTCACGGTGTTGCTGGCCAAAAATGCATGAATCCCGAATTTTTTGGCTCCCTTCTCCATCAAAAGCCGAAAACCATCGAACATTTGTTCTCTTGTAAAACCGTATTTGGCATCCCCCGGGTTGTCCATAATGCTGTTGCTGATTTTAAATACCCCGCCGGGATTAAAACGGCAGCTGATTGTCTCCGGAATATGGCCCAATGCTTTTTCCAAAAAATCAATGTGGGTAAAATCGTCTAAATTAATCACCGCCCCGATTTGATCGGCATATTGGTATTCCTGGGCCGGGGTGGCATTGGAAGAAAACATAATTTCCGGGCCTTCCAGATGCAGGGCATTGGCCAGCATCAATTCCGTCAGGGAGGAACAGTCGCAGCCGCAGCCGTATTCTTTCAGAATCCGAATCAGAAAAGGGTTCGGATTGGCCTTTACGGCAAAATATTCCCGAAACCCCTGATTCCAGGAAAAGGCTTCCTGCAGGGCCTTTGCGTTTTCCCGAATGCCTTTTTCGTCATATAAATGAAAGGGGGTGGGATACTCTTTTATGATTTCCTGTAATTTTTCATAGGTTACAAAAGGTTCTTTTTTCATCCTTTTCGCTCTCCATTCCTTATTTCTCAATTCCTTATTTCTCAATTTCGGTCCGCTTTCTAGCGTACACGAACTTCCAAAACTTTTCAAGGATTTTTATTGAAATTTTCTCCGTACCTGTGCTATACTGTTATTGTTCCTTTTTGAAAAATGAAGCAAAGGAGTGTACATATGAAGGTACAAGCAATTCAGTCAACGGAAACCGGAGCCCCGGCAGTTGCCGAAGCCTCGCTGGACAATGATTCGAATTTTTCTTCTTATTTAAAGACAAGCAATACCCTGGAACAGATTTTTGAGGAAGCTGCCGCCACCTATGGGGTGCCCAAGGATTTACTGAAGGCCATCGCCAAGGCGGAATCGAATTTTGATCCCAATGCCACCTCCGGAGCAGGCGCTCAGGGAATTATGCAGTTGATGCCCGCTACCGCCCGGGGATTAGGCGTTACCGATTCCTACGACCCTTACCAGAACATTATGGGCGGCGCCAAGTACATCAGCCAGATGCTGGATAAATTCAACGGCAATGTGAAGCTGGCTCTTGCCGCATACAACGCAGGCCCCAACAACGTGGCGAAATATGGCGGTGTCCCGCCTTTTAAGGAAACCCAGAACTACGTGGTGAAGGTTATGGGCTTTATGGAAGGCAGTATTTCCGTTCCCAATATTTCCTACTCTGTTCCCGGTACTCATGAGGACAGCTACTACCAGGCCATTCTGGACGAATTGTTTTCCTATGAAGATTATCTGGAATTTCTGGATATGTATACCAGCGTACAGGATTCCCAGCAGAAGGAGGACGAGGAGGAGCAGGAACAGAGGTCCGATTCCTTCTATTCTTACCAGGAGATTAAATATAATCCCGCTGTTTTAAATCTGATGCGTGGAAGTGAAAGCATTTAAGAATTGTTAATATTTTACCGACAATATATTTTTATCCAAAATATATTCATCCCTTTCCCGGAGAGCGCAGTCCTGCGCTCTCCTTTTTTCAAAATACATCTTTCAAGGCTACTCGTATGCAATCCGCAGCAGCTCTTCCGGCGTCGTAATCCCTTGTTTTACCAGGGCAATCCCGCTCTCCCTTAGGGTGCGCATCCCCTGATGCTCCCGGGCATATGCGGCAATTTCTTCCGTGGAGGCATGATCGCTAATCATCCGGCGCAGGGGTGCGTCGATTGCCAGAATCTCATGAATGGCGGCCCGTCCCCGGTATCCGGTATTGTTGCAATGGGCACAGCCTCTTCCCCGTTTCACCCGTTTCACGTCCTCTCCCAGAATTTTTTGTTCCTCGGGCGTGGTTTCCGTTTCCTGGGCGCAGTTCTGGCAGACTTTCCGCATCAGACGCTGCGCTACAATGCCCACCAGGGAGTTTGCGGCCAAATAGGTTTCCACTCCCATATCCTCCAGACGCACAATGCTGGAGGCCGCGTCATTGGTATGCAGGGTGCTTAACACCATATGCCCGGTGATGGCCGCCCGTACCGATATTTCCGCCGTTTCCCCGTCCCGGGTTTCCCCTACCATGATAATATCCGGGTCCTGGCGCAGCAGCGCCCGAAGCCCTATCTCAAAGGTCAGCCCGGCAGTGGGGTTTACCTGGGTCTGGTTGACGCCGGAAACATTTTTCTCCACCGGATCTTCAATGGTGGAAATATTCATCATCCGTCCCGACAAATATTCCAGAATCATATACAGCGTTGTGGATTTCCCGCTTCCCGTAGGGCCTGTAATATAAATGATCCCGTGGGAGCAGTCCAGCATCGGCAGGAAGCGGCGGTAGCTTTCTTCCGCCATCCCGAACTGGTCGGCATAGTCCAGCTGGCCGGAGGACATCAGGAGACGCAGCACCGCCTTTTCCCCAAATACCGTGGGCATCAGGGAAACCCGGATATTTCCGTAGCCGCTTTCGGTCCGCACCCGGAAATGGCCGTCCTGGGGAATCCGTTTTTCCGCAATATCCAGATTTGCCATAATCTTAATCCGGGCAATCAGGGGCTGGTGCACATTCCGCTGCAGGGAAACATAGTCCAGGATCACGCCGTCAATCCGCATCCGTACCTTGGTTTCCCGTTCAAAGGGTTCAATATGAATATCGCTGGCATTGCTTTTGACGGCCCGCTCCACCAGACTGTTCAGCAAATGGATAATCGGCGCTTCTTCCTCCACATTTTCCAGCTCCGTCAAATCCAAATCCTCGAATTCGTCTTCCCCAAAGCCTGCATTCGCCTGAATCGCCGCCTTTTTTGCCCCTACTTCCGCAAAATAATAGGAAATTGCCTGCTGCAGGGGCTTTTCCTGGCTTAAACAGATCTGCAGATAGCAGCCGGTCTGCTGGCGCACTTCTTCCAGGGCAAAATAATTCAGCGGGTCGTTGGTTACCAGCACCATGGTGCGGTTTTTCACACTCAGGGGCAAAAAGAGGTTCTTC
>CAJUSQ010000080.1:0-1208 GCA_910588885.1 uncultured Lachnospiraceae bacterium
CATGAAAAAATTAATACGCTCCCTATGATTCTCATTTCCGGGATTCTGATTGGAATCCCCCTTAGCTTAATTTTATGGCAGCCGGATTTGTCTACCAGTATCGTTATTGCAATGATTTTCCTGGCTATGCTGTTTCTGGCCGGGTTAAGCTATAAAATTATCGGAGGAGTGCTTGCCGTAGCCATCCCCGCCGGAATCATATTTATTGCGCTGATCCTGCAGCCGGACCAGAAAATTTTACAGGGTTACCAGTACCTCCGGGTCATGTCCTGGCTTCAGCCGGAAAAATATGCACAGAATGCATTTCAGCAGCAGAATTCGATTATGGCAATCGGTTCCGGACAGTTATGGGGAAAAGGTTTAAATAACGATACGGTATTTTCCGTAAAAAACGGGAATTTTATTCCGGAGCCTCAGACGGATTTTATTTTTGCAATCGTCGGAGAGGAATTGGGATTTATCGGCGCCTCTGTGATTCTGATTCTGCTTTTGCTGATCGTTTTGGAATGTATTATGATTGGGAAAAGGGCCAGGAATCTGCAGGGCCGCCTGATCTGCGGCGGAGTAGCAGCCTTTATCGGTTTTCAGGCGTTTATCAATATTTGTGTGGTAACGGGCATGATGCCCAATACCGGCCTGACCCTTCCCTTTGTTAGCTATGGTCTGACCTCCTTAGTCAGCCTGTATATGGCAATCGGTTTAGTAATCAATGTCGCAATTCAGCCAAACAAATACAGAATGGGGGAATGAATTATGAACGTAGGACTAATCGCACATGACTCAAAGAAGAAGCTGATGCAGAATTTCTGCATTGCATACCGGGGAATTCTTACCAAGCACAATTTGTATGCGACCGGCACCACCGGACGGCTGATCGAAGAAGTTGCTAATTTATCCATTCACAAATACCTGGCGGGCCACCTGGGCGGAGCCCAGCAGCTGGGAGCCCAGATTGAGCACAATCAGATGGATATGGTTATTTTTCTGCGGGATCCGTTAACACCGAAGTCCCATGAACCGGATGTCAACAATGTAGTGCGGTTATGTGATACCTATAATATTCCGCTTGCAACGAACCTGGCAACGGCAGAATTGCTGGTTCGGGCCCTGGACAGAGGCGATCTGGAATGGCGTGAAATGTACCGTTAAAAACGGAGATTTCGAATCGTGTGAAACTTACCGTGAAAAAGGGGATTTCGAATAGCGTG
>CAJUSQ010000080.1:1308-13982 GCA_910588885.1 uncultured Lachnospiraceae bacterium
AAACTTATCGTGAAAAAAGGAGATTTCGAATAGCGTGAAACTTATCGTGAAAAAAGGAGATTTCGAATAGCGTGAAACTTATCGTGAAAAAATTAACAGGTTTGTTGGTTGCTGTCCTTCTTCCCGTTTCCCTGGTAGGCTGCGGCGAAGAAGAGGTTTCCTTTGAACAGCCCTATCAGGTTTTCCAGTCCACGGAGCAGTATGGCATCGGCATTACAAAACAGACGGAAGCAGCTTCTTTTTTCGGGGAGGAACTCTGTGTGGGCGGAAATGAAAACAGCACGGATGAAGCCATAACCGCGGATCTGTCCGGAGCCGCCGGGCTGTTTCGGACAAATACCCGGGAAATTCTATATGCCAAGGATATCCATATGCAGCTTTACCCGGCCAGTACCACTAAAATCCTGACGGCATACGTAGCCCTCAAATACGGGGACCTGCAGAGCATTGCCACCGTCAGCGAACGGGCTATGGAGATCGACGTGGATTCCTCCGTCTGCGGTCTGGAGGCAGGCGACCAGATTGATCTGATGCAGCTTTTGTACGGGCTTATGATGTGCAGCGGCAATGATGCCGCAAATGCGATTGCCGAACAGGTTTCCGGCAGTATTGAGGCATTTGTTGCGCTGATGAATCAGGAAGCCCTGGCTTTGGGCGCTACCAATTCCCACTTTATGAACCCTCACGGCCTGCCCGACGAGCAGCATTATACCACCGTGTATGACCTGTATTTGATTTTCCAGGCAGCCATGGAAAGCGGAACCTTCCGCCAGCTGATCAGTACCGTGGATTATACGGCCCAGTATACCAATGGGCAGGGGGAGCCTGTCACCGAGGAGTGGAAGAACAGCAACCGTTATCTTCAGGGGGAAGAGGAGGTTCCGGAGGGCATCACCATAGTGGGCGGAAAGACCGGGACGACCAATGCCGCCGGACACTGTCTGGTTTTAAGCAGTGAAACCGGAAGCGGCGAGCCTTATATTTCCATTGTCATGCGGGCGGAAAACCGGGACAATCTGTACACCCAGATGACGGAACTGCTGCAGAAGGCGGCAGCGGGATCCTAAGGCCAGAAGCAATAATACCAAAAAACTTGGAATTAAAGATTGAATTTTCTGTAAATATGTTCTATAATTATCTTATAAAAGCGGTTTGGAATGAGAGCCACAGACTAGGAGGAGATTGCCCATGATACAGATTATTGCGGGAGAAAAAGGTAAAGGAAAAACAAAACATTTATTGGAAAAGGTGAATACTGCCGTGAAGACGGCCAATGGCAGCATTGTATATTTGGATAAAAGCTCCAAACACATGTATGAATTAAGCAACAAAGTCCGTCTGATTAACGTATCCGATTTTCCGATTTCCAATTGTGATGAGTTTTTAGGGTTTTTAAACGGAGTGATTTCACAGGACCACGATTTGGAAGAGATGTACTTAGACAGCTTTTTGACAATATCTTCCGTAAAGGACGAAGAGATTGGGCATGCCATTGAAAAGCTGGACATTATCAGCAGCACGTTCCACGTAGATTTTATTCTCAGCATCTCCAAGAACGAAGCGGATTTGCCGGAGTGTGCCAAGGCAAAAATCTGTGTTTCCTTATAATAGAGATATATCATAAAATTGCATAAATAATATTTTTATACCACAGATAAAAAGCTGTTAGAAATACGTGATTCCTGACAGCTTTTTTCTTGCTTTTTCAAGGACTCCGGCTTTTTGTAAAGCTGAAATTAAACCGGTTACATTTGAGGGAATAATGAATAATTACGCCTGTTCCATCGAACGGATTCGTCCAAATGCACTGATGAGGTAAAGACCGCTGACACCTACCAGGGCATAAATAATCCGGCTAAGCCAGGACATTTCCCCAAAAAGGAAAGCAACCAGGTCAAACCGGAAGAAGCCAATCAGCCCCCAGTTGACTGCGCCGATAATCACCAGCGCAAGAAGTGTATAATCAAGTGCTTTTGTATTCATATCTAAAACCTCCTTTATTTACTCAGGGATAGTATGGCATATTTTGCGCTGTTTCATGTTGGAAAAAATTGGAAAATCCGCTAAGATAGGAAAGTTAGATATAATGATAAGTTATAAATGGGACTGTTGAGTTATAGCAGGAGCTGTGTTATAATAAGAAGATATGAAACTGCGCCGGGCACAGCGTATGTTCCCCGTAAGGGGTCCGGCCTTTTTGCGGACATACCGGACGGGCAGCCGGAATTAGTGCCAAAAGGGGATTTCCCCGCACAAATGGTCTTAGTTAGTTAGAAACAGGATGGTAAATCAGTGGCCAAAAAAAAGAATCGCAAAATTGTAAAATACCGCAAACCGTTTCACCTGAATATCGGCGTAATTGTATTTGTACTTATTTTTTTATATGTCATGTACAATATGTTCGTATTTTTTACAACGAAGCATATTTCTGTCTATGAAGTCAGCCAGGGGACAATTGCCCAGGATACCTTTTTTCAGGGGATTGTACTGCGGGATGAAACGGTATATCATACCAATGACAGCGGATATATCAATTATTACTGTAAAAACGGCTCCAAGGTAGGAACCGGCACCTATATTTTTTCCATAGACGAAACGGGGGATTATTACAGCCGGATGGCAGCCGCCAACGACGGGAAACTGCTTTCCGATGAATCCTATCAGGAGCTGGCCAGTGTGGCGGAACAATACCTGAACGGATATTCCGATGTTAATTTCCGCCAGGTCTATCAGTTTAAATACGATATGGAAGGAACCATGGTAGAGGAGCTGAATTCCAGCGCACAGCTGGGAGCGGATGCCCTTGCCTCCGGTACGGGACTCCATACGTATACATCGGAAACGGACGGAATCGTGGTTTATCATACGGACGGCCTGGAAGGACTTACTCTGGACGGCCTGACTCGTGAAAATTTTGACAATCCTGCCTATGAAAAGGAGAATTTCCTAAAACGCCAGACTGTTTCAGCGGGAGATGCCGCTTACAAAATCGTCAACAGTGAAATCTGGCAGGTGGTTATTCCCATTGATGAGGGACTGGCCCAGGATCTGGCAGAAACAGAGAATATTAAGGTATCCTTTAAAAAGGACAATTCCACGGTTTGGGCTGCTTCCAGCCTGCTTAACAAGGAAGACGGCGCCTATCTGGTTCTGGAATTCAATAATTCCGCGATCCGGTTTGTGGATGACCGCTATCTGGAGCTGGAGCTATTGCTGACGGATACCACCGGGCTGAAGATTCCGAATACCGCCATTACGGAAAAGGATTTTATTTCCATCCCCAAGGAATACATCACAAAAGGCGGAGATTCCGACAGTAACGGCATCCTTTTGGTGAAAACGAATAAAGAAGGCGAAGAATCCGTCGTATTTACAAAGGCAACTCTGTTTTATGAAACAGATACTTCCTATTATATATCCGCAGAAGACGTAAAGCTGGGAGACGTGGTCGTCCTGCCGGAATCCAGCGAACGGTATACGCTGAAGGAATCCGGTACCTTGGAGGGAGTCTACAACATCAACAAGGGCTATGCGGTCTTCCGGAGGATTGAGAAACTATTTGAAAACGAAGAATATACAATTGTAGAAAGCGGCACGTCCAACGGTATTTCCATGTATGACCACATTGCATTGGACAGCAGCGCCGTTTCGGAAAATGATCTTGTACATTAGGAGGAGAATCATGTTATCGGAAAATTTGGCAAAGGTTCAGGAAAATATCAGGATCGCCTGTAAAAAGGCGGGAAGGCAGGAATCGGACGTGACGCTGATTGCCGTCAGCAAAACAAAACCGGTTTCCATGCTGGAGGAGATCTATCGGGAAGGCATTCGGGAATTCGGGGAAAATAAGGTGCAGGAACTGACAGAGAAACAAACCGTCCTGCCAGGGGACATACACTGGCATATGATCGGGCATCTCCAGCGGAATAAAGTAAAATACATCGTAGGCTCCGTATCTTTAATCCATTCTGTGGATTCCCTGCGACTGGCTCAGGAAATCAGCAGCCAGGCGGTCAAAAAGCAGATACGGCAGGAGATTTTGGTAGAAGTTAATATTGCCAGTGAAGAATCCAAATTCGGCATTTCCAAAGAGGAAGCCATTTCCCTGGTGGAAGAAATTGCAAAATTGCCGGGAATTCGGATCCGCGGCCTTATGACAATCGCTCCTTTTGTGGAAAATCCCGAAGAAAACCGAATTTATTTTCAAAAAATGAGGGAATTATCTGTTGACATTGCCCGTAAAAACATTGATAATGTAGAGGTAGATATTTTGTCCATGGGAATGACCGGTGACTACATGGTTGCCATTGAAGAAGGTGCGACGATGGTGCGTGTGGGGACCGGGATTTTTGGTGAAAGAAATTATGGATGCGTTCAGGAATGATTAGGGAGATTATATAATGGGTGTATTAGATAAATTTTTGAATGTAATGCGTCTGAATCCGGACGAGGAGGATGATTTTTACAACGAAGATTATTATGAAGACGACTATGAAGAAGAGGAAAAGCCTGCCCGGAAGAACCGCCGCAGTGAAAAGGAGCTGGATTTTCCGGAGGAAGACCGAAAGTCTGCCCCTGCAAAGGACCGGCCGGCCAAAACTTCCTCAAAGGTAACGCAGATGCGCACGGTAAAGCGCCAGCACAACGGAATGGAAGTATGTGTAATCAAACCGACTTGTGTCGATGACGAACGGGAGATTACAGATACCTTATTAATGGATCGAACTGTTGTTCTGAATGTGGAAGGGTTGGAGATCGAAACTGCCCAGCGGATCATTGATTTTACTTCCGGTTCCTGCTATGCCATCAACGGCAATTTCCAGAAGGTTTCTACTTACATATTTATTATCACACCACCCAGCGTAGACATTTCCGGGGATTTCCTGAATATGGTGGATTCTTTAAGTATCAGTACCCCAGGCATTCGATTCGATTATTAAAAAGGAAGGATTCTATGACACGGGAAGAAACCATATTAGCCAACCATCTGGTGGATTTATCCAGACAGGCTTTTCAAAGGGGATTTGCCGTTTTCAGCGACTTTTTGAATTTAAATGAACAGAATATTTTCCATTCCTCCATTCCCAGGCTCTATGGCGGCTTTGAAATGTCGGGTGGATATGAATTTGCAGAGCGTCAGATGATAGCATTTCTACCTGATGCTCTTATGTTTCCCTTACAATATCCCTTTGTCTGCCAGAGTATCCGCCCTTTGAACCGAAAATTTGCAGATGCGCTGACTCATCGGGATGTGCTGGGAGCTTTGATGAGCCTGGGTATCGAGCGGGGCAGGATCGGGGATATCCTGGTCCGGGAACAGCAGATCTATATATTCTGCCATACCTGTGTAGCCGCCTATATCCGGGAAGAGCTGACACAGATTAAGCATACCTCCGTTTCGGTTTCCATCGAGGAGGAAGACTGCCCGGATATCCGTCCAAATACCCGGCTTTGCGAAGGAATCGTCTCCTCGAACCGCCTGGATGCGTTGTTAGCGGAGTGGTGCCGGCTTTCCCGCAGCAAGGCCGGCGAACTGGTCAAGCGGGGCAGCGTGTTTGTAAACGGAAAGGAAATGGAAAGCGTCAGCTATTCCTGTAAGCCCGGGGAAATTATTTCCGTCCGGGGCATCGGAAGGTTCCGTTTTCTGCAGTCTTTTGGAGAAACGAAAAAAGGCAGGCTGAAAATCCGGTACGAGATTTATGAATAGGGCTTTTAAGCCGTGGTCAAAAGGAGGACATACATGAGCCGATTACTTACCGTAGAATATGAGGGTTCCCCTTGTTATCAGATACATATAGAACATACATTCGATTTCTTGCCGGGGATTTTGCGGGACCTGGGATATGGCCCGGATCGTAAGGTCTGCATCGTAACGGATTCCAACGTGGCCCCTCTCTATCTGGAAGAACTGAAGGTGCGGCTGTCCGGGATGTTTGCTCATTGCAGTGCTTATGTTATTCCGGCGGGAGAAGAATATAAGAATACCGATACGGTGGGGCAGGGCTACGAGCATTTGATCCGCCATGCCTTTGACCGGAAGGATTTCCTGATCGCCCTGGGAGGCGGAGTGGTCGGCGATTTGACCGGGTTTACTGCAGCCACTTATCTGAGGGGAATTGACTTTATACAGGTTCCCACCACCTTACTGTCCCAAGTAGACAGCAGTATCGGCGGCAAGACCGGGGTGGATTTTATGCAGTATAAAAATATGGTAGGAGCTTTTTACATGCCAAAGCTGGTATATATGAATCTTTCGGTGCTGAAAAGCCTGCCTGCAGATCAGTTTTTTTCCGGAATGGGGGAAATTTTAAAACATGGACAGATCAAGGACAGCCTGTATTTCCGGCAGGTAACCGAAAATAATTCGGCGATTGCTTTGAAAAATCCAGATGCTTTGGAGGAAATGATTTACGGCAGCTGCATGATCAAACGGGATGTAGTGCAGCGGGACCCCAGAGAGCAGGGGGAGCGGGCATTGTTAAATTTCGGACATACCATTGGACATGCCATTGAAAAGCTGTCCGGATTTCAGCTGCTTCATGGGCAATGCGTCGCCTTGGGTATGCTGGGAGCAGCTTATCTTTCCTGCCGCTACGGCACTTATCCGGAAGAACAGCTGGAACAGCTAAGAACGGCAATTTCCGCTTTTCAGCTGCCCCTTTGTCTGGAACAGCCGGAATTTTCTCCGGAAGAGGTCCTGGCTGCTACGAAGCATGACAAGAAAATGGAATCCGGAAAGGTAAAATTTATTCTTCTTTCAGAAGCAGGCAAGGCTTACATTACAAAAGAACTTACGGAGGATCAGATTTTGGAAGGAATCCGGTATCTATTCCCATAATTTGGAGGTGTTTATGAAGATAAAAACCAAGCATTCAATTCTTGCGGCTCTTTCCGTCCTTTTGCTGACCGTTTTGGATCAGGCTTCTAAATACCTGGCAGATTTAACACTGAATCCGGCCAATGGCGGAACTGATGTTCTGATTTGGAATGGCGTATTCCGTCTTCGTTACCTGGAAAACAGAGGGGCCGCTTTCGGAATGATGCAGGGCCAGAAAACCATCCTTGTAATCAGCACGATTCTGATTTTCCTGGTGCTGTGCTGGGTCTTTTACCGTCTTCCCGTGGAAGCACATTTTTGTGCCCTTCGCTGGCTGATTACCTTTATCCTGGCCGGAGCTTTGGGAAATTTCATTGACCGGATGCGTTTTGGCTATGTGATCGATTTTTTCTATTTTGAACTAATTGATTTTCCGATTTTCAATGTGGCGGATATCTATGTCACCTGCTCCGTAGTGATTTTTCTGGTATTGTTCCTGTTCTTTTATACGGAAGAAGATCTGGAATCCATTTGGCCGTTCCGGAAACGGAAAGAGAAAGAAAAAGAGAAAGAGGAACTGGAATGAAGGGGCAGGCGCTAAGGGACAGGGAATTATCGGAGGCTGTGGGGCCGCAGGAGACCGGGACGGCGGCGGTGGCGGTGCAGTTACCGGATGCAGGATCAGAGACTTCAAGGCCGCAGGAATTTGAGGTGGCCTTTTCAGAAGCAGAGCAGCGACTTGATAAATATTTAACAAATGTATATGAAAATCAGTCACGTTCATTTTTACAGAAATTAATCAAAGACGGGCAGGTGCTGGTGAACGGAATCCCGCAAAAGGCCAGTTACCGGATGGAACCGGGGGATACCATAGAGGTTACGATCCCGCAGGCCCAGGAGGTTGCCATATTGCCGGAGGATATCCCTCTGGATATTTTATATGAAGACAAAGATCTGCTGGTGGTCAATAAGCCGAAAGGCATGGTCGTGCATCCCTCCGCCGGGCATTACAGCGGTACGCTGGTAAACGCTGTTCTGTATCATTGCAGGGACAGCCTTTCGGGAATTAACGGAGCCATTCGTCCGGGCATTGTTCACCGCATTGATATGGATACCACCGGGGCATTGATTGTCTGCAAGAACGATGAATCCCATGTGCAGATTGCGCAACAGATCAAGGAACATTCTGTAACCCGGCGTTACCGGGGGATCGTACGAGGTGTGGTCAAAAACGAGTCCGGCAGGATAGAAGGGGCCATTGGCCGTCATCCTACGGAACGAAAGAAAATGGCCATGAACGAAAAAAACGGAAAACCGGCTGTCACCCATTACCGTACCCTGAAACGGTTTGCGTCGCATACCTACATGGAATTTGAACTGGAAACCGGAAGAACACACCAGATCCGGGTACATATGGCCAGTATCGGCCATCCCCTTCTGGGAGATTCGGTATACGGAAGCGGGAAAGATCCCTTCCGCCTGCAGGGCCAGACGCTCCATGCAATGGTAATTGGTTTTTGCCATCCTTCCACAAAAAAATATATGGAATTTGAAGCGCCCCTGCCTACCTATTTTCAGGAATTGTTAGAAAAACGACTATAGTATTTGTCCCTAATTGCCAGTTCGTTCGGAATCATGATTCCGAATGTTATATCATAAAATTCTATTAATTTTCATAATTGTATATACATTTCTGCCTTTTTGTGTTATAATCAGTATATAGATGATACGAAGAAGATCAGTTTTGCAACCCTCAAAAGGTGTATCCGGGTTTTAATACGGTAATGTAGAAAATGGAACGAAGTGAGGATTTCGTATCCATGGCAGAAAGGTGGAATATCTATGAGTAATTATGTAATAACAATCGGCAGGGAATTTGGCAGCGGAGGAATGGATGTAGGCAGGGCGCTTTCGGAACAGTTGGGCATCAAATGCTATGATAAGGAATTGCTGCAGATTGCGGCGAAAGAGAGCGGATTGTGTGAAGAGATTTTTCAGAATCATGATGAAAAGCCTACTAACAGCTTTCTATACTCGTTAGTTATGGATACCTATTCTGTCAGCGGCTATACGGCTTCTTCCTATTTGGATATGCCGCTGAACCATAAAGTCTTTCTGGCACAGTTCGATGCAATTAAGAATCTGGCAGAAAAGGAGTCTTGTATTATCGTAGGACGTTGTGCCGATTATGCGCTGTCGGAACATAAGCATTGCCTGAGCGTATTCATCCATGCCGATAAGGAATTCCGGATTCAGCATCTGAAGGATACTTATGGCTGGACGGCAGAAAAAGCCCGGGATATGATGAACAAGACGGATAAGAAACGGGCCAGCTATTATAACTATTATTCCAGTAAGAAATGGGGCGATTCCAGAAGCTATCATTTGACGCTGGACAGCAGCCAGCTTGGAATCAAAGGCTGTGCGGAAATGATTTTGAAATATCTTGAGATCCGTAAGATCCGGTAATCTACCAAGTATAACTCACATGCAGACTGCAGTGTGTGAGTTATACTTTTTCTTTTAGAAGTTATTTAGAAGCTATTGATATGGGGCGCCGGTATCCTGGTTCCGGAAAATACTTCCGGAGAACTTTCCGGCCAGCTGGCGCCGTTCATCGTCAGTGGCAGCGTAGTGCTGACGGGTAGTTTCCACGCTTTTATGGCCCAGCGCATCTGCTACCAGGTAAATATCCCCGGTTTCCTTATATAGATTGGTTCCATAGGTACTTCGAAGCTTGTGCGGCGTAATTTTCTTATTGATCTTCGCTGCATCGCTGTATTTCTTAACCAGCTTCTCCACGGCCCGGGTGGTCAGACGGCTGAATTTCAGAGAGAGAAAGAGTGCGTTGGCATGTTCCGGAAGGGCCCTGGCCGCAATGGTTTCCCTCTCCAGCTCCAAATACTCCATTAAAGCCGCGGAAACCTCCTCCCCAAAGTACACCGTAGATTCATTTCCCCCTTTCCGAATCACACGGATACTGTGATACTTGAAATTCACATCCCCTACATCCAGACCAACTAATTCCGAAACACGGATTCCGGTTCCAAGCAGAAGGGTAAGGATGGCGGTATCCCGATATTTTGTCTTCTCATGAAGGGTAAGCTGCCGGGCGGTAAAAGAATTGCCGGATTCCGCTGCCGTAATCAAATCTGCAACCTCATCCTTGTCCAAATGTATAATATTGTCCTTGTGTTTTTTCGGCGTTTCAATCATGGAAGGGGCATTGGTGGAAATAAATTCCTTTTTGAAAAAATAATTGTACATGGTACGAAGAGAAGAGAGCTTCCTGGATTTTCCTTTCTCCCCGTTGGTCTGCTCCGTTCCGGCCGTAGTCTCGTAAAAGGACAGATAGGCGAGATATTCCTCAATATCCGTAGGCGTAAGCTGATCCAATACCTGGATCGGAATCTCCCTCATTGGTTTTTTCTGATAAACCGGATTGTTCTGCTGGAGAAATTGAAAAAACAGCCGCAGATCATAGGCATATGCCAGACGTGTCCGGGAGGACGTATTCCGGGTATCCAAATATCTGAAAAAATCATTGCAAAACTTTGGCAGCTCTTTTAACAGTTCATTTAATTTCCGCTTATTTTCTAAGTTGATTTTGTCCGTATATTCCATAAATTGCTCCTCAAATAACTCCTCAATCCGTTATATTATCCGTAATTTTGTCCATAAGCAGCTTTCCAATTCAAAATCTGTATTATCAGTTCGCAAAATCATCATTTCGCGAACTGATAGATCTCCTTTTCTAAACCGAGATTCACTGCCCTCTTTACGTTAAGCCTGATTAAAAATCAAAATGATTGAAAATTGAAACAGGAATCAAAGTACTTGAACATTTTAAGCTTTTGACGTTCCTGAAATTCCGGATTAGAAAAGTTCCCTGGAATCCAAAATAACGGTAAAGGGCCCGTCGTTGCACAGGGATATTTTCATTTCTTCCCCAAATATTCCGGTCTGAACCTCTGAAATTTCATTCCGGCAGGCTGCAATTATATATTCATATAATTCATTGGCCAAATCCGGATTTCCGGCGTTGATAAAGGACGGACGATTGCCTTTTTTGCAATCCGCATATAAGGTAAATTGTGAAATTAATAACAATTGCCCGGATACGTCCTTTAAGGCCAGATTTGTCTTTCCGTTTTCGTCTTCAAAAATTCTAAGGCCAATCAGCTTCTTAATCATTTTATCGGCAATTTCTTTCGTATCCTCATTGGAAACACCAATCAGTACCAGAAATCCCTTTTGGATTTCCCCCACTGTTTTTCCCTCTACCGATACCGATGCTTCGGTAACTCTTTGTATCACAAATTTCATAATTCCTTTCCTCCTGCTTTAAATAATCTCAATCTGGCACATCTTCATGGCTTCCAAAGCATTTTCGTGGCTTGCGGGCGTAACTCCGGCACAACAGGAAGCCTTTACACGAATGGGAATTTCCGGTAGGAATGCTTTGATCATCAAAGCATTGGAGATCACACAGATATCGGTACATAAACCGCATAAAGTAACGGAGGAAAGCTCAGAACCGGCTTCCTGGGCAAGGTATGCAGCCAGTTCCTTAGAACCAAAGGTAATTTTATCAAATACCAAAGCCGCTCTCTTCTCCCGGACTGCCTCCAGCCTCGCTTCCAGTTCCCAGCCCTCTGTCCCTTTGATGCAGTGCTTTACAGGCAGATGCTTTCCTTCCGATGTATTCAAATAGTCTTCGGTATGGGTATCCCGGGTAAAAATCACGTCCCCCGGAAACTCCTCGGCCAGTTGGATGACATCCGTGACAATGGCTTCCGCTTCTTTCGTCCCAAGACTTCCATCAATAAAATCCTTCTGCATATCAATTACAATCAATAAATCCCTCATAACATATCCTCCTCTTAATTCAAAAAGCAGATCGACTGCGATTTTGCTGACGTCCTATTTGCTGATCAATAAAATACCGTACGATTTTAGGTCTGTACAAAGCTGTACTGATTCAGTACTTCTGCAATCCGGCTCTTTACCATCTCCGCAATATCCACGGTTTTTAACCCCTTGTACTCTTCATAATAAAGAGGCTTCAGGAAATGAACCTGCGTGGTAACCTTTCCCAGGTGAAAGCTGTTAAAGACCTTATAAGAATCAATCAAAGCCACCGGAACAATAGGCGCTTTGGCCTTTACCGCGCACTTGAAGCTGCCGGGCTTAAAAATACCAAGGCTGTTTTTGTTATTAAACTCATAGCCGCCTTCCGGGAATACAATATATTTCCGGCCTTCCGCCACTTCCTTGGAAATCTCGTTGATTACTGTCATCGCTTGGCGTACGTCATTGGTGTCCATGCGCTTCCCTTGTACCAGGTCTACAATCTCACTGACCAGGACGGTATGGGATTTATTTTTATCCATTACAAAGGAGCATGGTTCTTTATGCGAAATCATAATGCCCAGGGCATCGTATTTGCCCTGATGGTTCGGATACATCACGTAACCGCCTTCCTTGGGCAAAAGCTCTTCTCCGTAAAATCTGGTATGAATCCGGCCGGTACGCTTCATTAATGTAATGGCGTGCCGTACCAGGCTGTATCGTTTGGAATCAGAATATTTCTCCGGGTGGTTGGCCTGGTATCTCATCTTCGGAATCATATAAGGCGCCCGAAATAAATTCATGAATATTACGTATAAAAATCTTATCATAAGTTTACTCTCCTTAACCTATTCTTCTATTATAGACAAAAACACCGCAAAAAACAACATAATCCCTCGAAAAATTCCGTATAATTCGCTTGCGGTGGTTACTGTTCACACCCAGGGTGTTCACAGTAACGAATCCGGCCTATTTAAAGTTGCCTTACGGCAAGAAGCCGGATTCT
>CAJUSQ010000081.1:0-4958 GCA_910588885.1 uncultured Lachnospiraceae bacterium
AAAAGCTTCTGCTAAAGGCAGGTCCCTGCCAGCTTCCATATCGTCAATACCCCTGTCAAGCATTTTCAGTAATCTTTCATGATTGGCGGCATCTCTAACCTTTTCATCTTGTAATGCATATGCCATGAATCCACCTGCTTTCCTCTCGTTATTTATATTTCTTAAATTTAAAATACCATAGCTCAGTCTATGAATCAAGTTTTTTCTCATTTCTATTCTGCCAAAACCAGTGTCTTCTATCCATGTGCAAACTTTTTATAAAAAATCGTATATGATTATTATGAGACTTAGAGATGCGAAAGGAAGATGGCTATGAGTACTCTTGAGAATACAGTTTCTATGATGAAGACTTTGCCGGAAGCGGATTTATTAAAAATCCAAAAGCTTACACTTGAGCCGTTCCAAGGCCGCCGTGGAAGTCAGATGACAGACGAAGAGGCGGATGAGGCAGTGGGGAGGTACCTGAAACCAAAATCAAGGGAGGACATCTATCGGGAGTTGGAGATTTCCCGGCAACAGGCAGCAGAGGGGAAATATCGGGAGGCAGGTGTGTTTCTTGCCGGGCTTAGGGCAGAATATGGGATTTGAGGTCGTCTTAACCAGCCAGGCACAATTGGACTTCAGGGATATTATTAACTATCTTTTGTATAAGCTAAAAAGCGTTCAGGCTGCGGACAGTGTAGTAAGTGACATGGAGAATACCATAGAGCGGCTGTCCCGCATTGCCGACAGCCTTAAACTCTGTGAAGATCCCTGGCTGAGGGATTTAGGATATCGGACGATCCATTTTAAGCATCATAAATATTTTATGCTGTATCGCGTAGAGGGAGTTCGTGTTTATGTGGACGGAATCTACCATGATCTATATGCTTCAACCATGTAGTCATGAGAGGGGCATCTTGATAAAAAGGGGATAAAACGCCCCTGTTTTTGGGGCAAAAATTATTTTTGAAAAATCTGCAAAAAAAAATAAAAAAATGTCTTGACATATCTCTATAAAGCATATATAATAGCTATTGTCACAAGTCGTTAACGACTTACAGCACATGCAGGAATGGCGGAATTGGCAGTTCAGGTCCGTGTGGTAGCAATACCATGAGAGTTCAAGTCTCTTTTCCTGCATTATCATTTAGAAGGGAAATACTATTCAGTATTTCCCCTTTTCGCATCTGTATTGTATTTGGAAATCATTCCTGCCATCTGCACTCCCCCGCTTTATATGATTGTTGTTTCAATCTGATCCTTGTTTGGGAGTTCTATTGCCGTGCCGGGGAAAGGAGGACATCGTGTTATATCGTGAAAATCCAAGAAACCATCAATATCTTTCCGGATTGGGATATGGATGCCTGCGGTTCAGTAAGAAAGGCGGCGCCATTGACCAGAAGAAGGCCGAAGCAGAAATGAAGTTTGCGGTGGAGCAAGGGGTCAATTATTTTGATACGGCTTATACCTATCCAGGCAGCGAAGTATGCCTGGGTACTTTTCTAGCGAAAGGCTATCGGGACAAGGTGAAGATTGCAACAAAGCTTCCCCACTATTATGTGAAGGCGCCGGAGGATCTGGAGCGTTATTTTGTGGAACAGCTTCGGCGGCTGAAAACCGATCATGTGGAATATTATTTGATGCATATGCTCAATGACGTGGCTGCTTTGGAACGTTTGAAAGGGCTTGGCCTGGAAGATTGGATTGCAGAGAAGAAAGCTTCCGGAGCCATTGAGAATATCGGATTTTCCTTTCACGGAGGGACGGAGAATTTTATCCGGATTATAGATGCCTATGAGTGGGATTTCTGCCAGATTCAATATAACTATATGGACGAGCATTCCCAGGCGGGCAGACGGGGCCTGCAGTATGCCAGTGCAAAGGGCCTGCCGGTGATTATTATGGAGCCCTTGCGGGGCGGACGTCTGGTACAGGGGCTTCCGGTGACGGCCAAGAAGCTGATCGCGCGGGCAAACCCCAAGCGCAGCCCGGCGGAATGGGGCCTGCGCTGGCTTTGGAACCAGCCGGAGGTTACGGTGATTCTTTCCGGTATGAACGATCTTTCCCAGGTGAAGGAAAATGTGCGGATCGCTTCGGAATCCACGCCCAATTCCATGGGGAAGGGGGAACTGGCGGTGATCGAGCGGGTGAAAGCAGAGATCAATAAATATGTGAAGATTCCCTGTACCGGATGCGGCTATTGTATGCCCTGTCCGAAAGGGGTAGACATACCGGTCTGCTTTCAGGCATATAATACAAGCTATACGGACAATTTCATTTCCGGTCTGAAAGCATATTTCATGTGCAATGCGCTGCGTACCAACCCTTCCGGGGCTTCCAACTGCGTTAGATGCGGCAAATGTGAGAAACGGTGTCCCCAGAAGATTTCCGTTCCCAAGGAGCTTGGGCGGGTCCGTCGGAGAATGGAGGGGCCGATCTATAAAATTGCCCGTAAGATAGCCGGAAAAGTCGGAAAATATTAAAAAGGCCGGGAAGCTGAGCCTGATATGTTGAAAAGCCGTGTGTTCCGATACGGAACATGCAACACGGTTAAGTTTTTGAAATTTTTTGTAAAAAAATATGGAAAAAATAAAGGAAATCGGAGAAAGACGCGGAATATATACATTAGAGGTGATGGTATGACGATTCGGGAGTCGATGGAGTTTACAGAACGTGCGTTCCTAAGCCCTTTTGCAACCTTGAGCGAGAATTCCCGGGGACGGGACCGGGAGGAAGAACCCTGTGATATCCGTCCGGTATTCCAGCGGGATCGGGACCGGATTCTTCATTGTAAGGCATTTCGTCGTCTGAAACATAAGACGCAGGTGTTTCTGACACCCAAGGGGGATCATTATCGTACCCGTCTGACTCATACGCTGGAGGTTTCCCAGAATGCCCGCACCATTGCCAAGGCGCTGCGGCTGAACGAGGCGCTGGCGGAGGCCATTGCCCTGGGCCATGATCTGGGTCATGCGCCTTTTGGACATGCGGGAGAAGCGATGCTGAACCAGCTATATGAGGGAGGGTTCCGGCACAATGAGCAGAGTGTCCGGGTTGTAGAGCGGCTGGAGAAGCAGGGACGGGGACTGAATCTGACCTGGGAAGTCCGGGACGGGATCCGGAACCACCAGATGGACGCCATGCCGGCCACGCCGGAGGGAAGAATCGTGCGCCTGTCCGATAAGATTGCTTATATTAACCATGATATTGACGACGCCATCCGTGCCCAGGTACTGCGGGAAGAGGAGATTCCCACAGAATACCGCCGGGTGCTGGGCGGAAGTACCAGAGAACGTCTGGACACATTGATTCATGATATGATTATCAGCAGCCAGGGGACCGGGGATCTACATATGTCCGCAGAGGTAGAACAGGCGATGCAGGGACTGCGGAAATTCATGTTTGTACATGTATACCAGAATCCCATGGCGAAGGGGGAGGAGCGTAAGGCAAAGGCTTTGCTGGAACGGCTTTTCGCTTATTATATGGATTATCCCGAGAAAATGCCGGAACAGTTTTTACAGATGATGGAGGAGGGGGAAACAAAGGGACGGGTAGTCTGCGATTATATTGCAGGCATGACGGACCAGTATGCAATTGCTAAATTTGAGGAATACTTTATGCCGAAAGCATGGCAGGTAAATTAGCGCATGAGGGAATGATTTCTGCAGATACCGGCAGGGGCGGCTGCAGGAAGAATGTGGGAAGACCGGAGGTAGAGAATGCCATATTATTCGGATGATTTGATAGAGGAAGTCCGTTCCGGCAACGATATAGTGGACGTAATTTCCGGGTATGTCCGGCTGCAGAAGAAGGGAAGTACGTATTTTGGGCTGTGTCCCTTTCATAACGAGAAAACGCCGTCCTTTTCCGTTTCCGGAAATAAGCAGATGTATTACTGCTTCGGATGCGGGGCAGGCGGAAATGTGATTACATTTTTAATGGATTATGAAAATTACGGCTTTCTGGAAGCGTTGGATGTGCTGGCAACCCGGGCGGGGATAGAGCTGCCGAAGCGGGAAATGAACGCCCAGGCCAGGGAGGAATCGGACAAACGGGCGCGGATTTTAGAGATCAACAAGGTGGCGGCCAAGTATTTTTATGCCCAGCTTCGGATGGAGCAGGGGAAACATGCCATGGCGTATTTGACCAAAAGGGCCTTAAGCCCGGAGACGATGAAGAAATTTGGGTTAGGCTATTCTAACAAGTTTAGCGACGATTTGTACCGGTATTTAAAGCAGCAGGGATACGAGGATGACATTTTAAAGGAGTCGGGGCTTGTTACCATTGATGAAAGGCGGGGCGGATACGACAAATTCTGGAACCGGGCCATGTTCCCGATTATGGATGTGAACCATCGGGTGATCGGATTCGGGGGCCGTGTCATGGGAGAGGGAGAACCCAAGTATCTGAATTCCCCGGAAACCAGGGTATTCGACAAGAGCCGGAACCTTTACGGGCTGAATCTGGCGAGAAGCTCCCGGAAACCCCAGATTCTCCTTTGTGAAGGATATATGGATGTGATCGCATTGCACCAGGCAGGCTTTGACAATGCGGTGGCGTCCCTGGGGACGGCCTTTACGCCGGGCCATGCCAATCTGCTGAAACGGTATACGAAGGAAGTTTATCTGACCTTTGACAGTGACGGGGCCGGAATCCGTGCGGCGCTGCGGGCAATTCCGATTTTGAAGGAGGCCGGATTGAGTGCAAGGGTCATTGATATGAAGCCCTATAAGGACCCGGATGAGTTTATTCAGGCGTTGGGAACCGAAGCTTATCAGGAGCGGATTGACAATGCCCAGAACAGTTTTCTGTTCGAGGTATCCGTGATAGAACGGGAGTACGATTTAAAAGATCCGGAGGGAAAGACGGCATTTTATAATGAAGTGGCCAAAAAGCTCCTGGAATTTGAAGAAGAGCTGGAGCGGAACAATTATATTGAGGCCATTGCCGGGAAATACCATACCGGATATGAG
>CAJUSQ010000081.1:4968-13909 GCA_910588885.1 uncultured Lachnospiraceae bacterium
AAGTTAATCAGCCATTCATCCAGGCAGAGCTCCTCCATATCTTTGACAATATCACCGGATATGAGAACTTACGGCAGCTGGTGATTCGGATGGCGGCCAAGAGCGGGGGAATCGTGGAGAAGAAGCCTTTAAAAAGCGGAATTCACGAAAATAAGAAAAAGGAAGGCGGCATGGACAAGTCCCAGAAGCTCCTTCTGACCTGGCTGATTGAGGATACCGTCCTTTTTGACATCATAAAGCCCTATGTAGGGCCGGAGGATTTTACGGAAGAGCTGTATGCCAAAACTGCCCGGGTGCTGTTTGAACAACACGAAGAAGGGGGCGTAAACCCGGCAAAGATTATCAGCATGTTTACCGATGAAGAGCAGCAGCGGGAGGTTGCCTCGCTGTTCCATACCAGGCTGGGAGAGCTGAACACCAGCCAGGAACGGGAAAAAGCACTGAAAGAAACGATTGTCCGGATTAAGCAGAACAGCATTGCGTATCGTTCCAGGCATTTGGACCCCGCGGATTTGGAGGGGCTGAAGAAACTGGTGGAAGATAAGCGGCAGCTGCAGGAAATACAAAAATTGCATATTTCTATCAATTAGGGACAAAATATAAACAATAAATGGAAGGATGAAACAAAATGGAAGAAAAAGCAGTAAAATTTAGCGAAAAGTTACAGGAATTGCTGGCAATTGCCAAAAAGAAAAAAAATGTATTGGAATACCAGGAAATCAGTGATTTTTTCCGCGAAATGGAGCTGAACGCGGAGCAGTTTGAAAAGATTCTGGATTTTCTGGAAACCCATAATATTGATGTGCTTCGTATTTCCGATGACGACGATGATGTCGATGTGGATATCCTTCTAAATGACGAAGAAGACGTAGAGGTAGAGAAAATCGACCTTTCCGTACCGGACGGGGTCAGCATTGAAGACCCGGTGCGCATGTATCTGAAAGAAATCGGAAAGGTGCCTCTCTTAAGTGCGGAAGAGGAAATCGAGCTGGCCAAGCGGATGGAGCTGGGAGATCAGGAGGCAAAGAAACGGCTGGCAGAAGCGAACTTACGTTTGGTAGTCAGCATTGCAAAGCGTTATGTGGGAAGAGGCATGTTGTTTTTGGATCTGATTCAGGAAGGGAATCTGGGCCTGATTAAGGCGGTGGAAAAATTTGATTACCGCAAGGGCTACAAGTTCAGTACCTATGCTACCTGGTGGATTCGTCAGGCCATTACCAGGGCCATTGCAGACCAGGCCAGAACCATCCGGATTCCGGTCCATATGGTGGAAACCATCAACAAGCTGATCCGGGTATCCCGCCAGCTCTTACAGGAGCTGGGCAGGGAGCCTTCCCCGGAAGAGATTGCGGAAGATATGAATATGCCGGTAGACCGTGTCCGGGAGATTTTGAAAATTTCCCAGGAACCGGTGTCTTTGGAAACGCCGATCGGAGAGGAAGAAGACAGCCATCTGGGCGATTTTATCCAGGACGACAATGTACCGGTGCCTGCAGACGCGGCGGCGTTTACTTTATTAAAGGAACAGCTGGTGGAAGTATTGGGAACTTTGACCGAACGGGAACAGAAGGTGCTGCGGCTCCGCTTCGGCCTGGACGACGGCCGGGCCAGAACCCTGGAAGAGGTGGGCAAGGAGTTCAACGTAACCCGGGAACGGATCCGTCAGATCGAAGCCAAGGCCCTAAGGAAGCTCCGCCATCCCAGCAGAAGCCGGAAATTAAAGGATTATTTGGAATAAAATGGGAAAATTGTCAAAACGGCTGCAGAGCATCCTTGCAATGGTTCCCGGGGCAGAATGCGCAGCGGATGTGGGGACGGATCACGGCTATGTCCCGATTTGGCTGGTAGAACAGGGAATCTGCAGGCGGGCCATTGCCATGGATGTCAGGAAAGGGCCGCTGCAGCGGGCCAGGGACCATATCCGGGAAAAAGGGCTGGAAGGCTACATAGAAACCAGGCTGTCCGACGGCCTGGCTGCCCTTCGTCCAAAGGAGGCCCAGGTGATTGTCATTGCCGGAATGGGCGGCAATACCATGCGTCGGATCCTGGAAGCAGGGGAAGAGAAGGTGGGAGAGGATACCATATTGATTCTTCAGCCGCAATCGGAGCTTTTGGAATTCCGGCAGTATCTGGCCCGGCGGAACTACCGTTTGCTGGCAGAGGATATGGTGGAAGAGGAAGGGAAATTTTATCCCATAATGCAGGTGCGGCGGGAATCTGCAGGCGGGCCGGAGCAGGAAGAAAACATATGTTCCGAAAGTCCTGGATATGGGGATTTTGGAAAACAACGGATAGAATTGATGTACGGGCCGTTGCTGTTAAAGCATAAGCACCCGGTTTTGAAGGAATTCCTGCAGCGGCAGCAGAGGAAGCAGGAGGAAATTGCAGCGCATCTGCGAAGCCAGGCTCTGGGAGCAGCCGGGGCAGAACGGTTGAACCTGCTGGAGCAGGAGCTTGCAGGAATCCGCTGTGCCCTGGAAGGGTATGAGAAACAGTAGACAGCATTTGCCCACGGGAGCCTGGGAATGGGCCGGCTTTGAAAGGGTATGAGAAACGGCAGGAAGGATAGGGAAGTTCGGAATGAAATGCAGTGCGGTGACAGAGGTACTTCAAAAACAGTCCCCGGAAGAATACGCTTGTGATTGGGACAATGTAGGGCTTTTGGTAGGCAGCCGGGAGAAAGAGGTTCGATGCATCTATGTGGCGTTGGATGCAACGGACGAAACCATCCGGGAAGCGGCGGAAGCCGGGGCGGATCTGCTTTTGACCCACCACCCCATGATTTTTAAGGGCCTGAAAAAAGTGTCGGAACAGGATTTTATCGGAAGAAGGGTGATCAAGCTGATCCGACACGACATGGCATATTATGCGATGCACACGAATTTTGACGTCTTGGGCATGGCGGATTTGGCAGCAGAGCGGCTGGGGCTGGTACACCGGGCGGTGCTGCAGCCTTCGGGGAAGCTTGCGGCTGCGAAGATTGTAGGAATCGGAAAAGTCGGGGATTTGCCGGACAAGATGTCACTGGAGGAATGCGTGCGGACGGTGAAGCATGTTTTTTCGGTGGACACAGTGAAGGTGTTTGTACCTTCCGGGCCGGAAGAACCGCTTCGGGTCCCGGTACTGCGGGCGGCAGTTTGCCCCGGTTCCGGGAAGAGCGTAATTGAGGATGCCTTAAAGGCCAAAGCCCAGGTGCTGATTACGGGGGACATTGACCACCATGAGGGGATTGACGCCGCGGCCCGGGGCATGGCAGTCATTGATGCGGGGCATTATGGGCTGGAGAAGCTGTTTATCCCGTATATGACGGAATTTCTAAAAGAAAAGCTTCCGGAGTTGGAAGTCATCGGGCAGCAGCCGAAGCAGCCGTTCCTATATTTATAATGTTCCTTCCGACCGCCCGATTTTTGAGAGGCAAATTTAGAAAAACGTTTTACGACGGAAATCATACTATGGAAGAAAGGGTTCTGCAATAGAAGGAGGGGGAGCGGAATGTATACACTGAAGATTCGGGGAAAGGAAACAGAATTTCCTGCCCATACTACATTTTTTGAGATTGCCGAAGGGTATCAGGGGGAATTGGAGGACGATATTGTACTGGTATTGTTCAACCACAAATTGTATGAGCTGAATAAAGAGGTTCCGGGGGACGGGGAGCTTTCCTTTGTAACGACCAGGGATAAAGCGGGTAAAAAGGCTTATCGGCGGAGTGTGACCCTTTTGATGCAGCGGGCGGTATACAATCTTTCCCGGGAAGCCGGGATACAGACCCGGGTGCGGGTTTTGCATTCCATCAGCCAGGCGTATTACTGTGAGCTTTCCGGCGGAATGCAGGTAACGGAAGCATATCTGGAACAGCTGAAAAAGGAAATGCATCGTCTGGTAGCGGAGAAGCATCCGATCGAGAAGCGGAGCATCCATGCGGATGAAGCGGTAAAGCTGTTTGCCCAGCACGGGATGACGGATAAGGAGAAGCTGTTCCGTTACCGCAGAAGCTCCCGAATGAATATTTACAGTATCGGTAATTATATAGATTATTATTATGGATATATGGTGCCGGATACCGGATATCTGAAATATTTTGACCTGCAGCTTTATGACGAAGGGTTTGCCTTGATTTTTCCGGGAGACGATACAAAGAAGCCCAGCGAGTTTCAGCCGCCCAACAAGCTGTTCCATGTACTGAAGGAGTCTGTGGAATGGGGCGAAATGATGGGGATCAATACCGTAGGGGCATTGAATGATGCCGTTTCCCAAGGGCGTATCCAGGATGTGATCCTGGTGCAGGAGGCGCTGATGGAGCGGAAGATCGGCAAAATTGCCGAGCAGATCGCCGAGCAGGAAGAAAAGAAATTTGTTATGATTGCGGGGCCGACGTCCTCCGGAAAGACTACTTTTTCCCATCGGCTTTCCATTCAGCTGATGGCCCAGGGCATGCATCCCCATCCTATCGCGTTGGATGATTATTATGTAAACCGAGTGGACACCCCCAGGGATGAAAACGGGGAATATGACTACGAGTGTCTGGAAGCACTGGACATTGAATTATTCAATCACGATATGAATGCGCTGCTTCGGGGGGAAACGGTGGATATGCCGACCTATAACTTCAAGACCGGAAAGCGGGAATATCGGGGCAATAAAAAGAAACTTGGAAAGAACGATATTCTGGTGCTGGAAGGAATCCACGGGCTTAACGACAGGCTGTCTTATTCCCTGCCGGAATCCAGCAAGCTGAAAATTTATATCAGCGCGTTGACCCAGCTGAATATTGACGAGCATAACTGTCTGCCTACCACGGACGGACGGCTGATCCGCCGGATTGTAAGGGATGCCAAAAGCCGGAATATTTCGGCCCGGGAGACCTTTGCCAGGTGGGATTCGGTTCGGCGGGGAGAGGAGAAGCATATTTTCCCCTTCCAGGAAGAAGCGGACATTATGTTTAATTCCGCATTGATTTATGAGCTTGCGGTATTAAAGCCTTATGCGGAACCGATGCTGTTCCATATTGACCGGGATTGTCCGGAATATTTGGAAGCAAAGCGAATTTTAAAATTTTTGGATTATTTCCTTCCGGTTCCTTCGGATCATATCCATCAGAACTCTATTTTAAGGGAATTTATCGGCGGAAGTTGTTTTCAGGTATAAGAACTGATGTTTGGAACTTGAAAATTTTTCGGAATAAAGTAAGAAAGTGCAATCAAAGATAAGTAGGACAAATAATCGCAGCTGCAGGCGCCGAAAGGCCGCAGGTGAGGAAAGTCCGGGCTTCACAGGGCAGGATGCCGGCTAACGGCCGGTGGAGGCGACTCCAAGGACAGTGCAACAGAAATATACCGCTGCAGCAATGCAGTAAGGGTGGAAGGGCAGTGTAAGAGACTACCGCCCGTCCGGTAACGGGCGGGGCACATGTAAACCCCATCCGAAGCAAAACCGAATCGAAGCGTACGTGGCCCGCCAGCTTCAGGTTGGTTGCTTGAGGTAACTGGCAACAGTTATCCTAGATAGATGATTATTCACGACATAACCCGGCTTATCGTCCTGCTTATCTTAGAATAAAAATCAAAGAGCCTGCTGCACAGATGGTGTTGGAACCATCCATGCAGCAGGCACTTTTGGGCTTTTTAACTTTTTTTCACAAATTCCGTCCGGCATTTCGGGCAGGTAATACAAATCTTTCCTTTTCCCCGGGGAACGCGCACCTTCTGCTTACAGGAAGGGCATTTGTAGAAGCGGTAAATGTTCCGTTGGGCAAACTGCTGCTTTTTCCGGTCCTTCTTTACCACCAGACGGTATTTCCAGTTCAGGTACCGCTGATTTTCCTCATAGCGTTTCTGGATGTTCCGGGAAAAAATACGGAAGTAAGTATAACCCAGAATCAGAATCGCCGCATAGTAAAGGAAGGGGATGCGGATAAACATGGAAATTACCATGAGCAACAGGGAAATAAACAGAAAAACCCGGGACAGCTGATCCGCTCCATAGCGTCCCGCCATAAATTGCTGCAGCTTTTGTTTCATAATAATATTCACTCCTTTTGATATAATATATGGTAGAAGAAAAGCATCATAATGTCAATGGAGCTATATTTTTTTAAGAAACATTTTAGTTTTTGGTAATAAAATGTAAATTCAGGAAAATTGCAAATAATGCAAAAATTAACGTTTTTTGTTTTTGTAGCCCTTGAATTTCCCTTCACAGTATTTACAGCGGTAGGAAGCGTTTTCTTCATCCGTCAGTACAAAGACCTGCTCCAGCTCCTGTTCAATGGAAGTGATGCAGCGGGGGTTTTTGCAGCGGATGATGTTCCGAATCTCCTTGGGGAGGGTCAGGGCCTTCTTCTCAACGATTTCTCCGCCCTTGATGATATTTACCGTAATGTTCCGGTCGATAAAGCCCAGGACATCCAGATTCAGGGTGTTGGGGTCACATTCCACCTTCAGGATGTCTTTCTTTCCCATTTTATTGCTGCGGGCGTTTTTGATAATGGCAACGCAGCAGTCCAGCTTGTCCAGCTTCAGGTCGTGGTACAAAGAAAGGCTCATGCCGGCCTGGATGTGATCCAGTACAAAGCCTTCGGAAATCGCGCCTACATTCAACATACTTCCACCTCCAATAATGTAAGAATCAAAGCCATGCGTACATATACGCCGTATTGGGCCTGCTTGAAATATGCGGCTCTGGGATCCTCGTCCACCTCTACGGAGATCTCGTTTACCCGGGGCAGAGGATGGAGTACCAGCATTTCCTTGGGAGCCAGGGCCATTTTGGATTTGTCCAATATGTAAAAGTCCTTCATGCGCACATAATCTTCTTCATTGAAAAAACGTTCCCGCTGAACCCTGGTCATGTAAAGGATGTCCAGATCTGCCATGGCGTCTTCCAGCCGCTCCACTTCTTTATAGGAAATCTGATTTTTATTCAAAACATCCTCCCGAATATAGCTGGGTACCCGCAGCTCTTCCGGGGAAATCAGGACAAACCGGATATCGGGGTAGCGGATCAAAGCATGAATCAGGGAATGGACGGTTCGTCCAAACTTCAAATCACCGCACAGGCCGATGGTCAAACCGCCCAGTTTCCCCTTTAAGGAATAGATCGTTAACAAATCGGTTAAGGTTTGGGTGGGATGCTGATGACCGCCGTCTCCGGCGTTGATAACGGGAATGGTTGACTTCTGGGATGCTACTAGAGGCGCGCCTTCTTTGGGATGACGCATAGCACAGATATCTGCATAACAGGAAATAACACGAATGGTATCGGAAACACTTTCGCCCTTGGAAGCGGAACTGCTGTCGGCGCTGGAAAATCCAAGCACGCTTCCGCCCAGGTTCAGCATGGCGGCTTCAAAGGAAAGCCTTGTCCGGGTGCTGGGCTCGTAAAAACAGGTTGCCAGCTTCTTGCCTGTACAGGCGTGAGCATATTTCCCGGGATTTTGTTCTATATCATTTGCCAGTTTCAATAGTTTGTCCAGTTCTTCTACAGAAAAATCCATTGGACTCATTAAATGACGCATATCAATACCTCCTTCTCCTTGCATAAATTGCCGCACGCATAACGGCATTTTCAATATCATATAATAGATGAAAGGAAATTTCAAGGAAAATTTGACGGGAAACCGGAATTTTGTTATGATGGTAAAAACAGAATTACGGTTTAGCCGGAAGGATGCAAGACAGGAAAGAAAAGGAGAAGACTATGGCAACAGAAGAGAAGAATTATGCTTTTCAAGAGCGGAAACGGGTGCTGTTTTTCGGGCTGCCCTGGACATTTACCAAATATTTGATTTCAGATGATATGATTACCGTGGATACCGGATTACTGCGGGTGGAGGAAAATGACTGCTACATGTACAAGGTGCAGGACGTAAAGCTGGCGGCGACATTGATAGAACGTATGTTTGGACTTGGCACAGTCACCTGCTACACCGGGGATGTGACCAGCCCCCAGCTTATGATCGTTCATGTGAAGCATGCCAAGGAGATTAAAAATTACATATTGAAAGCCTCGGAGGAAGCCCGGATGCGGCGTCGGACGCTGAATACCCTGGATATTGGCGCAGAAGGCGACGATCTGAATCCGGAGGATTAGAGAAAATCCGGGGGAAGAGCCGGGTGGGAGTGATTCGTAAGAACGATGCCCTGGGAACCGGCGTTGGAGGAGGGAACATGAGAAGAAAAAAATTAAGGATTGTGCTGCTTGGCCTGTTGTGCCTCTTTCTCACATCCTGCAGCAATGAATATGCCAGGCTGGAATATGAGAATGAGGAAAAGATTGCACAGGATGCAGATCACTATTCGAAAGAGCGTTCCGTGTCCCGGTCCATGGAGGGGGAATTTACGCTTACCGTTTCGAAATTTGACGGACGTGAAACCTTATGGAAGGAAACCTGGAAGGAAGATCAGGAGATAGAAATCGGCATTTCCCTTCATATTTCAAAGGGACAGGTAAAAATTGTGCATATTGACCCGGAAGACAATGTTGCGACACTTCTGGAATGTACACCGGAAACCGCCGCGGATGAATTTAGAACGGAGAAGCTTATATTCAAAAGCGGGCAGAACCGATTGAAAATTGTAGGATACGATTGTGAAGATGTGGAGTTAAAGATCCTTTTTAACGAACCGGAATAATATGCAGCGGATGCGAAGCCGTATAAGAAGGACCGTCTGCGAAACGGCAGGATTGCAGATGGAAGCAGAGGAATTGGCAAGGCATAGTTATGTTTTTTGCTTTCCGGTAAGTATTTTTTCAAAAATCAATCCGGCCGCGATCCAAAAGGGCGTATAGTCCAGCCGGATGACACCGTTGATATTGGCCTTGGCCTGGCTGTAGTCCCAGGGGCAGATGCTGTGATTTTTCAGGAAGGAACCGATTAAAAATTCATTGGTAAATATACCGGCAGAGTAAAAGAAGCCCCGAAACAGCGCCGGGAACTTTT
>CAJUSQ010000082.1 GCA_910588885.1 uncultured Lachnospiraceae bacterium
CCGTCATATAGTAGGATGAGACCCATAACCCTTTGGAGGAAAATGGGATGGATGCTATTTTGTTAAAAAAATATCATGGCCTGGGCAATGACTATCTGATCCTGGATCCCAACAAAAACCCCCTTGCGCCCAATACCCGGAATATTGAGCTTCTGTGCCGGAGGAATTTCGGGGTTGGGGCGGACGGAATCCTGTATGGGCCGATCGGGGGAAGGGAACCCTTCACTTTGCGCATCTACAATCCGGACGGTTCCCTGGCGGAAGGCAGCGGCAACGGCGTTCGGATTTTTGCAAAATATCTGATGGATGAAGGGTACAGCAGCAAGGGGCAGCTGACCCTTTTGACGGATGGCGGACAGGTTTTGGCGGAATGTCTGGCGGCGGACTGCGGGCAGATCCGGGTGAATATGGGAAAGCCCCGTTTCGCAGGGGAAGAGGTTCCGGTGGCCGGAATGAGGGATAGTGAAATTATTAACGAACCCATGGTTTTCCATGACCGGATTTATAATACCACCTGCCTTTTTATGGGAAATCCCAACTGTGTGATTATGATGGAGGAGATCAGCAAGCGCAAGGCCGTAGAGCTGGGGCCTTATGTGGAGCAGGCCGGGTATTTTCCCAACCGCATGAACCTGCAGCTGTTAAAGGTCCTGGACCGGGACAATCTGCAGATTGAGATTTATGAACGGGGAGCCGGGTATACCCTGGCATCCGGAACCGGTGCCTGTGCGGCAGCTGCAGCAGCCCGGCGGATGGGGCTGGTGGACGGGAAAGTAACGGTGCATATGCCTGGCGGGAACCTGTTAATTGAGATTATGCCGGAAGGAAATATTTTTATGACGGGCCCGGTGGAATATGTAGGGGAGATCCGGGTGGCAGAAAGCTTCCTGGCCTGAGAGGGATTTGACGCGGCATCCGGCGGCGGAGTCTGATTGCTGATGGCGGTATTTCATTGCCTGCAGCGGAATCTCTTTTTCTGTCCTCTTGCGCTCCGGCGGAAAATATGTTATAGTCATAGGCAAAATGAACGGAGGAAAAGAGGGAGTTTATGGAAAAACTGATTGATATCATTTCGGAAGCGGTAATGAAGGCTTTTATGGAACAGGGATATGACGGAAAATACGGGAAAGTCACCCTTTCCAACCGGCCGGATTTGTGCGAATTCCAATGTAACGGAGCAATGGCGGCAGCAAAGGAGAACAAATGTGCTCCGTTTTTGATTGCGGATAAGGTGGCCCTTGCCCTTCAGGGGAATCCCATGTTTTCCATGGCGGAATCCGTGAAGCCGGGATTTTTGAACCTGAAGCTGGATGAGGGCTGCGTGGCCCGCTATCTGGAAGGGATGGCAGGCGAAGAAGGCCGTTTCGGCTGTGAGAAGGCGAAGGAGCCGAAGAAGATCATGATTGACTACGGCGGCCCCAATGTGGCGAAGCCCCTGCATGTGGGCCATCTGCGGTCGGCGATTATCGGGGAAAGCGTAAAGCGGATCGGCCGTTTCCTGGGCCATGAGATGATCGGGGATGTACATCTGGGCGACTGGGGCCTGCAGATGGGACTGATTATCACGGAGCTGAAGGAGCGGGAACCGGAGCTGATCTATTTTGACGAAGGATATGAGGGGGAATACCCTAAGGAGCCGCCCTTTACCATTGCCCAGCTGGAGGAGATCTATCCTACGGCCAGCGGGAAATCCAAGGAAGATGCGGCCTTTAAGGAAGCGGCTATGGAAGCCACCTTTGCGCTGCAGCAGGGCAGGCGGGGATACCAGGCGCTGCTTTCCCATATTCTGGCGGTGTCTGTTTCAGACCTGAAACGGAACTATGAGAATCTGGATGTTTCCTTTGACCTTTGGAAAGGGGAATCCGATGCCCAGCCCTTTATTCCGGAAATGGTGGAGCGGATGAAAGCAGAGGGCCACGCGTATCTTTCCGAAGGGGCCCTGGTGGTGGATGTGAAGGAAGAGACGGATACCAAGGAAATCCCGCCCTGTATGATTTTAAAATCGGACGGGGCCTCCCTCTATAACACGACGGATCTGGCCACCATTGTCTGGCGAATGAGGGATTACGATCCGGACGAAATCATATATGTGGTGGACAAGCGGCAGGAGCTGTATTTTACCCAGGTATTCCGGTGTGCCCGGAAGACCGGACTGGTGAAGCCGGAAACCAAACTGACGTTCCTTGGCTTCGGCACCATGAACGGCAAGGACGGAAAGCCCTTCAAGACCCGGGAAGGGGGCGTTATGCGTCTGCAGTATTTGGTGGAAAGCATCAATGAGGAGATGTATCGGAAAATTGCCGAGAACCATACGGTGGAAGAGGAAGAGGGCAGGAAGACAGCCCGGATTGTGGCCCTGTCCGCCATCAAATACGGGGATTTGTCCAACCAGGCGTCCAAGGACTATGTGTTTGACGTAGATCGGTTTACCTCCTTTGAAGGGAATACCGGGCCGTATATTTTGTATACCATTGTGCGGATGAAGTCGATTCTGCATAAATATTTTGAAGAAACCCGGCTTCCCTTAGGGGCGGCGATCCTTCCGGCCCGTTCCGAAAGCGAAAAGGCCCTGATGCTTGTAATTGCCCGGTTTAACGGGGTGATTGAAAGCGCCTATGAGGAAACGTCCCCCCATAAGATCTGCGGGTATATTTATGAGCTGGCCAATGCCTTTAATCATTTTTATCATGAGACGAAGATTCTGGCGGAAGCCGATGAACGGGTGAAAGCCGGTTATATCCGGCTCCTTACCCTGGCCAAAGGGGTTCTGGAGGTTTGTATTGGCCTGCTGGGCTTTTCGGCGCCGGAAAAGATGTAGGGCTATTTCAAAAAGGTTTCGCTATGGTTCAGCACCAGGGTGCTGTACAGGAACAGGACATCGCTTCCTTCAAAGTCCAGGAACTGATCCAGGAAATTGGGATGGATATAACGGATATCCACCAGGGTGATTTTGGCGTATCCGCTGGTCAGCAGGGGCGCCAGGCTGGAACCGAAGGAGTCCCGGAACAGGATCAGGGTTTTGTCCGTTTCGGCATTGGGATTTTCAATGGTAATCAGGGACAGGGAGCCGGAGAGGAACATTTCATAGGGATCCCGTCCCGAAGCCATGGTCAGGTTGTATACGGGGATTTTCCGTTGATTCTGCCAGTCGTAGACGCTGCAGCCGTTTATGGCCGGGCCGGTCAGATAGTGGAGGGAATCCGGGGCAAGGGGCAGCCCGGACTGCCCGCGGTACACGCCGTAAAAGTCCCCGTTATGGGTGTGAATCCGGTAATCCTGGGAAAGGGACGTTCCCATGGCATCGGCCAGACGGTCTGCCACATCCATAATCTTTTCCTGCCGCCAGTGGGTGTCGGTTTTGTAATAATCTCCTTTTTCCAGAAGATCCGAGATCGTAATATATTTTGCAAAATCTGCTTTTTCCTGAAAAAATGCTTCAAATGCGTCGTAATCCATGGAAAGATGGCCGCTTTCCGGCGCCAGAAAACAGTTTTTATCCGGGATTACGGACAGATACACGGACTGCCCGTCGGTCAGATAGGTGTCGCAGATAAACCGGAATACGTCGACGCTGTGGGACAGGGAATCCTCGTTTTGCGGATATTCCACGGCGGCCAGGAAGCCGTCCGCCCAATAGATGCCGTGGCTGTCCTTCCGGGAAAAAAGGGTGAGGGCCGTCAAAGCCTTAAGGGTCCGAAAGGAATCCCGGAAGGGAAAGGTATCCGTCACATGGGACTCGAACTGGGACATAAAGCGGCCGCTTAACACCGTCTCCCCGGACAACTCCGGCATTTGGGCCAGAAGACGCCGTTCACTGGCCGATTCCCGGGGCTTGGGCAGGAGGGTGCAGAGCAGAAAACCGAATGCGAACATCAGTACGAATGTAATGCAGACCGCCAGGTCTTTTTTTCTTGTATTCATAAAAACGTCCTCCTTGACAGGATGAAACAGTCCTTCCTAAAAGCGGAAGTACAGGAAGGGGTTGAACGAGCCGTCCACAAGGTAGGCAGTCAAAAGGAGCCAAAGGGCGGCCAGTGCGGCAGGCTCCGCCATAGCCGGAATCCGGAACAGCTTCCGGGGAAGGGGCGTTGCTCCCAGGATCCCAAGAAGCAGGACGACCCAAAAGCTGCGGAGACAGTACAGGGCTTCGGCGGAAAGGAGCGGAAGCCCTCCGGCGCCGAACAGCCCGCCGATCTGGGAAAAAGCCTGGGGTATCGTTTCCCCGTTGAAAATCACAAAGCTGATCAGGACGAAAAACAAGGTATAGACATGGGAGAGGACACGGCATTTTTCCAGCTTTTTCAGGAGCCACAGCTTTTCTATCGTTAAAAGCAGGGCGAACAGCAGGCCCCATAGGAGGAAATTCCAGGCCGCCCCGTGCCAGAACCCGGTCAGGAGCCATACCAGAAGGATGTTCAGCAGCTGCCGCCCCATGCCCTTACGGTTTCCGCCTAAGGGGATGTATACATAATCCCGGAACCAGGTTCCCAGGGAAATATGCCAGCGCCGCCAAAATTCCGTAATGCTGGCGGCAAGATAGGGATAATCGAAATTTTCCGAAAACCGGAATCCGAATATCCGTCCCAGGCCGATGGCCATATCGCTGTAACCGGAAAAGTCAAAATAAAGTTCCAGGGTGAAGGCGACGGCATACAGCCAGCAGAACAGCACGGAGGGCTCCCCAGAGGCCAGAAACAGGCTGCAAAGCTCGCCCAGCTGGTTGGCCAGCAGGATCTTTTTGGCAAGGCCCAGGACGAAACGGCGGATTCCCAGGGCCGTTTGGTGGAGGGAAGGACTCGGCCCGCAGTTCAGCTGCCCCGCAATGTGGGAATACCGTACGATTGGCCCGGCCACCAGCTGAGGGAACATGGTGATGTAAAGCGCCAGGGAAAGCAGATTTTTCTGGGCTGCTTCTCCCCGGTAAACGTCTATGGTATAGCTGATGATCTGGAACGTGTAAAAGCTGATGCCGATCGGAAGCGCGATCTGCAAAAGCGGAAGGTTCAGCCCTGACAGGGCGTTGATATTTTCCAGAAAAAAGTCTGCATATTTAAAATACAGCAGAAACGAAAGGCTGATCAGTACCGAAATAATGCAAAAAACCCGCCCGTAAATACTTTTTCTATATTTTTCCACTAATAATCCAAAAATATATCCGAATAAAACGGAAAGCAATAAAACCGGAAGCCGTTTCGGTTCGCCCCACCCGTAAAAGATCAGGCTGGCCAGCAGAAGGACGATGTTCCGGAATTTTTTGGGGCCGATAAAATACAGCGCTGCCGTCAGGGGCAGGAAATAATATAAGAAGGTAATACTTGAAAACAGCATAGTTCATTTTCTCCGGGGGCCGTGAAATTTGTCAGGCAATGGAGGCTTCCATCAGCACTTTTGCGCCTTTTAAGGCAGAGACTGCCTTGTTTTTGTAAAGCTCTATAATTTCCGCATTTCCATAAGCTGTAATGATATATTTACTGTCAACCTGGAGGATGAGCAAGGTATCGGGCTGTCCGCAGAGCCATTGGGTGTCCAGGATATTTGCTTTTACGGCGTCTGCAAAAGCGCTGACGTCGGCCCCCTCCTTCAGGCGGTAGGCGGCTCCGGTAAAAGTGTTGGCGTTCATCATATGCACCATGGAAGCAGCGTCTTCGATCTGGGAAGCCTGATCCCGGGGCAGTCCCAGAGTGGTTTCCAGCTCCTCCGTCTTACTGATATCGAAAGTTCCGGGAGCATCCATAACGGCATTTTCCTGATTTCCCCCGTACATGGAAAACAGTTCTTCCTGGTCGTAGGTGTCCACGACGGCCTTCAGTACGTCCAGGGCGCTTTCGTAGGCCGATTCCGAACCCTGCTGCTCCTCCCCGTCCGGTTTGCTGCCGCAGCCCGTAAGGGACAGAAGCATGGACATGGCCAATAATAAAATAGTTGCTTTTTTCATAATGCAAGCTCCTTTCATGGATGATTTGGGTTTATTATACACGAAAATTCCCGGTTTATCCAACTTTTTCGATTTTTCTGCCAGATTTATCCAGCTGATAAAATTTACTGCAAAATAAACGCTGCAATCGGCCCGGTTTCGGAAAGGACTCATATTATCCTGGCAATTTGCAAATAATACGGGAAGTATTGAGAAAAACAGGAGGTGGTATTTTGTATACCAATCATTTGAGTCAGGAAAAATCACCCTACTTATTGCAGCATGTCCATAATCCGGTAGATTGGTATCCCTGGTGCCCGGAGGCTTTTGATAAGGCCAGGCAGGAGGGGAAGCCGGTATTTTTGTCGATTGGGTATTCGACCTGCCATTGGTGCCATGTGATGGAACGGGAATCCTTTGAGGATCCGGAGGTGGCCGATGTGCTGAATCAAAGCTATGTTTCCGTCAAGGTGGACCGGGAGGAACGGCCGGATGTGGACGGCGTATATATGGAAGTCTGCCAGAAAATCCACGGCAGCGGCGGCTGGCCCCTGACGGTCCTTATGACGGCGGAGCAGGAGCCTTTTTTCGCAGGTACCTATTTCCCCAAAAGGGACCGGTACGGCCAGGCAGGGCTTCTGCGGATCCTTAGGCAGGCGGCAGAGAAATGGGAGCAGGAACCGGAGAAGCTGAAGCGGCTGGCCGCGGAGCTGACGGAGCAGGTAAGGCAGCAGGAGTTTGGGCCAGGCCAGGCAGGTTTTGCTGCAGCCAAGGAAGACGGTGCCTTAAGGCAGGAGCTGCTGGAACAGGGGACGGCCCAATTAGAACATATGTTTGATGAAACCTACGGGGGATTCTCGGATGCCCCGAAATTTCCGATGCCCCATAACCTGTTGTTCCTTTTGCGGATGGCGGAAACGGGGGGATGCAAAACCTGGGGGCAGAGGACGGAACCGAAGGGGCGGGAAAAGTGGCTTCGGATGGCGGAGGAAACCCTTTTACAGATGTACAGGGGCGGGATTTTTGATCATGTAGGCGGAGGATTTTCCCGTTATTCTACTGATGAAGAATGGCTGGCACCGCATTTTGAAAAAATGCTCTACGACAATGCACTGCTGGCCTTGGCCTATCTGGAGGGCTGGCGGCTTACAAAGCGGCCGTTGTACCGGGAAGTGGCAGAACGTATATTCGAATATCTGGAACGGGAACTCCGTCATGAAAAAGGCGGGTTTTTCTGCGGGCAGGATGCGGACAGCGAGGGAATTGAAGGAAAATATTACGTTTTTACCCCGGAGGAGGTGGTGAGCCTTCTGGGAGAAGAGAAGGGGGGAAAATACTGCGGCTATTATGACATTACAGAGAAGGGAAATTTCGAAGGGAGATCCATTCCGAATCTGCGGAATACACCGGAATTTGCAGGAATATATGAAAAGACGGCCCATTGCGCCCGGGAGCTTCTGGCCTACCGACGGCGGCGGACGGCCCTTTATACCGACGATAAGATCCTGACCGCCTGGAATGGCCTGGCCATTTGGGCCCTTGCCCGGGCCTATCAGCTTACCGGGGTTACGGCCTATTATAAACAGGCGAAAAAAGCGGCATCGTTCCTCCGGGCAAACCTGATGACGCTGAACGGCAGACTGAAGGTGCGCTGGAGGGAGGAGCAGGCGGCGTATGAAGGGAATCTGGACGACTATGCTTTTTACGGACTGGCCTTGTATGAATTGTATCAATGTGATTTTGATGTGAGCTGGCTTCGAACCTGTGTTCAGCTGACGGAAAAGATGACGGAGCTTTTTGAAGATCCTGAAAGGGGCGGATTCTTTTTTTCCGGAACGGCGGGGGAACCTTTGATTCACCGGCCTAAGGAAACCTATGACGGCGCCCTTCCCTCGGGAAATTCCGCGGCAGGGCTTTTGCTGGTGCGGCTGGCGAAGCTGACGGGGGAACCCTTCCTTGAGGAAGCGGCCCAAAAGCAGCTTTCTTTTCTGGCAGGGGAAATGAAGGGACGGGAAGCGGGGCATACCATGGCCCTTCTGGCGATGCTGGAACAAGAAGAAGCGGGAATCCGGTTGGTCTGCGTGACCGGGGAAGAGATTCCGGAGGAAGAAATCCGGTGCTTCCGGAAAGAACAGAAGGAAACGGTGTATGCACTGGCCGTCACCGGGAAAAATCAGAAATCCTTGGGAAAGCTGGTTCCGGAAGCGGCAGAGTATCCCCGGCAGACGAAAGGGATCCGCTATTATCTCTGCCGGGAAGGGGCCTGTCAGCCTCCGGTGGAAGAACTGCCCCATGCCGCATCGGAGCAGTGAGATAAGAACATATGTTCTTGATAACGCTTAATAGCCCAACTGTTCCCCGATCAGAATTACCTTGATCCGGCCGGGAATGCCGCTGCGCCGGGTGAGAACGGTTTGGCTGCAGATGCAGTCAGGGCTTAAGCAGTCGCCGCAGATTCCGGTGGCTGCACAGGGGGTTTTGCGGTTCAGGCGGATGCAGTTGGGCGGAGACGCGATGTTTTTCACCCTGCGGTAAGCATCCTCCAACGTAGGACATACTTTGTTCATGCCCGCCAGCACAATCACCTGCTTCGGCCCCCAGATTAAGGCGGCCACCCGGTTTCCGGTGCCGTCAATGTTCACAAGCTGCCCGTCCGTCGTGATGGCGTTGGTGCTCATGAAATAAGCGTCGGCGGTAAAGGCTTTGGCATAGATTTCCGGAACCTCCTCCGGGCTTTTGGCCTTGCTCCGGTCAAACAGCGTCAGATCCTCCTTTTCCCGGAGAAAAGCCAGCATTCCCGTCTCCTCTAAGGTCATGGAGCCGCCGAAGGCTGCCGTGGCATTGGGCGGCAGGAAGGAAGCGGCCAATGTTACGGCTTCCTTTGAGGTTTTGCAGTAGTAGCCTTCCATCTGGCGTTTCTCTAACTGCCGGATGATGGTGGCGGCGGTGGTTTCATAGTAAGTTTCCTTTGGGCTCATGGGTTACCTCCTGAATCATAGATGTTTTTTAGAATTATCATAGCACAAAAAGGAAAAATATGCTATAATATATAACTGTTTATGGGAGGAAAGAGAAAATGAAACATACGATAAAGAAGCTGGCGTCCTATTACCGGCCTTATCTGGGGCTGTTTTGGGCAGATATGTTTTTCGCGGTGCTGGGGGCGGTAATTACGCTGGTGATTCCCCTGATTGTGCGCTATATTACCGGGAATGTGATTTTGAAGGAGCCGGGGGAAGCCCTGGCCCAGGTGATGCGCCTTGGGATCTTTATGCTGGTGCTGGTACTGGTGGAGTGCTTCTGTAACTATTTTATTTCCAATTATGGGCATATCATGGGCGCAAAGATTGAATACGACATGCGGGCCGAGATTTTCAGCCATTACCAGAGACTGTCGTTTTCTTTTTTTGACAATCAGAAGGTGGGACAGCTCATGTCCCGGATTACCAGTGATTTGTTTGAAATCAGCGAGCTTCTGCACCACGGGCCGGAGGATCTGGTGATTTCCGTGATTAAAATCGTGGGTTCCTTCGTGATTCTTTTGTGGATTGACGTGAAACTGACCCTGATCGCCTTTCTGTTCATTCCGGTGATGCTGGTGTATGCGGCCTATTTCAATACCCGGATGAAGCAGGCATTTAAGCGGAACCGGGCCAAGGTTGCGGATATCAACAGCCGGATTGAAGACAACCTTTCCGGGATCCGGGTGGTGAAATCCTTTGCCAACGAGGCGGTGGAGCTGGAGAAATTCGAGGAGGGAAACCAGGGATTTTTAAAGGCCAAGAAAAACAGTTACCTCTATATGGCAGGCTACCATTCGGGCCTGGGGGCTTTGACTACGATGATTACAATTGCCGTACTGGTGTTCGGCTCCGTACTGATTACAAAGGGACAGGTCAATGTGACGGATTTGATTACCTTTCTTCTGTACATCAACACCTTCACCGATCCGGTGAAAAAGCTGATTACCCTGACCGAGCAGTTCCAGAACGGGTATACGGGATACGAGCGTTTTATGGAAATGATGGCAATCCGGCCGGATATCGTAGACAGGCCGGACGCGGTGGAGCTTGCGTCGGTAAAAGGGGACATTGCCTTTCGGGACGTATCCTTCCAGTATGAGGAGGACAGCCAGCAGGTGCTGAATCACATTAATCTGGAGGTGGAAGCCGGGTCCTATATGGCGCTGGTAGGCTCCTCCGGGGCCGGGAAAAGCACCTTGTGCAGCCTGATTCCCCGGTTTTATGACGTATCCGGCGGCGGGATTTACATTGACGGCACCGACATCCGGGATCTGAAGCTGAAAAGCCTGCGGGATCAAATCGGCATTGTGCAGCAGGATGTGTACCTGTTTGTGGGGACGGTGGCGGACAATATCCGGTACGGCAAGCCTTCCGCATCCTTTGCGGAAATTGTGGAAGCGGCGAAAAACGCCAATGCCCATGATTTTATTATGAGCCTGCCGGACGGGTACGATACGGATATCGGCCAGCGGGGCATTAAGCTGTCCGGAGGACAGAAGCAGCGGCTTTCCATTGCCCGGGTTTTTTTGAAAAACCCGCCGATCCTCATTTTTGACGAAGCACCCTCCGCACTGGATAATGAAAGCGAAAAGGTGGTGCAGGAATCCCTGGAGAAGCTGGCAAAAGACCGGACGACCTTTGTCATTGCCCATCGGCTTTCCACGATTAAAAATGCCGAAAAAATCCTGGTTTTGACAGACAACGGCATTGAAGAATCCGGCACCCACAAGGAGCTGCTGGCAAAAGGGAACATTTACGCCCATTTGTACCAAATGCAGTTTGCGGAGTAGAAGAAGGAGTTTTTATGGAGATACCATTTAAAAAAATTGAACTGGAAGACAAGGCGGTCATTGACCGTTATTTAAAAAAGAAGACGTACCGGAGCTGTGAACTGATTTTCTCCAATGTTTATTTATGGAGCCGTTATTATCCTACGGACTTTGCGGTGGTGGAAGATACCCTGGTGTTCCGGAGCCGGAGAGAGGACGGAAGCATCTCCATGACGTTTCCCGCCGGGGAGGAGGAAAAGATCCGCAAGGCCCTGGAAGTGATGTTTCAGGTGTTTGAACAGGAGCAGCGGCCCATCCGGATGCATCTGGTACAGGAACAGGAGTTCGAATTGCTGGAGCAATGGTATCCGGGACGTTTTTCCATTACCTATGACAGGGATGCGGCGGATTATGTGTATGAAACGGAGAAGCTGACCACGCTGGCCGGAAAGAAGCTTCACGGAAAACGGAATCACATTAACAATTTCAAAAAGCAGTACCCCGACTGGAGCTATGAACGGATTTCCGAAGCCAACCAGGAGGATTGCTTCCAGATGGCCATGAAGTGGCGTCAGGACCACGAATGCGAATACGACCAGGAAAAACGGGACGAAATGTGCGTCACCTTAAATGCCCTGCGGCTTCTTTCGGAACTGGAGCTGGTGGGGGGCCTGCTGCGGGTAGAGGGGGAAGTGGTGGCCTTTACCATTGGGGAGCCGTTAAATCCGGACACCTTTGTGGTGCATATTGAAAAGGCGTTTCCCGACATGCAGGGGGCCTATCCCATGATTAACCAGCAGTTTGTGGAGCATGAAGCCCAGGATTTTTTGTATGTGAACCGGGAAGAGGACACCGGCTCGGAAGGGCTTCGGAAAGCCAAGCTTTCCTACCGTCCGGCGTTTTTGGTGAATAAAGGGTTGGTTTGTGAGAAAAAGGAGGAACATCATGACGAAAATTGACATTATTTCAGGATTTTTAGGAGCAGGGAAAACCACATTTATAAAAAAAATGCTGGAGGAAGTCTTTACCGGGGAAAAAATCGTCCTTATTGAAAACGAATTCGGGGAAATCGGGATTGACGGCGGTTTTCTCAAAGATTCCGGCATCGAAATCAGCGAAATGAATTCCGGCTGTATCTGCTGCTCCCTGGTGGGGGATTTCGGCAGGAATCTGAGAGAGGTGCAGGAGCGCTTCCATCCCGACCGCATTTTAATTGAGCCCTCCGGAGTGGGAAAGCTTTCCGATGTTATGAAGTCCGTAAAGGATGTGGAGCAGGATCAGGATGTGAAGCTCAACGGCCTGATTACCGTAGTCAATACCTTAAAGGCCATGAAGCAGATGCGGGCCTTTGGTGAATTTTTTAACAATCAGCTGGAATATGCCTCCACCATTGTACTTAGCCGCACCCAGAAAGCGGAGCCGGAACAGCTGGAAGCCGTGGTAAAGGCCATCCGGGAGAGAAATCCCAAAGCGGCGGTGATCACTACCCCCTGGGATGAGATTGAGGGAAAACAAATCTACAAGCTGATCGAGCAGCAGAAGTCCCTGGAAGAGGAACTGTTGGAAGAGCAGAAGCATCATCATGTACACCATCAGGAGCATGACGAAAACTGCACCTGCAGCTGCCATGACCATGAGCACGGCCATGAAGGTCATGGCCATGAATGTTGTCATAGTCATGAGCATGGCCATGAGGGTCACGGACATGATTACGGTCATACGCATGGCGAAAGCTGTACCTGCGGCTGCCATGACCATGACCATCCTCACGACCATCACCACCATCACGCAGATGAAGTATTCACCAGCTGGGGTGTGGAAACGCCCCGGAAGTTTACGGAAGATGTCATTGCCCATGCCATGAAGGCGTTCTGTGAAACAGAGGAATACGGCGGAATCCTTCGGGCTAAGGGGATGGTTCCGGCCGAGGACGGAACCTGGATTTATTTCGATATGGTGGACGGCGAATACGAGCTGCGGAGCGGTGAGCCGGATTATACCGGGCGTCTTTGCGTCATCGGGACAGATTTGAAGGAAGAGAAACTGGCGCAGTTATTTGGGCTTGCATAAAGAAAGCGTATCAAAAACGTTATTGTTCACGAACAGCTGGGATTCTTTGGGCCTGTAGAGAGAGGGCGCATCGGAAAACTGCGGGAATTGCAGGAATAGAAAGGAAGGAAGCATGGAAGTACCGGTATATTTGTTCACGGGCTTTATGGACAGCGGAAAAACCAGTCTGATCCGTCAGACCTTGGTGGAAAACGACTTTGGAGAAGGGGCGAAGACTCTGCTCATTGCCTGTGAGGACGGGGAAGAGGAGTATGACAAAGAGGCCCTTGGGAAAGTGAACACCGAACTGGTGTTTATAGAGCAGGAAGAAGCATTTACTGAGGAAGCATTACAGGAGCTGGACATCCAATATTGCCCGAGCCAGGTATTTTTGGAATACAACGGGACCTGGGAGCTGGGGACCTTTCTGGATATGGAGCTACCCAAAAACTGGGTGCTGGTGCAGTCCCTGGCCACAGTGGATGCCACCACCTTTGATAATTATTTAACAAATATGCGCACCATGATCATGGAACAGCTTTTTGCGGCGGATGTGGTAATCTTAAACCGCAGCGGGGACGATACCCCCAAAGGGAAGTTCCGCCGGGCGATTAAGGCCCGGAACCGGAAAGCCCAGATTGTCTATGAGCGGGCGGACGGAACCGTGGATGACAATGATTTTGAAGAGCTGCCCTACGATTTGGATGCGGACGTGATAGAGATTACGGATATGGATTACGGCATTTTTTATCTGGATGCCCTGGATAATCCCAGAAAATACGAGGGGAAAAAGGTGCGCTTCCTGGCTCTTGTATACCGTCCGGAGCACAAGCTGAAAAAGGGCGTGTTCATTCCCGGCAGATTTGCCATGACCTGCTGTGCGGATGATATCAGCTTTATC
>CAJUSQ010000083.1 GCA_910588885.1 uncultured Lachnospiraceae bacterium
CGGTATTTTTGCCGGTTCCGGCGTGGGAAAAAGTACGCTTTTGGGCATGTTTGCCCGGAATACCAGGGCAGATATCAACGTGATTGCCCTGATCGGGGAGCGCGGCAGGGAAGTGAAGGAATTTGTGGAGCGGGATATGGGAGAGGAAGGGATGAAACGTTCCGTGGTGATCGTTGCGACCTCTGACCAGCCGGCCCTGATCCGGAATAAAGCGGCGAAGACGGCGACTGCCATTGCCGAATACTTCCGGGATGAAGGTAAGGATGTTCTGCTGATGATGGACTCCCTGACCCGTTTTTCCATGGCGCAGCGGGAAATCGGCCTGGCTTCCGGAGAGCCTCCGGTGACCCGGGGATACCCGCCAAGTGTGTATTCCGAGATGCCAAAGCTTTTGGAACGGGCCGGTACCGGGGAGAAAGGCTCCATTACCGGATTATATACGGTCCTTGTGGACGGCGATGATTTTAACGAACCGATTACCGACACGGCCAGGTCTATTTTGGACGGACATATTATGCTGTCCAGGAAGCTGGGACATCGGAACCATTATCCGGCGATAGATGTTTTACAGAGTATTTCCCGTGTCATGAGTGCGATTGCTTCCGAGGAACATAAGTCATTGGCCGGAAAGCTGAAGAATGTAATGGCAGTATATCAGGAGGCCGAAGATCTGATTAATATCGGAGCTTATAAGAAAGGCTCCAATCAGGAAATCGACTATGCCATTGAAAAGATAGATGCGGTCAACCAGTTTTTACAGCAGGGGACCGGGGAAAAGTTCCAGTTTGAGGAAATTTTAACAATGTTGGGTGCGCTGTTTTAGGCGGATGTTCTGCCAGGCGGAAGGCAACTAGCAGACATTCGGCAGTCGGATGACAAATAGCAGGCATTCGGCAGTCAGAAGCAAAAAGGGGAAGTTATGGCGCGTTTTCAGTATAAGATGCAGAATATTCTGGACATAAAGTATAAGCTGGAGACTCAGGCCAAGACTGCATTCAGTGCCGCTGCGGCCAGGGTGATGCAGGAAGAAGAGAAATTAGAGCAGCTAAACCGGCGTCGGGAGAGCTATGAAGAAGAAGCGAGACGCCTGGTCAGCGAACGGCTGAATGTTCTGCAGATCCAGCAGAATCAGCTGGCGATTGAGCTGATGAAGGAAGCCATCCGGAACCAGATGGTGGCATTGCATATAGCCCAGCGAAATATGGAAATGGCCCGGATGAAGCTGAATGAGGTTATGACGGAACGAAAGACCCATGAGAAGCTGAAGGAAAGAGAATTTGAAGAGTTCAAGCGGGAAGTCGAGAGCGAGGAGAGTAAGGCAATCGATGAGCTGGTGAGCTATTCCTTTCGAGGGAAAAAGACGAGTTAAGGCGGTGTAAGCATGGCAAAGACAGAGCAGGAAGGAAACGAGGCTTTCGACAAAAAAGCGGCAAAACGCGCTGAAAAGATGCGCAAGAAGGAAGAAAAGAAGCAGAAGAAGGCTGAGAAAGCGAAGAATGCCGAAAACACTCCGGAAGATGAAGAAAAGGAAGGCGGTGTCGGCGGTAAGATTGCAATGGCGCTGATTACCCTTTTGATTATTGCAATCTGGATAGGCATACTGGCCCTTTTGGTGAAGCTGGATGTAGGCGGTTTCGGCTCTACGGTGCTGCACCCCATTTTGAAGGATGTTCCTTATATCAATAAGATTTTACCGGAAGTCCTGCCGGAAGAAGGGGAAGAGGAAGCGGTAGTGGATGTTCAATATCCCTATGCGACTCTGGAAGAAGCCATTAACCGGATTAAGGAGCTGGAAGTGGAGCTAAGCCAGGCGCTGGAGTCCTCCAGCGGAAACAGTGAGACAATTTCCCAGCTGCAGGCGGAGATTGCAAGGCTCCAGGAATTTGAAAACGAGCATGCCAAGTTCCAGGAGGAAAAGACGAAGTTCTACCAGGAAGTGGTATTCGCAGACCAGGCGCCCGGAGAAGAGGCATACAAGGCTTACTATGAAAGTATCGACCCTGCCAATGCAGCGGAATTATATAAACAGGTAGTACAGGATGTGGCATATGATGAAAAAGTAAAGGAATATGCCAAGACCTATTCCACTATGAAAGCCAAGCAGGCTGCAGCGATTATGGAAGCTATGACGGATGATCTGGATTTGGTAGTAAAAATTTTAAGCTGTATGAAGGTGGAAGAAAGAAGTAATATTCTCGGAGCCATGGATACGGAGATTGCAGCTCAGCTGACAAAACTCATGGAACCATCGGCACCGTAAGAATATAATAAAAAGAACAAAACAATATGGAAAGGAGTGAAGGGATGAAGAGCAATGGTGTGGTTGGTGTGATGAACACCCCGTCCTTTGGAAAAGGGGTAGCATCCACGGATAGTACAGAACCAGTCCAGGAATTTGGAATGTTGCTGAACCAGAGAGCGTCCCAGGGAATGCCGAATGCTTCGGATCTGATCCAAAGCCCGCCGGAAGGAAACAAGGCTGTGCAAAAGCCCCAGGAATCCTTCGAGAAGAGTAAGAACGAATCCGGATACCGGGAGATTAACAAAGCCGGGCAGTCGGACATCGCGCAGAAGGCAGAGCAGTTAGAGGAGCCTTACGAGGAGCTGAAGGAAGAGATCACCGATGCGCTGACAGAGGAATTGGGAATTACCGAAGAAGAGCTGACAGAGATCATGGAGCTTTTGGGGATTACCTTTGAAAGCCTGATAAACGGTGACGGCTTGAAGGAGCTGCTGATGCAGGTAAACGGCAGTCAGGACATGACCGAACTGTTGTTCAGTGATGCGTTCCAGGAGCTGACGCAGACATTGGGACTGATGGTACAGGAGTTCACGGAACAGGCAGAGCTGACACCGGAAGAATGGGATTTGGTGCTTGCGAAGCTGGAGGAAATAACCACAGGTTCAGAGGTTTCGGCAGAAGAGGTGATTCCGGAGACGGAGGGGCTTTTGACGGTGGAAGAAACAATGGAACAGCCTCCGGAAGAAGCCGCTGTTTTGGAAACAGCAGAAACTACCCTGACGCAGCCGAAGCAGGAGAAAGAAGCCGCCTCGGAAGCCGTAACGGCAGAGGATACGGAAACAGCGCCCAAGCAGGAAGAAGCCCTAAAGCCGGTGGAGCAGAATACGGAGGCGAAGCATCAGGGAAAAGAAGCAGCATCCGGTCGGGAAGAACATCCGATGACCTTCCAGCAGACCCAGACGACGGTGAATTCCGCCGGAGAAGTAGTAGTGGAGACAGTCGAACGTACATTTGTTGATGTACAGGATCTGATCAACCAGGTATCGGAGTATACCAGAGTAACGGTTCGGCAGTCCCAGTCCAGCATTGAGATGCAGTTGAATCCGGCCCATCTCGGTAAGATTTATCTGCAGGTGGTATCAAAGGAAGGCATGATTACGGCCCAGCTTGCAGCCCAGAATGAAGCGGTGAAGGAAGCACTGGAGAGCCAGGCAGTTCAGCTGAAAGAAACCATGAACCAGCAGGGACTGAAAGTGGAAGCGGTGGAAGTTACAATCGCAAGCCATGAATTCGAGCAGAACCTGGAAAACCAGGGGCAGCAGAACATGCAGGAGGAAGGCGGACGGGAGAACAGCAGACCCAGAAGATTCCTGTCGGCAGACCAGCTGGAGGATGTGGCGGATACTTTGACCGAGGAAGAAAGCCTGGCGGCTCAGATTATGCTGGAAAACGGCAATCATATGGATATGATGGCATAAAAATGATAAGAAGAAAGGAGAACCCATGGCAAGAGTAAACGGAATTATGACCCCGGTAGAGAACGGGGAAATCGTAGACGGAACCGCCAGTGGAAATACAGATTCGATTTCCAAAAAGAAAAGCGGCAATACCCTGGATAAAGAAGCGTTTCTGAAGCTGCTGGTTGCACAGATGAAGTATCAGGACCCTTTAGAGCCTACTTCCAATACGGAATATATTTCACAGCTGGCGACCTTCTCTTCCTTAGAGGAGATGCAGAACCTGAATGCCACTATGACGAATATGCAGGGCATGAACCTGGTAGGAAAGCAGGTAGTGGTGAAGGTAACCTCGGAAACCACCGGACTGACTACTGAAGTTGCGGGATTTGTGGAATATGTACAGCGGGAGAACGGCAAGACCTATCTCGTAATTGAGGGAAATCCCTATAATATTGATGATTTGGTATCGGTTGTGGATGATGCATACGTGGAAGCCGTACAGATTGCAGAAACCTTCCGAAATCTGATGGCGAGCCTGCCCTCTGTCCGGAATTTAACCCTGGACGATAAGCCGAAGGTGGAAGCAGCCCAGAAGGCAGTAAACGCTATGACCGCTTATCAGCAAGGCTTTTTGGATGTAGAGTCTCTGCAGAAGCTGAAAGACCTGATCGCGAGAATCGAAGAGCTTGAAAAGAATAAGGAGCCGGAGGGAGAGAAACCTGAGGAACCGGATGAAGGAGAAGGTTCGGATAAGGTGGAAGGCGACGGAAGCACGGGCGGAACCGAAGGCGGCGATGGAACAGGCGGAGCCGGGGATTCGGGTAACGGAGATGCCGGAACGGGCGGCGCAGGAGCCGGAGTGTAAGAGGCCAAAGCCGGCAATAACGGAGGAGCATCAGACTCCGGAAAACAGATCATAGCGGCGAAGCATAGAATATTGGTGGTGAGAAAATGAATCAGATTGGAAACCAATTCGCTTCCATAGAGCAGGTTACAAATCAGTACCTGAAGCCGAAGAAGCCCATTAGGGCTACGGAGCAGGCAGAACCCTCCTTCCGGGAGATTTTATCCCAGAAAAAGGCAAGATTCGACACTTCGGAACTGAAGTTTTCCAAACATGCGTCCATGCGTCTGGAAGAGAGGAACATCAGTTTGTCCCAGGAGCAGAAGGATCGTCTGGAAACAGGAACCCAGAAAGCAGAAGCGAAAGGAATCAAAGATTCCCTGGTTTTAATGGATTCCCTGGCATTTATTGTGAATATCCCGAATAAAACAGTAGTGACGGCCATGGAACAAGGGGAATCCCAGGAAAGCATTTATACAAATATTGATGGCGCTGTCATAATTTAGCCGGACCTTAAGGAGGCATAAGCCCCGGACTGACAGAAGGGGTTCAGACAGCGGGAATAATAGGAGGTCAACAAAACTATGATGAGAGCAATGTATGCTGGTGTGGCCGGTTTGAAGACCCACCAGACAAAAATGGATGTTATTGGTAATAATATCGCAAACGTAAATACCGTGGCATTCAAATCTTCTTCCACAGCGTTCAGTGAATTGATGTATCAGAACGTCAGCGGAGCGTCCGGGCCTACGGCCAACGGACGAGGCGGTGTCAATGCCAAGCAGATCGGTCTTGGTGTTACGACTGCATCTACGAGTGTAAATATTGCAACTCCCGGTTCTACCCAGACTACCGGAGACGGCTTTGACCTGGCGATTACCGGAGACAGCTTTTTTGTTGTAAACAACGGTTCCCAGAACCTGTTTACAAAGGCCGGTTCCTTCTATGTTGACGGGGCCGGAAACCTGGCAATGAAGTCCACCGGTTACAATGTAATGGGCTGGCAGGTAGATCCCAATACCGGAGATATCCGTCAGGATACGGTATCCCCTCTTCGGATTATGACGGAAGCAAACCTGACTTCCCCGCCGGAAGCGACGACCAACGCAGTCTGCGGTGGTGTTCTGGACCGGAACTCCACAGCGGTGAATTCCGATGCAGGTTATGCCATGAGCCTGAACTTCTACGATGCACTGGGCTATGAATATACTGCAAAATTTGCAGTGAAAGCCACGGATACCAAGGGTGAGTACAACGTGGAATTGGTGGATATCCAGGATTCCAACGGAACTTCTATCGTAGATGTTTATAATGTGACACAGCTGTCGGATATTGTAAGCTTCGGAGATCAGAAAACACAGGTAGAGCAGGTACGTGGCTATTTGAAAACCGGAGTTACTTATACGCCCGGAGTCGGAGGCGCTGCCGGAACCTATCGGAAGGAACTGACCTTCCCCAGCGGAGAGCTTTGTACCGATTTTGATACCAAGAAGGTTCCTGGTTTTGCAGATGACAGCTATAAATTTACCAGTGCAACCGGCGGCCAGGTACTGTCCCATGCGACCACAAGCCTTTCTTCGGATAAGATGGAAGAGCTGTACGGTGTGATTTATGTAGCGGGGCAGAACGGTGCAGAAGGTAAATATTACAAAAACGGTCAGGAACTTACAACGGCAGCTGATTGGCAGAATGCTATGGGGCTTGGAAATGCCCAGATTGCAAATTTCCAATTCACAAAGGCCACAGACGGTACGATGACTTTTGAATTGGATCAGACGTTTACACTGGTTCAGGGGGCAACACAGGTAGGAGGTACCAATACCTTCAATATTGAAATTCCCCAGGCGGAAGCTTATAATGATTTGGATCTTAGCGATCCCACCAAGAACTATGAATTTGACGTTGCGCCCACCGGTGATGCGATGATTACGATCCGTACCGTTACCACCGGAAACCTGCTTCGGTTTGATCCGGATAGCGGTTTATTTATGTCAATTAACGGTATGGACCGGGTTACCCTTGATTTCAATGAGAATGTAACGGATCTTTTGGGCAACAACCTGTCCCTTAGAAGCTTTTCCGATATTGCAATGGACTTTACCACCACAAAATGGTATGACAACGGCGGAAGCTCTACCATGGGCTTAGACCCCGGTGACCTGGACGGCATGACCGGAAAGGGTAAGAAGATGGGTGACCTGATCGGCCTGTCCGTTTCCAACGACGGGACCATCTGGGCTTCTTATGACAATGGTAATACCACTTTGCTGGGCCAGATTGCAGTTGCGGTATTCCCGAACCCCTCCGGTTTGGAGAAATTAGGGGAGAACTGCTATCAGACTACACTGAACTCCGGTGACTTTGACGGAATCGGCCAGGATATCAGCGCGGACGGCGGCAAGATGACCAGCGGCGTGCTGGAGATGTCCAATGTAGACCTGTCCACGGAGTTTACGGAAATGATCACCACCCAGAGAGGGTTCCAGGCCAATTCCAGAATTATTACCACTTCCGACACACTGTTAGAAGAGCTGATCAACCTGAAACGATAATAGTTAGAATAGGGAGGCTGCTGTGCAGGCAGCTTCCCCATATTGCGGTTTTGCGGAGATTGAGCATGAAGTGAAAATAACGCTTTTACATCATGCTGCTTGACGGGGAGGGCATTGGAGGGAAAACAATGATAGAAGTGACGCGAATCAATGGGACAAAGCTGATTGTCAATGCGGAATTAATCGAATTTGTGGAAGAAACACCGGATACTGTCATTTCTTTGGTAGATGGGAAAAAAATAATTGTAAAAGAAAGTAGACAAGATATAAAAAATTTAGTAATATTATATAAGAGAGAATTTGCGGCAGGCTTTTGTTTGGATTCATAGAGGAAGGAATCGGTTTGCCATTCAGGTTTCAAGGATGAAAAAGGTAGGTGGGAAGTTTGGATATAGCAACACTTGTAGGTTTTTTACTTGGTTTGGTCATGACGGTATATGGTATTGTGGTTGACGATGGTTTCGGGGCGTTAGGGAATTTCTGGAATTTTCCCTCGGTTTTGATTACCATCGGCGGTTCTATGTCCGGTGTGCTGGCTTCGAATACAATGGCGGATTTTATCAATGGTCTGAAGGGAATTACCCTGGTATTCAAGGCGCAGAAGAGTAACCCGGAGGAAGTGATCAGGAATATTATCGATCTGTCGAATACAGCCAGGAAGGAAGGGCTTCTTGCTTTGGAAGAAGCGGCCAGCAATATTGAGGATGAATTTCTGAAGAAAGGTATTATGCTGGTAGTAGACGGTACGGATCCGGAACTGGTAAGAGGTATTCTGGAGACAGACTTAACTTGTATAGAGACCCGTCATAAACAGGTTATCGGCGTTTGGGATAAATGGGCGGAGTTAGGCCCTGCCTGGGGTATGATTGGTACATTGATTGGTTTGGTAAACATGTTGAAGAAGCTGGATGACCCGTCCGCAATCGGACCGGCTATGGCGGTTGCATTGCTGACCACCTTGTATGGTTCCTTGATTGCGAACTGGCTTTGTAATCCGATCATTGCCAAGCTGAAAGTAAATAATGATACGGAAATGATGGTTAGGGATGTTACAGTGGAAGGGCTTTTGTCCATTCAGGCCGGTGAGAACCCGCGTGTAATTGAAGAGAAGCTGAAATCCTTCTTATCGCCGAAAGCACGTGCCAACATGTCTGAAGGAGCCGGAGGTGAAGCGTAGTGGCAAAGAAGAAACAAGAAGAACCACCAAAAGGCTCGCCTGCGTGGATGACTACGTTCAGCGACTTGATGAATCTTCTGCTGTGCTTTTTTGTGCTGTTATTTTCCATGTCTTCGGTGGATCAGGAAAAGTTTGATCTGGTGATTACATCCTTACAGAATACCTTCAGTATCCTGCCAGCAGGCGGCTCGGCCGTGGGAGACGGTGATATGGTGTCCGCCGGAATCAGCCAGCTGGAGAATTTGGATATTTATTATAAGGAAGCCAACAGCATCAGCGAGATCGAAAGTGAAAATCCTGACGGAGAGAAGGAGAGCGACAAGGACTTTAAGGAAGAGTTTGAAGAAGCCGCTCTGAAGGAGTCGGAGGAGATGGGCGAGCAATTGGAAGCCATGCTCCAGCAGGCAGGAATTGGTGACAAGGTAGATATTGATGTGAATGCCCAGTTCGTACGCCTTACCTTAAACGGTGCACTGCTCTTTGATTCTGCTAAGGCGGAGATCCGGGAAGATGCGCTGTCTATTGTAGAGAAGCTGGGCAGGGCAGTAGAGGTTTACGCAGAGAATAAGATTGATATAGAAGGCCATACGGACAATGTGCCGATTGACGGTACCCAGTTTGACAGCAACGATATATTAGCAGCTTATCGGGCCCTTGCCATGCGGGATTATTTTCTGGAGCATACGGTTTTGCAGGCATCCCGGATTGGGGTTACCAGCTATGGGGAATATTCTCCGGTAGCGGATAACGGAACGGAAGAAGGCAGGGCATTGAACCGAAGGGTAGAGATTAAGATTTATAATACGTTTAATTCCTACTAAAAAAGCAGGGTAAGAAAGGAAAGACAATATGAAAAAGAATTTAATGAGCGTATTGATTTTGGCGCTGGTGGTAGCAAATTTAATTCTGACGGCTGTCCTTACCATATCGGTGCTGCCTCAGACGAAGCAGGCCAATGAGCTGATCGGCAAGGTGTGCGCGGCCATTGACTTGGATTTGGAGGGCGGAAGCCTGGATGTGGTATCCACGGTTCCCTTAGACCAGCAGGTAAGCCATAACCTGAATGGCGGAGAGTCCATGACCATTAATTTAAAGCCGGGAGAAGACGGCGTACAGCATTATGCAGTAATGAAAGTATCTTTAAGCTTTGATAAGAACAATAAGGACTATAAGACTTATGGAACGGCAGAGCAGCTGGCTGATAAGGAAAACCTGATGCAGCAGTGTGTATACACGACTGTCGGCGGCCATACCGTAGACGAGATGCGCAACGAGGAAACAGCAATCCGGGAAGAGATCTTAAAAGCACTGCGCCAGATGTACGATTCGGATTTTGTTGTCAGTGTTTCCTATACCGTTACCTATAACTAGGTGCGAATATCCGGCAGTGTGATTGGTGGTGAATAGAAGTGGGCGAGGTTTTATCGCAAAATGAGATAGACGACTTGCTGAAAGCCTTAAGCAGCGGCGAGTTGGATATGGATGAGATGAAAGAGAACGGAGAAAAGCAGGTTAAGAATTACGATTTTGCCCGGCCTGCCAAGTTCTCTAAAGAGCATCTTCGGACTATGGAGATTATTTTTGAGCATTACGGCAGACTTTTATCTACGAATCTGCCGGTGTATCTTAGAAAGAATATCCAGATAGAGGTTAAAAGCTCCGAGGCTCTTACTTATTCCGAATTTTCCGGTTCTCTTTCGAATCCGGTGATCCTGGGTATTGTGAATATGGAGCCCTTGAACGGCAATATTATTCTGGAGCTTTCTTCCAATCTGGGTTATGCCATTGTAGACCGGATGCTGGGAGGCGAGGGCCTTCCGCTGGAGAAGAGCAGGGATTTTTCGGAAATCGAGCTCTTGATTATTGAGCGTATCATGAACGTCAGTACGAATCTGCTGCGGGAACCCTGGAAGAATGTGGTGGATATTCATCCCAGGCTGGAGCGGATTGAGACGAATTCCCAGTTTGCGCAGATTATCTCCCCCGGTGAGATGATTGCGATTGTCACCATCAAGCTGAAGATGGGAGATGTAGAGGGTATGATGAATGTGTGCCTTCCGTATCTGACCTTGGAAGATATTATGGATAAGCTGAATACGAAGTATTGGTATTCTACCATGCAGAACAAGGATGAGGAAGAGTACATGGAGGCCATCGAGGCGTTGATTTCCAAAGCGCCGATGCCGATTAAGGCAGTATTAGGAACAAGTACCATTTCGGTAAATGACTTTGTCAACCTGCAGATGGGCGATATTATCCGGCTGGATCGGGATGTAGACGACGAGCTGAATATTTTTGTCGGAAACATCCGTAAGTTTACGGCCCTTCCGGGCGTATCCGGGGATAAATATGCAGTAAGGATTACTTCGGTAATCAGAGAGGAGTAGAAAGGCAATGGATGCATTATCACAAGAAGAAATTAATGCCCTGCTGAATGAGCCGGGCGGTGATGTGGATATGGAGTCCGAGACATTATCCGATGTCGAAAAAGACGCCATTGGCGAAGTCGGGAATATCAGTATGGGGACAGCTGCCACTACGTTGTCTTCCCTGGTGAACCGTAAGGTAGATATTTCCACACCGGTAGTGACGGTTGCAAGCTGGGACGATATTGTGGATGCTTATGAGCGTCCCTGCGTATTTATCCAGATTGCGTATACCGTAGGATTGGGCGGTTCCAACGTCCTGGTACTGAAGGATAGCGATGTTAAGATCATTACGGATCTGATGATGGGCGGAGACGGGACCAATATAGACGGAGAGTTAGGAGAACTGCATCTTAGTGCCATCAGTGAAGCGATGAACCAGATGATGGGTTCCGCAGCGACTTCCATCTCTTCCATGCTGAATAAGATGATTGATATTAGTCCGCCGGAGGCGAATTTAATTGACCTGAAAGAAACGGTGGATGAGGGCGAGATTGACGAATTCCTGCGGGGACGTTTTGTACGTGTCTGTTTCAAAATGGAAATCGGCGATTTGGTAAACAGTGAGATTATGCAGCTCTATCCCTTCTCTTTTGCAAGAGAAATGTGTGACGGGATTATGAATAATATGAAAGCAGGGGCCGATGAGGCCGCAGCCGCGCCGTCACAGGCTGCTTCCGGCCAGCAGGCCGCTTCCGGTCAGCAGGCGCAGCAGCAACAGCAAGCCCAGGCACAGCAGCAAGCAGCGGGCGGACAGATGATGGGCGGCCAGCCGATGATGGGACAGATGCCCATGGGCGGTCAGCCGATGATGGGACAGATGCCGATGATGGGCGGCCAGCCGATGATGGATATGTCCCAGATGTATATGCAGCAGCCTGTCAACGTACAGTCTGCGCAGTTTCAGCCATTCGTTGGAGATATAAATCCAATTACCCAGAAAGAAAATATAGATTTAATTATGGATGTTCCGCTTGAAGTTACGGTGGAGTTGGGAAGAACAAGTAAATCCATTCAGGAAATCCTTGATTTTTCACCCGGAACTATTATAGAATTAAATAAGATAACTGGGGAGCCAATAGATGTTTTGGTGAATGGAAAGTATGTCGCCAAGGGCGAAGTTGTGGTTATCGAAGAAAGCTTTGGTATACGTATCACAGAAATCATTAAAAATTGAGGAAAGCAATAAGGAGAATGTAAAATGGCAAAGAATGTATTAATTTGTGACGACGCAGCTTTTATGAGAATGATGATCAAGGATATCCTCTCAAAGAATGGATACGGGATCGCAGGGGAAGCCGAGAACGGGGCGAAGGCAGTTGAGAAGTACAACGAGACGAAGCCGGATCTGGTACTGATGGATATTACCATGCCCGAGATGGATGGAATCCAGGCATTGAAGCAGATTCGTGCTACGGATCCCAATGCATGTGTAATCATGTGTTCGGCCATGGGACAGCAGGCGATGGTAATTGAAGCCATCCAGTCCGGAGCAAAGGATTTTATTGTAAAGCCGTTCCAGGCAGAGAGGGTATTGGAAGCCGTTCAAAAAGTAGTAGGATAGTATGGTTTTAGCGGCGTTCAATGCTTCCGGCTGGAAGAGTTTTTTCCAGCTGATGGGAGTGTTACTGATTTTTGTTTTTGTGTTGGCACTGACGTATTTCTGCACCCGCTGGATCGCAAGATATCAGAATGGGATGAGTGCCAACAAGAATATCCGGGTAATTGAAACATTTCGGCTGACCAATAACAAATATATACAGATTCTTTCGGTCGGGCAGGTATGCCTGGTCGTGGCAGTCTGTAAAGATTCGGTCACACTGCTATGTGAAATGACGGAGGATGAGCTGGCCTGGCTGCCGGATAAGGATGGGCAGTCTCCTGTGGTAAATGAGAACTTTCAGGAAATACTGCAGAAACTAAAGAACAAATTACCAAGGAAGTAGGCAAGGACATGAAGAAGGCAAGAAAGATATATTGTGGGACTTCCTTTGTATTAGGAGTCTTGCTGGTGCTCATAGTTTTATTTATGAGCTTTGGACAGCGTGTGCATGCGGCGGAACTCCCGTCGGTGGGACTTGAGGATAATACGGTGGGTCAGTATGATACCGAAGGCCAGGAAGGAATCGGAAATACGAATTCCGGAACCGATCATAACAGCGTGTATTTTTCATTCAGTAATGACAGCGGTGAGTTGTCCGGAACGATTCGTATCCTGCTGGCCTTGACGGTTCTTTCCCTGGCGCCGGCTATTTTGGTTATGCTGACCTCTTTTACGAGGATCATCATTGTATTGCATTTTGTGCGTAATGCGCTGGGGACAATGACGGCTCCGCCGAATCAGGTTTTAATCGGGCTTGCGTTATTTCTGACGCTGTTTATCATGCAGCCGATTTTTTCGCAGATTAATGAAGAGGCAATCAAGCCCTTGGATGCAGGAGAGATTACCCAGGAGCAGGCTTTTGAAATTGGGATCAAGCCGATTCGTACCTTTATGTACGGTGAGACGCAGGAGGATGATTTAAAGCTGTTCTGTGATATTGCGGGAGTGGATTTTCCACAATCCAACGCGGAAGAAGAACTGGATAAGGTGCCGATTACTGTATTGATTCCGAGCTTTATTTTAAGCGAACTTCGGGCCGCTTTTATTATCGGGTTTCTGATTTATATTCCCTTTATTGTCATTGACATGGTTGTGGCTTCTGTGCTTATGTCTATGGG
>CAJUSQ010000084.1:0-5810 GCA_910588885.1 uncultured Lachnospiraceae bacterium
AGCGTCTTTATGGTGTGAAGGTGCTGTGCATCCAGGCGGACGTATCTGCCGGTTCGGATAATAAAGCAGTGGTGGAGAATGTCGTAAACCAGACAGTGGAGGCGTTCGGCGGGATTGACGTGTTGATCAACAATGCCCAGGCATCCGCTTCCGGTGTGACGCTGGCAGACCATACCACGGAACAGTTTGACCTGGCTTTGTATTCCGGGCTGTATGCTGCCTTCTATTATATGCAGGCGTGCTATCCCTATCTGGCTAAGAGCAAGGGTTCCGTGATTAATTTTGCATCCGGCGCCGGGCTGTTCGGAAATTATGGGCAGTGTGCCTATGCGGCAGCCAAAGAAGGGATCCGCGGACTTACCAGAGTGGCGGCGACTGAATGGGGAAAGGACGGAATCAATGTGAATGTAGTCTGCCCGCTGGCCTGGACCGCTCAGCTGGAGCAGTTTCAGCAGGCTTATCCGGAAGCGTATGAGAAAAACGTCCATGTTCCGCCCATGGGACATCTGGGAGATTCGGAATTGGAAATCGGCCGTGTCTGCGTGCAGCTGGCTTCCCCGGATTTCAAATTCATGACCGGAGAAACCATTACACTGGAAGGCGGTCTTGGGCTGCGTCCGTAGTGTATATGAGAAACGGGCTGTTTAAAACAGCCCGTTTCCGTTTAACGATTGAATTGCGCCGATATCATGCTGTACACAATCCCAGTGTTCCGCCAGCTTGCCGTTTTCGATCCGGTACATGTCGAACACCTTGTTCTGCATTCCATTGGCCAGGGTGCACTGGAAGAAAACCACCACGATGTCATCCTCACAGACGATTTTTACAATGTTCATATGGGGCTTCATAGCCAGGAATTTTTCTGCAAAGATGCGAAAGCCGTCTTTGCCGTCCGGTACGTCGGGGTTATGCTGCTTGTAACTGTCCAGCATATAGTCGTCCAGATGGGAAAGGTCCCAGCTGTTGAAAACCTCATCATAGAATTTTAAAATCAGTTCTTTGTTCGTCATAACTAACCTCCTTGAAAGCGATTTGGGTTTGTGAAACGGGGCCTGCCTGTGGCAGGGATATTCCGTACGATTTCCTGTATTATAGCATGGAAGGAAGCTCAATGAAAACCATAGGAACGTACAAAAAAACAGAAAAAACAGGCGGTTTCCTTGTGCTAAGGCACAAGGAAACTGCGGGAAGGAAGAAAACTATGAACCGTAAAATAATTGATTTGGTAACGATTTTGATCGGAAATACCATTTATGCCCTGGCAGTGGTATTATTTATTATGCCAAACAATCTGATTACCGGAGGGACGACGGGAATCGCCCTGACGATGGAGCATTTTTTCAAAATCCCCGTATCCGGGTTTGTAATGCTGTTTAACCTTTGTATGTTTGCCGTGGGCGCCCTGGTACTCGGGAAGAAATTTGCGTTGACCACAGCGATCAGCACCTTTTATTATCCGGTGATCCTGGGTGTATTGGAGCGTTTTTTAGGGACGGCGCCTTTCACGGAGGATATTTTTCTGAATACGGTGTTTGCGGGGCTTTTAATCGGAGCAGCCATCGGAATTGTAGTAAAGGCGGGCGCTTCCACCGGAGGGATGGATATTCCACCGCTGGTGCTGTACAAGACGCTGCGGATTCCGGTTTCGGTGAGCATGTATGTATTTGACTGTCTGATACTCCTGGTACAGTTGTCTTTCCGGGACCGGGAACGGCTTTTGTACGGCATCTGCCTGGTATTTATTTATACCATAGTGATTGAAAAAATATTGGTTCTGGGCCGGCAGAAAATTCAGCTTCAGATCGTCAGTGTCAAGACTCAGGAAATCCGGGAGGCCGTTTTACGGGATATTGACCGGGGTGTGACGCTGCTCCACGGGGAAACCGGATATATGGGACGGGAATGCGACGTGGTCTACACCGTGATTTCCAGCCGGGAACTGGCGAAGGTAGAGCGGCTGGTACATGAGATTGACGAGCAGGCATTTTTGGTGGTAAGCCATGTCAGCGAAGTTTCCGGCAGAGGGTTTACCCAGAAGAAAAAATACGAAGAGAAGTAATATCCCTCTCTCCTGCGGCATAAGCTTGTTTTAGGACAAAGCCAAAGGAGTGGAAGATATGTTTGAATATAAAAGCATCCGTGATACCGTAGTGATACTGGACAGCAATGAAACGACGGGACTGACCGAAACGGAGGCGCGGAAACGGCTGGCTCAAAACGGGACAAACCAGCTGAAGGAACCCCGGAAGAAAACCCTGGTGGAAGGCTTTTTGGAACAGCTGAATGATCCCCTGATCTATGTTTTGCTGGCTGCCGCCGCGATTTCCCTGCTTCTCCATGAGGTCAGCGATGCGGTGATTATTCTGGTGGTGGTTTTTCTGAATGCGGTGGTGGGGCTGATCCAGGAAGGAAAGGCGGAAAAAGCCCTGGATTCCCTGAAAAAGCTGACAAGCCCCAAAGCGTACGTGATCCGGAACGGGCAGGAGACAGAGATTCCGGCATCCGAACTGGTGATCGGAGATGTGGTATGCCTGGAAGCCGGAGGACAGGTTCCGGCGGATCTGCGGCTTTTGGAAACCAGGAGCCTGAAGATAGAAGAATCTGCTTTGACGGGAGAACCTCTGGCCCAGGAAAAAGACGCTTCCTTTCTCCCCGGAAACGGAGCTGCAGGGCAGCGGGAACTGCCTTTGGGGGATCGGAAGAATATGGCCTACATGTCTACCATCGTAACCTACGGCCGCGGACGGGGCATGGTAACGGCTGTAGGGATGCAGACGGAGATCGGAAAAATCGCTTCTATGATAAACGAAAGCAGAATGGAGCTGACTCCCCTGCAGCGGAGGCTGGGGGAACTGGGGAAGCTGTTAAGCCTGCTGTCCTTAGGGCTTTGCGTCCTGCTGTTTGTGATTGCGGTGGTTCAGAAGCGGAATATTTTTGAAATGCTGATTACCGCTATTTCCTTGGCGGTAGCAGCCGTGCCGGAGGGGCTTCCGGCCGTTGTTACCATCTGTCTTGCGTTAAGCGTAACCCGCATGGTGAAGGTGAATACGATTATCCGCAGGCTCCCTTCCGTAGAAACTCTGGGTGCGGTCAGCGTGGTGTGCTCCGATAAGACCGGAACCTTAACCCAAAATAAGATGACGGTTACCTGCTGCTATCTGGACGGGCAGATCTACGGAAGGGAGCAGATCGGGCTGGAACGCCACAAGGAGCTGCTGTATGGGATGACCCTGTGCAATGACGGGGTACTGTCCTATGACAGCCGGATCGGGGATCCCACGGAATTGGCGCTGCTGGATTTGGCAGAAGGGTTCGGCCTTTCCCGGCCCCGTCTGGAGGTGCAGCAGCCCCGGGTGAAAGAGCTGGCTTTTGATTCCAAACGGAAAATGATGTCCACGTATCACAAAGGCAGCTTCGGCAGCGTCACCTACACCAAAGGGGCGCCGGATGAAATCGTGAAAAAATGCACTAAGATCCTGCAAAACGGAACACCGGTTCTGATTACTGCCCTGCATCGGGAAGAGATTCGGAAGGCTTTGGCAGAACTGTCTTCCCAGGCCCTCCGAACCCTGGCGCTGGCAAAGCGGGAGGGCGGCAATGGCCCGGTGGAGCAGGATTTGACCTTTGTAGGGATGGTGGGGATGCGGGACCCGGCCCGGCCGGAGGCTGCCGAAGCGGTTGCGACTTTTCGGCAGGCAGGAGTGGATACCGTAATGATAACCGGGGATCATGTGGATACGGGATTTGCCATTGCAAGGCAGCTGGGGATTGTATCCAATCCAAACCAGTGCATGACCGGGGAAGAGCTGTCCCGGCTGACCGAAGAAGAGCTGTCAAAACGGCTTTCCCAGGTACGGGTTTTTGCAAGAGTATCGCCGGAGCATAAGGTGCGGATTGTAAAAGGGTTCCAGGCTTCCGGAAAGATTGTGGCCATGACCGGGGACGGGGTAAACGACGCCCCTTCCCTGAAAGTGGCGGATGTGGGGATTGCCATGGGTAAAAACGGCACGGATGTGGCGAAACAGGCTTCCGATATCATTTTGGCCGACGACAATTTTGCCACCATCGAAAAAGCCATAGAAGAGGGAAGGGGCGTCTATGAAAATATTAAAAAATCCGTAATTTTCCTGCTTTCTTCTAATTTGGGGGAGATTATGACAATGTTTACGGCAGTACTGATGGGTCTGGCTTCCCCTTTGAAATCCAGCCATATCCTCTGGATCAACTTGATTACCGATTCCCTTCCGGCCCTTGCGCTTGGAGTGGATAAAAACAACGGGGACAGCCTGATGAGCCAGCCGCCCCGAAAAGCCAAAGAGAGTTTGTTTGCGGGAGGAGGATTGGCCTGTACCTGCTTTTACGGAATCCTGATCGCAGCCATCAGTCTGACGGCCTTTTTGACGGTGCCTTTTGGAATATTGGAAAGCAGCGGCATAGAGATTACGTTGGAGCACATCTCCAGGCTGTTGTCTCAAAAGGAAATTTTGCTACGCTCCCAGACCTATGCCTTTACGGTGCTTGGGATGTCACAGCTGTTCCACGCCGTGGGGATGCGGGATCTTCGCCGGTCGGTATTCCGGATGAACCATCGGGAAAATAAGCTGATGATTGGGGCCTGTGCCTTTGGATTTTTCCTTCAGTTGATTGTAACCGGCCATCCTTTTTTGGTAAACGCCTTCGGAACCGTCCGGCTTAGCCCGGCAGAATGGCTTCACCTGGCAGTTTTGGCGGCATTTCCGTTGCTGGCACATGAGGTAATGGCATTTTTATATTATTTTAATAATAGAATAACACATAAAAAACAGCCGTAAAAATGGCTCCGGAACCAGGGATACCCAAAATTTTTAAATATTATTAAGAAATTAATTACGCAAAGGGAATTGATTATTTTGATAGGACATATTATGATAAGGAGAGAAAGAAAAACGGAGCGAATGTGCAATGAATAGACAAAAGAAGACTTTTACAATGAAATGGGCTGTGATTGCAGTCTGCATTTGCCTGGTTCTGGTGGGAGCCGGGACAGGGATGAAAAAATTTCTGGAGAAAAGGGATATAAGCGGGAAAGGGGATTCGGAAGCGGTTTCCGCATCTGCGAAGCCGGAAGGGCAGAAGGAACCGGAGGGCCAGGATGGCCCAAAGGATGAGGAGAAGGCCCGGGAGGAGCAGGAGAAAGCGAAGGCCCAGGAACGGCAGCAGAATCTGGAAAAGGCCGACCGCCTGGCCGCCTCTTATGATTATGACGGAGCCATTGCATTGCTTTCGGCCATGCCGGATTATGAAACGGATTCAGAGCTGCAGCAGAAGGCGAAAAGCTATGAGGAAATCAAGGCTTCCTGTGTTCCCGTAAATATGGACGAAGTGACGCATATTTTTTATCATACCCTGGTGGTGGACCCGGTGCGGGCCTTTGCCGATCAGGAAACCAACCATCAGGCCGTGGGAAATAACCAATGGATGACCACCGTCAGTGAGTTCCAGAAGATCACCCAGGAGATGTATGACAGGGGCTATGTTTTAGTCAGTATTCATGACCTGGTGGAAACCACTACCGATGAAAATGGAAATACCGTCCTGCAGCCGGCCACGATCCTGCTGCCGCCGGGAAAGAAAGCCTTCGTGCTGTCCCTGGATGATTTGAGCTATTATCACAGCTATGACAACTACGGCTATGCGGCGAAGATGATTTTAGATGAAAACGGGAAGCCAACCTGCGAATACATACAGGCCGACGGAACCACGGTGGTGGGAGCCTAGGCAACCACGCTGATGCCTCCCATCTTCATCTTGATCATCTCGTCCTCCCAGCG
>CAJUSQ010000084.1:5820-13252 GCA_910588885.1 uncultured Lachnospiraceae bacterium
TACCGATTCTGGATCAGTTCCTTTTGGAGCACCCGGACGCTTCCTACCGGGGAGCAAAGGGCATCATTGCCCTGACGGGTTATAACGGGATTCTCGGTTACCGGACCGATGAGAGCTACAACGATATCAACAATCCGGATTTAAGCTCGGATAAGCGGAAATGGCTGGAAAACCATCCGGATTTTAATCTGGAGCAGGAACGGGTGGAAGCGAAGAAAGTAGCGGATGCCATGAAAGAAGACGGCTGGGAGTTTGCAAGCCACACCTGGGGGCACCTTCGGGTAGGGGACAAAGATTTGGAAACCCTGATGGAGGATACCCGGAAATGGCGGGAGAATGTAGAACCGCTGGTAGGGCCTACGGATACCATTATCTTCGCCCACGGCCAGGATTTGGGGGATTGGGGGCCTTATGACGAATCCGATGCCAAATACCAGTTCTTCCGTTCCCAGGGTTATAATATTTTCTGTAATGTCGATGCAAGCAGCGAATATATGACCTGGTTTGGAACGGACTATCTGCGCCAGGGCAGAAGGAACCTGGACGGCTACCGAATTTATAACAACGCCATCGGCCAGCAGGACAACGTATCGGATCTCTTTGATGCTGCGGCCATTATTGATCCTCAACGTCCGCCGGTTCCGGCATTGTAAAAGGTTTCGGTAATTAGAGTATCAAGTACGAAAGAGTAACAGTACGAAAGAGATAGAAAGAAAAAACGGCAGGGCATGAAAGCCCTGCTGTTTATTTTACCTATTCACTGGATTGGAGGAAAATCATGTTAAGACTTGTGATATGATCAATAGAAGTAGCGTTACAACTTTAGCGACCGTTTTCCCATTACGGGTAATAAAGATAAAATCATTTCCCCCGGTAATTTTGATTTTGCATAAAAAAATCCATTTCGGTAAAAGCTATTTCCAAAGAAAAACCGGAAAGGAAAAAATAGATGTCGCAAAAAGGAACACAGAGTATACAATTTGATGAAGCTCCTTATATCATAAGCTCTGCCAGCATCGTAGGGACGAAAGAAGGAGAAGGGCCTTTGGGGAAGCTGTTTGACGTAGTAGGAGCCGATGACCTGTTCGGGGAAAATACCTGGGAAGAGGCGGAGAGCACCTTACAGAAGGAAGCGGCTGCCCTGGCGATGGGCAAAGCAAAGCTTGCAAAAGAAGATATCCGGTATTTGTTTGCCGGAGATCTGCTGGGGCAGTCCATTGCCACCACCTTCGGGCTGATGGAGCTGAATATTCCCCTGTTTGGACTCTACGGCGCCTGTTCTACGGCCGGAGAGTCCCTTTCTCTGGCAGCAATGGCCGTGGCGGCGGGATTTGGGGAACAGGTATTGGCCGTCACCTCCAGCCATTTTGCCAGTGCGGAAAAACAGTTTCGGTTTCCGTTAGAATACGCGAACCAGCGTCCGTTGTCTGCAACCTGGACCGTTACCGGAAGCGGGGCCTTTGTGGTGGGAAAGCGCAAAACGAAGGCCAGGATCACCGGGATTACCACAGGAAAAGTAGTGGATTACGGCATTAAGGATTCCATGAACATGGGAGCGGCCATGGCTCCGGCTGCCTGTGATACGATTTACCGGAATCTGGTAGATTTTGGACGCAGCCCGCAGGATTACGACAAAATCATTACCGGAGATCTGGGCTATGTGGGCCAGGAAATCCTGATTCGTCTCCTTCGGGAAAAAGGATTTGATATCAGTGGGCAGCATATGGACTGCGGAATTGAAATTTTTGACCGGGAAACCCAGGATACCCATTCCGGCGGAAGCGGCTGCGGCTGTTCGGCGGTCACCTTAAGCGCCTACCTCCTGCCAAAGCTGGAAAAGGGGGAATATCAGCGGATTTTGTTTGTGCCTACCGGTGCGCTGCTGTCTACGGTCAGCTTCCATGAAGGGAAATCGGTGCCGGGTATTGCCCATGGGGTTGTGATTGAGCATGCTTAAAAGCAGGTTCGTGAGAAAAAGTATGGATTTCAGGCAGAGAAAGGAGATCATATGGATTATATCAATGCATTCTGGGTAGGCGGCCTGATCTGCGCTTTGGTGCAGATTTTAATGGAAAAAACAAAATTGATGCCGGGAAGGATCATGGTGCTTCTGGTGTGTACCGGGGCAGTGCTGGGCGCGGTTCAGGTCTATGAGCCTTTTATGAAATATGCCGGGGCAGGCGCATCCGTGCCGTTGCTGGGCTTTGGAAATGTCCTTTGGAAAGGGATGCAGAAAGCGATTGACAGCGACGGGTTTATCGGTATTTTTATGGGCGGTTTTACGGCCAGTGCAGTGGGGATTTGTGCCGCACTGGTGTTCGGTTATTTGGCCAGCCTGGTGTTCAATCCCAAAATGAAAAAATAGAGCAAATGTGAATAAAGGATCTTTTTTCGGTAAATATAATAGTGCAGATTATCTGAAAGGAGATTTTATTATGAAACAGTGGAAGAAGCTTATGCTGGGCCTGACTTTGGTACTGGCACTGGGCTGTTTGACCGCCTGCGGGAACCGGGATAATGATAAAAACGGAACCAACGGCAACGGAACAACCAACGGGACGACCAATGGGACCAATAACAAAGGGACGAATAACGGGACAAATAACAATGGAACAACCAATGGGACGACCAACGGAACCAATAACGGGACCAAGGACAATACGGACGGAACAGACGTCAGGGATACGACGCCGGGGGACGGAACCGATGGTGACGGCGTTCTGGACGATATAGGCGACGATATTGTGGATGGTGTAGAAGATATCGGAGAAGATGTGGAAAAAGGTGTAGATGATGTGACCGGAAACGGAACGGGAACCGGGACAGGAGCCGGAAATGGAAACGGAACGGGAACCGGAGGAATGGGAACCGGAGCCGGGACAGGCGCTACCGGGGCCGGCGACTAACGGAACGGGAAGAACAAATGTTCTAACTGGTAGAACTTTTAAAAAACAGGCAGTATGTATCCGCTACATACTGCCTGTCTTGAATAATATGGAAAAGTTCTGCCCGAAAGCCTCTGTCCCGGATTACTGAATAAGCAATTACTCGTCCATGCTGTAATTGGGCGCTTCCTTGGTGATATGAATGTCGTGGGGATGGCTTTCCTTTAAGGACGCAGCGGAGATCTTCACAAACTGGCCCTCCCGCTTCAGATCCTCAATGGTGCGGGTGCCGCAGTAACCCATGCCGGAACGAAGACCGCCGATTAACTGGAATACGGTATCTTCCACAGTTCCCTTGTAGGCCACACGTCCTTCTACGCCTTCCGGTACCAGCTTCTTGGCATCCTGCTGGAAATAGCGGTCTTTACTGCCGTTTTCCATCGCAGCCAGAGAGCCCATGCCCCGGTATACCTTGTATTTCCGTCCCTGGTACAGTTCAAAGGTTCCCGGGCTTTCATCGCAGCCTGCAAAAATACTGCCCATCATACATACGTTGGCGCCTGCGGCAATGGCCTTTGTCATATCGCCGGAATACTTGATACCGCCGTCTGCAATCACGGGAATGCCAAAGTCACGGGCCACTTCATAGCAGTCCATAATGGCAGAAATCTGGGGAACGCCGATTCCGGCTACCACACGGGTGGTACAGATGGAACCAGGGCCGATTCCAACCTTGATTGCGTCTGCGCCGGCTTCAATCAATGCCTTGGCAGCAGCACCGGTTGCAATATTACCGGCAACGACCTGAAGATCCGGATATGCGGACTTGATTTCCCGGACGGCTTTCAGGATATTGGCGGAATGGCCGTGGGCGGAGTCCACTACGATTACGTCCACATGGGCTTTTACCAAAGCATCTACGCGTTCCATCATGTTCCCGGTAATGCCCACACCGGCGCCGCACAGCAGACGGCCCTGTTCGTCTTTGGCGGACAGCGGGTATTTGATCTGCTTCTCGATATCTTTAATGGTAATTAAGCCTTTCAGATTGAAATTGTCATCTACAATCGGAAGCTTCTCCTTACGGGCTTTTGCCAGGATCTGCTTGGCTTCTGCTAAAGTGATGCCTTCCCGGGCGGTGATCAGTCCCTCCGAAGTCATGCATTCTTTGATTTTTCTGGAAAAATCCTCTTCAAACTTCAGGTCACGGTTTGTGATAATACCCACCAGCCTGCCGTTTTCAGTAATCGGAACTCCGGAAATCCGGAATTTACCCATCAGCTCGTCAGCATCCTGCAAGGTATGTTCCGGTGAAAGAGAAAAGGGATCGGTGATGACGCCGTTTTCAGAACGCTTCACCTTATCAACTTCATCTGCCTGTGCCTCAATAGACATATTCTTATGGATAATGCCGATGCCGCCCTGTCTGGCCATGGCGATGGCCATCCGGTGTTCCGTAACGGTATCCATACTTGCACTCATCATTGGAATGTTGAGACGTACCTTTTTCGTAAGGTCTGTGGAAAGATCTACCATATTCGGAGTGATTTCCGAATAAGCCGGAACCAGCAGCACGTCGTCAAATGTGATTCCTTCACCGATAATTGTACCCATTTTCGAATCCTCTCTTTCGTTTTTGACATATATTATAGTCTTTCAATTTTAACAAAAAGGGACGGGCATGTCAATGAAAATTTTACAATCAGTCTGCGGGATTTGTCATGAGTAGGATGAACAGGGAAATCCGATTGCCTGTCGGTACCTTTGCCGGAACCGGCGGGATGGCTGTTTTCGGAAACCGGGAGCCTGCAGAAAATTTTTGCAGAAAATGTTTTGGCAGTTGTTTTTTACGGAAAATTCTATTATGATAGAAAAGGTAACGGTTGTTTTGCTGGTAAAAATCTCACATGATCGCAGGGGCGGCGGCCCGGCTTGTCAAAGCAGCGATCCAAGGAGGAAAGGAGCCGGAATGGAATTCAGGCCGTGTATTGACATACATAACGGAAAGGTGAAGCAGATTGTAGGCAGCAGCCTGCAGGATGAAGGGGATCAGGCCAGGGAGAATTTTGTAGCGGCCTGGGATGCGGCGGCCTATGCAGAGTTTTATAAAAAGGACTGTCTGCGGGGAGGCCATGTTATTTTGCTGAACCCCGAAACCTCCCCTTTCTATGAGGCTACCAGGGATCAGGCGCTTTCTGCACTTTCGGCTTATCCGGGGGGCCTGCAGGCAGGAGGAGGAATTACGCCCGAAAATGCGGAACAGTTCCTGGAAGCGGGTGCCAGCCATGTGATTGTAACCTCCTATGTGTTCCGGGAGGGACGGGTGGACTATGAACGGCTTGCCCGAATGGCAGGGACCGTGAGCAGAGAGCATCTGGTTTTGGATCTCAGCTGCCGGAAGCGTGGAGACGCTTATTATGTGGTAACGGACCGTTGGCAGAAATTTACGGAGGAGCGGGTAGAAGAAAAACTGCTGCAGCATCTTTCGGAATTCGCAGCGGAATTTTTGGTACATGCAGTGGATGTGGAAGGAAAGGCCAACGGCATCGAACGGGATTTGGTGAAACAATTGGCAGAATGGGGCCGGATTCCGATTACTTATGCCGGGGGCGTAGGAAGCTTTGAGGATTTGGAAGAGCTGAAAGATCTGGGGAAGGATCGATTAAATGTTACGATTGGAAGTGCACTGGATTTGTTTGGCGGCAGCATGGCATACCGTGAAGTATTAAGGGCGGTTAGGACAAAGCGGTAATCGCAGAATGAAGTTGTGTAGAGAATTGCGGCCATGTATGCGGGATGGAATTTGCGGTACTTATTATAAGAAGTGAGATATGGAACACGGACGAATGATCGGAGCATACTATGGGAAAGGGGATTCAGGGTGATTCAAGTAGGAAAGACTGCAGGGGAAGCAAGGAGGAAATTATGCTAAAAGTAAACGACAACTACAAAAAGCTGCCGGGCAGCTACTTATTCAGCACCATTGGAAAAAAGGTGGGAGCTTATGCCAAGGAGAATCCGGACAAAGAAATCATTCGTCTGGGAATCGGAGACGTGACACAGCCCATTGCAGGAGCGATCATTGAGGCTATGCATCAGGCGGTGGACGAGATGGGCCAGGCAGAAACCTTTCACGGGTATGCTCCGGACCTGGGCTACGAATTTCTGCGAAACGCCATTGTGGAGCATGATTATAAGGCCCGGGGCTGTGATATTTCCGCAGATGAAATATTTGTTTCCGACGGGGCAAAAAGCGATTCTGCCAACATTCAGGAGCTTTTTGCAAAGGACAGCCGGATTGCGGTCTGTGATCCGGTATATCCGGTTTATGTGGATTCCAATGTTATGGCCGGAAGAGCCGGAACCTATGATGAAAAGACCGGAATGTGGAGCAATTTGATCTATATGCCCTGTGTGATGGAGAATGATTTTGTACCGGAATTTCCCGGGGAAACGCCGGATGTCATTTACCTGTGCCTGCCCAACAATCCTACCGGAACCACGATCCCGAAAGCGAAGCTCCAGGAATGGGTGGATTATGCCAATCGAAACGGCGCCCTGATTATTTATGACGGTGCGTATGAAGCCTATATTTCCAGGGAAGATGTGGCCCATTCGATTTATGAATGTGACGGGGCACGAACCTGTGCGATTGAATTAAAAAGCTTTTCCAAAAATGCCGGTTTTACCGGAGTGCGCTTGGGATACGCCGTAGTTCCAAAAGAACTGATGTTTGATAATATTTCGCTCCATCATATGTGGGCAAGACGTCACGGGACCAAATACAACGGAGCGCCCTACATCATCCAGCGGGCGGGAGAAGCCGTATATTCCCCGGCCGGAAAAGCCCAGCTGAAGGAGCAGGTTGCTTACTATATGCGGAATGCAAAGGTGATTTATGAGGGATTGAAGGAGGCCGGATATACGGTATTCGGCGGCGTGGACGCCCCTTACATCTGGCTGAAGACTCCTGGAAAAATGACCAGCTGGGAATTTTTTGATTTTCTTCTGGAAAAAGCCAATGTGGTAGGGACACCGGGAGCCGGCTTCGGCCCCAGCGGAGAGGGTTATTTCCGTCTGACTGCTTTTGGAAGCTATGAGAACACCAGGGCAGCCCTGGCCCGGATTCAGGCATTGTAAGAGCTTTAGCGCAGAAGTTTGTCCGGAAAAGATATTATAAAAATATGCTATTAAAATTTTTGGATATATTTTTAGATTTTTATTGATAAATATATTTGATAAATTTTCTGCAAATTTTTAACCTAATAAATTTACCTGATAAATTTGCAGGAGAAAAAGGTTGACATTTTTAGAAGAAGCGATATAATAAGAACAAGATCTGTCAGGTTCGCAGTCAGTAACAGATCAGCGGGCCTGGCGGATATCAGCCAGGGGTTGTACTGGTTTCGACAGGGAACTGGAAGTTGGAGAAGCTATCCGTAGCTATGCGTCCGCAATGGGAGTTTTGCTCCGGTTGTGGTAAAATGCAAACCTAAATATAAACGCTGAAGATAATTTAGCAATCGCTGCCTAGTTGCAGCAGTCGG
>CAJUSQ010000085.1 GCA_910588885.1 uncultured Lachnospiraceae bacterium
ATTTGTATATCTGTGTAATTTATATTTGTTAGGGAGTTTCATACTTCCCAAAATGAAACGATTAATTAAGAGGTAGTTAAATTCCCTCCTACTCAATTGGATTCAGGTGAACATAAAAATACTGCTTTACTTTTGTCTTGCCACCGCTCGATCCGTAAAAATAGAGTGGCAAGATGGAGGCGGTTCTAACGGAAAGTAAAAAGAAAATGGGGAGGCCGACAGACAATCCCAGGCCGCACAGCCTGACGATACGTATTAGTGACACTGACAAAAAGATTCTGGAGGAATACTGTGCAAAAACCGGAGTGAACCGAACAGAGGCGATCAGTCGGGGAATTGGAAAGCTGAAATCGGAGGATACTTCAGAAGTAAACCTACAGATACACACAGGAGGTTATACGCTATGAAAAAACAACTGCTCTTGATTTTAACAATGTGCGTGCTATTGGCAGTCACGGCTTGCGGAACCTCCGGCGGCGGTGAAGAACCGGAAGCAGGAGTGGATGAAAAAACCACCTTCCAGGGGACTATTTTAGAAATCCATGGGGATTCTTATCTTGTGGAGCCTGTGGACGGGAGCGCAGAATTGAACAGCGCAGACCGGATTACCGTTCCTATGGCAAATATGAAACCCTCACCGGAGCCGGAAGTCGGAGATGTTCTGGAAATTGAATATGACGGTTCGATTGCGGAATCATATCCTGCACAAATTGCCAATGTTTATAAGATCAGTGTTGTTGAATAACGGAAATATTGATAAAGATTCCGGTTTGTGATACTGGAAAATCTGGATTTATGGAGGGATACGATGCTTGAGAATATACCATCTCATTCAACGATGACGGAATTGCTCGGACAATCCTTATTTGAGGTCTGGCAAGCGCTGTCCGCGGCCATTGATGAAAAATATGATATGGAACGGATATGGAATAGCGGCGGTAAGAATTGGGTTTACGAGTATAAATATCGCAGAGGCGGCAAAACACTATGTGCTTTCTACGCAAAAAGGAACTGCTTTGGATTTATGATTATTTTCGGAAAAGATGAAAGAACAAAATTTGAAGCGATCAGAGGCACCCTTTCGGATCCTGTTTGCAGGCAATATGATGAGGCAAAAACCTATCGTGACGGGAAATGGGTTATGTTTGAACCGACCAATAGGGCTGAGTTTGATGATTACATGAAATTGTTGGCGATCAAAAGAAGACCGAACCGGAAATAACAATCCCGGTTTGCCGGGAAGCAGCGTATCAGACGGCCTTGCCGGGAAGTAAGACCACAGACAACATAAGAATTTGCGCTTGGCTTGCATGGCCGGCGGTCAGGAGGGATCTATCATAAACGAAATAATGAAATTTGCCGACAGAGAAGAATTTCACGAATGGCTCCGGGAGCATTGTTTATCAAATGACGGTATTTGGCTTTTGTTTGGGAAGGCCGGCGGGCCAAAAACAATAAAGGCAGGAGAAGCCCTTGAGGAAGCGCTCTGCTTTGGCTGGATTGACGGCCAGATGGAAAAGATTGATGATAAGACTTATAAGAAGTATTTTTCACAGCGCAGGAAGAACAGCAAGTGGTCGGAAAAGAATAAGGCTTTGGTGGAAAAACTTGAGGAACGGGGTCTTATGACTGATTTTGGGAGGGAGAAGATAGAAGAGGCCAAGAAAAACGGCCAGTGGAATGCTTCCAACCCTCTGGCAACCATTTCAGAGGAACAGATTGCAGGTCTTTCTGTACTGCTGGAGGGGTATGAACCGGCCTATACAAATTTTCAAGCCATGTCTCCCTCTGTAAAGAAAACCTATACACGGGCATATCTGGATGCAAAAACAGATGCCGGACGGGAAAAACGAATTGCTTGGATGGTGGACAGGCTCAATAAAAATCTGAAGCCCATGTAATGGACCGGATGGAGTGTCCCGACAGAAAGATTTGAGTTTGGCCAAGATGCTCAAAGCTTATCCGATTCGTTTGCAGGCAGCAGCGGCACAGAACGATATTGACCTGAAATTGCGTAAGAAAAAGTAATTCTTTTACCTATGTGGGTAGGGGCAGAGATTTGCTTGGAATTGTGGGAAACCCGGGTGGAATACCACAAGCAGTCAGTCCTATGGGTGAACTGCTTGTGGTATTGAAAATAAAGTGATAGAGGAACCGGAATTTTCCTACTCCAAATCGAAAAGGGAATCTTCATAGTCCTTTACATAGTACCGTATATTTTTACGCCCTTTTTGAAGGATGACGTGCCCTTCTGCTTCTAATTTTTCTTTCTGTGCTTCAATGCCGTTTGGATATTTCGCATTTAGCTCTCCCTTTGCTTTTAAGGTTCTCCAATAAGGCGTTTCATCTTCGGAACGCTGATCACTTGCCCAGGCTGCAATAGAAACAAAAATTCCTGCTGTAATGGGTTCTGTAAAATCTGCACCGTTTAATTTTGCAAAGTGTTCTCGTATTTTTCCAACAGTAATCACTTTACCATACGGAATTTTTCTCATTACTTTGTCATAGTCAATCGGTGGAGCAAAATACATTTTGCTTCCGCCATATTTCTCAATACTTTTCCGGTCTGTAATCATTTGAAATTTAGGCATATCCTTATTGTCATGCAGCATAGCGTTAAAATCTTTTTGATCTTCATTTGCCATTTGTGCCACCTCCTGTTTTAAGGATAAACGGTTTATCGCTCTTATGCAATGAGGCTGTTTGAAAAATTTTAACAACCTTCCATTAGTAAAATCAGATCTCATACACTTGAATATGCATTTCATTTATTTTCAAAAATACGAATCATCTCCGCCTTCCCTTCCGCCAGTTTGTCCCGTTCAATTAGAATAATCGCGGCCTCGGAGCGGCCATTTTCCCCGCTTACCCCGATGTAATGTCCAAATATATACTCCTCTGTGGCCGGAATCCACTCTATGGAATCACCCATATGAGGCAATTGAAACTCCTGAAGCAGATTTCCTTCATGATCATAGGCTTTCATCCCATTGGTTTCCTGTTTTACATCCATCATCCAAAGACTGTACATAAAGTCCGAATCCGCTTTATTTACGCCATAGGGCTGTATTCCAATCAATGTTCCTGCCCCTTCTTTTCCCAATGGCCTGCACCAGAATTCCTTTTCCCTTTCCTCCCCGTAAGAATAATAGATTTTTCCATCAAAAATATTCCGAATAAAAACCTTCCGCCCGTCTTTCCCGTCAAATTCCGGATTCACCAGCAATTCCCCTGTTTCCGGCTGATAGCTATAAAAATTTCTTTTCGTTTCCGCATTTTTGAAATCAAAGCCCGGTTCCTTTACATTTACAGACATATCAATCCCGGTTTCACTGAAATAGATTTTTCCTTCGATTTCCTGCAGGACTTCCAGAGAGCCGTTCTGCAGGCCGCTTTCCCAGACCAAAACCTCTTCTCCGCCTTTTAGCGGCTTACAATGAATCCGGCAAACATACTTTCCATTTTTATTCTCCGTATGGGATTCATAGTACACTTTATTCCCGGCTATGGTATACAGTTGCGGGAGTTCCTCCGCATAGAGCGCGATTTCCTTAGAGGAACCGTCTGCCGCGACCTTCCATAAGGGCGTGTTCTCCGCTTTTGTGACCGGATTCTGATGGCCAAGAGAACTAAACAAATACAAATTCCCTTCCTTATAAAACATCTTTTTATAAGCCCCGGATATAAATGCCGGACATTCATCCGTGTGATGGCTGCAGTCCGGCCGTTTGCAAAGGGGAACTGCTTTATGTTCCATATTTCCATCCCAATAACCGATTAAGCCGTCACATAGAAAATAATAGCCCTGTTCTCCGGATATTGCATAGTTGAAATACGCAAATTCACAATTTAAAGCTGCCGTATGATTCCCAACAGCCTTCTCTTCCGCATTGCTACAAGAACACAAAAAGCACAAAAACATTAAATGAAATAATAGTATTAAAATTTTTTTATTTTTCATATTCTTCCTTCTGTAATTTTTATAATATATTTAATCTTAAAATTATACCATATCTATCCAATTTTTTCGATATCCTGTTTACTAAAAAAATAAAACTTTCTAAAAATTATAGAATATTAAAAAAATATATCTGTATTTATAAATTATAATTCTATTTTTAAACTATAGATCACAAATAGATTTCCGTGAATTCGCTGAACCATGTGCATAATAGCCCAATGTAGTAGTGATGCCTTTATGCCCCATGATATATTGTAAGGCTTTCGGCGGCATATTCTTATTCGTCCTATTCGTACAGTAAGTATGTGGCCGTGCAGCGCAGTGCACGGCCCAGGGGGTGGACTGACATGATTTGTTTTCTTTTGAAAAAAGATTCGAAAAAGGGCTTTACTTTTTTTGCAAAATTAGAGATAATTTTGTTGCTGTTATAGAAAGTACCCGCAGAATGCGGAGTAAATGAAAGGTGGAAATAAAAATGAAGAAATCAGTAAATGCAGAAAATGCACCGGCGGCGGTAGGGCCTTATGTACATGCCGTAGAAGCAGGAGGGCTGATTTTTACCTCCGGCCAGCTGGGACTTCATCCTACGGAAGGAACTTTGCCGGAAGGAGTAGAGGCGCAGACCCATCAGAGCCTGAAGAATTTGGCGGCGGTTCTGGAAGCAGCCGGCTCCGATCTGGATCATGTTGTAAAAACTACGGTATTTTTGGACAACATAAATGATTTCGCGGCTGTGAATGCAATTTATGCGGAATATTTTCAAAAAGAAGTTCCGGCCCGTTCCTGTGTGGAGGTTTCAAAGCTTCCCAAAGGCGGCTTGGTAGAAATTGAAGCGATTGCCGTGAAGAAGGCATAAGCAGGATGAAAGCAGAGAAGAGAGGTATATTCCGTTTCCTCCTTGCGCTGATTTGTCTGACCGCAGCCGTGACGATTGGCGGCTGCGGAACGAAAGAGCAGGCAGATCAAGGAATTCCGGCGGCAGGCCAGGAAACAGAAAGTCTTGCAGAAACTGGGACAGATGAAGAAGCCGGAACAGATGAAGAATCCGGGACAGATACGGAATCCGGGACAGATACGGAATCCGGAGCAGATGAAGAATCCGGGACAGATGCGGAGACCGGAGAAGCTTCCGGGGATGTGGACTTGGAGGTAAAGAGTCCATCGGAGGATTCGAAACAGAACGGAAGTTCGAATGAACTGACGGTACAGTTTTTGGATGTGGGGCAGGGAAGCTCTGCCCTGGTGCATCAGGATGGCCATTGGATGCTGATAGACGGCGGTGACCGGGAATACGCGTCCTATGTGGTAAGCTTTTTAAAAAATCAGGGCGTAGAGTGCTTGGATTATGTCGTGGTATCCCATTATGATTCCGATCATTTAAACGGGGTTGTGGGCGTGCTGAATGCTCTGGAATGCCGGCAGGTTTTGGCTCCGGATTATGAAGGAGAGACGAAGGTCTACGATTCTTTCCGCAGCATCCTTGAGGAAAAGCAGATTTCTCTGGTACATCCTAAGCTGGGAGAAGAATTTTCTTTTGCACAAAGCAGTTTTCGGGTGGTTAGCCCGGCTGCTTATCAATACCGGGATGTGAATTCAAATTCCGTGGGGATTCGGCTGGCTTACGGCAGCAGCAGCTTTTTGATTTGCGGGGACTGCACGGAAGAAAGCGAACAGGATCTGCTGTATTTAGGCGTGGATCTGGACAGCGATGTATACGCCGCGAACCATCATGGAAGCCGTTATTCCAATTGCCGGGAGTTTTTGGAGGCGGTATCTCCGGAGGCGGTAGTGATAAGCTGCGGACTGGGCAACAGCTACGGCCATCCGGACGCGTCGGTGATGCTGTCCATACAGGAGCTGGGGGCCAATCTGTACCGCACGGATTTGCAGGGAGTAATTACCGCAGTCAGTGACGGAACTGGTGTTTGGTTTGACACGGAAGCTTGTATGGACTACCGCAGCGGAGACGAGCTGGCCGGGGAAGAAGCATCCGGCACAGGAAATACCCGGGATTATGAGACCGCAGATGGGGACGGAACGGAAGAAGAAGGAGCGGAGGCTTCGGATTATGTATTGAATCACAATACGATGAAGTTTCACCTGCCGGGCTGCGGCAGCGTCAAAACGATCCGGGAAGCAAACAGGGAAGATGTTCGGGAATCCCGGGAGGTACTGATCCGGCAAGGATTTGAACCATGCAAGAACTGCAATCCATAGTACGGATTGGAGAATCATGAAAAATAGATTTCTATTAGGGAAGGCCAATAGGGCGAATCATTGAAATGATACCTGGGCGGTTGGCCGTACCGGGACAGAGAGGAAAGCGAAAGCTATGATCAAAGAAAGAATCGAAGCGCTGCGCCGGGAAATGGCAAAGCGTGGAATTGATATGTATCTTATTCCGACCTCGGATTTTCATGAATCGGAATATGTAGGGGAATATTTTAAAGCCCGGAAATATATGACCGGATTTACCGGATCTGCCGGGACGGCTGTCATTACCATGGACGAAGCCGGGCTGTGGACGGATGGCCGTTACTTTATCCAGGCGGAAAACCAGCTGAAGGGAAGCCCTGTGGTTCTGTATAAGATGGACGAGGAGGGCGTTCCTACCGTAAAAGAATACCTGGAGCAGAATTTGAAGGAGGGACAATGTCTCGGGTTTGACGGCCGTGTGGTCAACGGGAAGAACGGAGAAAAGTACGAAAAGCTGGCAGCCGGGAAAAACGGAAGGCTGCATGTAACGGAAGATTTGGTGGATCTGATTTGGAAAGAACGGCCGGCCCTTCCGACCGAACCGGTATTTCTTTTGGCTCCGGAGTATGCAGGGGAAAGTACGGCGGATAAGCTGTCACGGCTGCGGGAGAAGATGAAGGAAGAAAAAGCGGACGTACATGTGCTGACCTCCCTGTACGACATTGCCTGGCTTTTGAATGTCCGCGGCAATGATATCGAACATGTGCCGGTGGTCCTGTCCTTTTTGATTGTGACAGAAAACGGATGTTGCTGGTATGTGAACTCCAAGGCGTTGACCGAAGAGGTTCGGTGCTATCTGAAAGTAAACCAGATTCAGGTAAAAGAATATGAGGAAATTTATCAGGATGCGGCCGGATTGTCCTTGGATGAAACGGTGCTGCTGGATAAATCGACGGTGAATTTCCGCATTTGCAGCATCCTTGCGGGGCGGAAGCTGGTGGACAAGAAGAATCCCACGGAAGCCATGAAAGCGGTAAAAAATGCTGTGGAGCTGGAAAATACAAGGAAAGCTCATATCAAGGACGGCGTTGCTTTTACAAAATTCATGCATTGGGTGAAAAAAAATATCGGTACCATGGAAATGACGGAGATTTCCGCTTCGGATTATCTGGAGGAACGCCGCAAAGAGCAGGAGCATTTTTTGGACTTAAGCTTTGATACCATTTGTGCCTATGGGCCGAACGGAGCCATGATGCATTATAAGGCCGTTCCGGAGTCGGATGCCGTACTGAAGCCGGAAGGGTTTTTGCTGGTGGATTCCGGCGGGCATTATCTGGAGGGCACTACGGATATTACAAGGACGATCGCTTTGGGGCCGCTTTCTAAGGAGGAAAAACAGCATTTTACAGCCGTATGCCGGTCGAACCTGAATCTGGCAGGCGCAAAATTCCTATACGGCTGCAGAGGTGTGAATCTGGATATACTGGCCAGAGGGCCGTTGTGGGATTTGGGGATTGATTATAAATGCGGCACCGGACACGGTGTGGGGCATATCCTGAATGTCCATGAAAGCCCCAACGGTTTCCGTTGGCGGATAGTACCGGAACGCAATGACAGCTGTATCCTGGAGGAAGGCATGATTACCACGGATGAGCCGGGGGTTTATCTGGAAGGAAAATACGGCATCCGAACGGAAAACGAGCTGATTTGCAAAAAAGGGGAGAAAAACGAGTATGGGCAGTTTATGTATTTTGAAAATATAACCTATGCTCCCATTGATCTGGATGCCATTTTGCCGGAAGAAATGAGCCCTGTGGAAAAGGAAAGATTAAATAGTTATCACAAACTGGTGTTTGATTCTATTTCTCCCTACCTGACTGAGGAGGAAACAGAATGGCTGCAAGTGTATACCAGGGCCATTTAAAGAATGCGGTTGATCCTGGATAATATGGTTGCTGTGCACTCCTGGGCCGTGCACTGTGCTGCACGGCCACAGGCCAATACAGTAACATAAAGTGCAGAAATTCCGGATTATTTGACACGGGTCGGTTGACGAATAAGGGAAAACTGTCTATAATGAAAAAAGACTCATGCGGACTGACCGAATCTGTCGTAAATCCGGCCGAAATAAGACGGAATTTGACAGATCTCATAGAATTCGGAACCTTGGAGGGAGACTATGAAGAAATTAGAGGAATATGTAAGAAGTATACCGGACTTTCCGGAGCCGGGTATTATTTTCCGGGATGTAACCAGCATTCTGCAGGATGCAGACGGATTGAAGCTGGCTATTGACAGCCTTTTAGAACAGCTTGCGGGAGTGGAATACGACGTGGTAGTGGGGCCGGAGTCCCGGGGATTTATCTTTGGCGTTCCGGTAGCTTATGCGGCCCATAAGGGCTTTGTTCCGGTACGGAAGAAGGGAAAGCTGCCCTGCGAGACCATTGAAGCCGAATATGACCTGGAATACGGCCGGGCCGTAATAGAGATGCATAAGGATTCCATCCGGCCGGGGCAGAAGGTGGTTATTATTGATGACCTGATTGCCACAGGCGGTACCATTGAAGCCATTATCGGCCTGATTGAACAGCTGGGCGGTGAAGTAGTGAAGATTTGCTTTGTTATGGAGCTGGCGGGCCTGAAGGGAAGAGAGAAGCTGACAGGCTATGATGTGAATAGTGTGATTACATATGAGGGAAAATAAGAAGGGGGAATTACCCCCTTTTTCCTGTCTCAGCATAAAATTTCCGGAGCTTTTCAAAGGAAAGCAGTCCGGCTTGACAGGTAAAAAAGGAAAGGAGCGGAACAATGCGTGTAGGATTGGGATATGATGTGCATAAGCTGGTGGAAGGGCGGAAGCTGATTCTGGGAGGTGTGACGGTGCCCCATTCCCTGGGGCTTTTGGGGCACTCGGACGCGGACGTGCTGGTTCATGCCGTTATGGATGCACTGCTGGGGGCGGCAGCCCTGGGGGATATCGGGAAGCATTTTCCGGATACCGAGGAAGCCTACCGGGGGATTTCCAGCCTGAAGCTTTTGGAGCATGTGGCAGGACTTTTGGAGCAGAAGGGCTATGTTGTTGAAAATATAGACGCAACGATTGTTGCTCAGAAGCCAAAACTGCGGCCTTATATAGAACAGATGGAACAGAATATTGCAGCCGTGCTCCATATAAGGCCGGATCAGGTCAATGTGAAAGCAACCACCGAAGAGGGACTGGGCTTTACCGGGCTGGAACAGGGCATTGCGAGCCAGGCCATTTGTTCTTTGACGGGCCTGTATGAGGGCAGCTTTCCGGTGGCAGCAGGCCCGGTGGAATGCTGCGGGGAGTGTGAAGGATGTGGGAACCAATGATACGGTATTTGAAGCAGGAGGAAAAAGGCAGGACGAAAGCGTTGTATGAAACCTGCTTTCCGGAGGACAGTCCGGACTTTGCGGACTATTATTATACCCATCGGATTTTGGATAACCGGATTCTGGTATTGGAAGATGCATCGACGGCAGAGCGGGAAGGAGAAATAGGTCCCTTCCTGCAGGCGATGGTGCATTTGAATCCCTATCATTTTTCATTTTGCGGGCAGGAAACGGAAGCGCCTTATGTGGTAGCGGTTGCGACGGATCAACGTGTCCGCCGTCAGGGGAAAATGTTCCGGGTGCTGACAAAAGCCCTTTGCGATATGGCGAAAGAAGGGCATCCCTTTGCCTTTTTGATCCCGGCTAACCCGGCGGTATACCGTTCCGGCGGATTTGTTTTTATTTCCTCGGAGCAGTATGAGGAATATCGAAAGCAGCAGGAGATAATCCCGGTATGTTCCAAAGGATTTGAGAAAAATTTGCAGGCGGCGGAACTGACAGCGGGAAGGGCTATGCAGGCGGCGGAATTACAGGGAACATGGAATGCAGCCCCCGGGGAGCCTCTGGATCAGAAAGAACACGCGTTCTCTCTGCGAAAAGCCGATGGGGCGGATATCCCTGGGATGATTGCGTTTTCCGACCGCTTTCTGCAACAAAACTACGACGTGTTCCTTCGTAAAACGGAAGCGGATCACAGGCGAATGCTGGCAGAACTGGAGTGTGAGAACGGCGGAGTCCTGCTGCTGACGGATGCAATGGCAGGGGAAAGGGCGGCAGGAGAGGAAGAAGGGAATTCCATTCGGGGCATTCTCTCCTATGGAACCGCGGATGATGTCCTGGAGCTGAAGGAGCTGCTGATTTCCAAAGAAGACCGGGAAATTGCCCGGCAGCTGCTGGCCCGGCATTTTCCCCGGAAAAAAATCGAAATTCCCGGTATGAATTTTATGGTGCGGATTCTGGATTTGCGGACATTGGTTCCGATGCTTCGAAGCCATGAAGGAATTTCCTGCAAGGTACGGGTACAGGATCCTGTCATTGAGACGAATCAGGGCAGTTTCTGGATCCGGGTAAACCGGGAAAGGGGCAGTATTGTGCCGATTCCCCAGGAGGATGCGGAAGAAACAGTGGAAATCGGGGAACTGGCGGCGCGGCTGTTTGCAGGGCTGCGGATCTGGATCCGGGAATGGGTGTGAGCTGCCCGGAGGATTTGAGTATGGAGCAATTCATGAGAAAGGAGTGTTAATGTTATGAAAAATATTTTGTGCTATGGAGATTCGAATACCTATGGATTTGATGCAGCCACAAACGGGCGGTTCCCCTGGGGTGTCCGCTGGACCAGTGTGGTTCAGAAGCGGCTGGGGGAGGACTTTCGGGTAATCGAAGAGGGGCTGGGAGGCAGAACGACAGTTTGGGAAGATCCGGTGGAAAACAGGATGAGCGGCCGGGAATACCTGCTTCCCTGCCTGGGTTCCCATTGGCCCCTGGATTTGATGGTGCTTATGCTGGGAACCAACGATTTAAAAGCCAGATTTGGGCTGGAAGCCTTTGATATTGCGGCAGGGGCGGAAAATTTAGTCTGCATGGCAAAGGACTTTTTCCGGAAAGTAGGGAAAGATACGCCGATCCTGGTTCTTTCTCCCATCGAGGTGGCGGAAGAAATAGAAACCCTGCCCTTCTGTGATATTCTGGGCGGAAGCTCCGCTGTCCGCCGCTCCAGGGATTTTCCACGCTATTTCAGGCAGATGGCGGAACGGAATGGCTGCGAGTTTTTGGATGCTTCCGATTATGCGAAGCCCTGCTCCCTGGACGGGCTGCATCTGGACGCCGAAAGCCATCAAAGGCTGGGAGAAGCCGTGGCAGCGAAGATTGCAGAAATCTGCAGCGATCATAAGAAATAGGAAACAGAAACATGTACCGCCGGAGCGGGATCGTAAAAAGGGAAGCGCCAGCAGCCTTCGAAGGATCCTGCTTTGGCGGTATTTTTTTGTACAATTCAGGATTTTTTGTATAAAGACGAAACGGTTCGTGTTAGAAAACATACGTTTTGAAAAATGAATTTGTAATATTTACCGGAAAGGGTTGACGAAATTGTGAAATACTTGTATAATTGCACTAAGGAGTTAGGAATGCTGTTGGAGAGTTATTCGTCAATTTTTTTCGAAACCTGGTTTTTGAGCACGAAACGGTCCGCTTTTGAATCGGTTCGGGGTATCCGGCAGACAGAATTGACAGTGCAATCAGAAATCGGAATTTTCGAAATCACAAATCGAAGATCGAAGATCGGTGTTTGCGGAGGGGCAGGAACTGATGTCAGGATGTGGCATGGTTTTTTTGGAGAAATGTGCAATCTTACGAATAGAACGGTAAATTGAGAGGGAAAATTAGTGAATAGTCATTGAAACGTTTCAACATCTGATAAATTTATTGTTGAAATTGCAGTTAAAATAAGGTATTATAAGGATATGAATTAGGACGTTTCTACAGACCGGAAGGAGGCCGGAAGCAAGATTAGAGATAAGCATTATTTTGAAAGATGGCGAACCTGAGGATGGGGAAGAAACGTTCCGATTTATATATGGCGCTTCGTATACCTGTGGGTATATGGGGGACCGCAAAAAATTATTTATAGGAGGTATAAAATGAAAAAGAAACTGTTGGCAAGCTTATTAGTAGTGGCCATGACGGCAGCAATGCTGGTTGGCTGCGGCGGGGGAGATGAGAAACCTGCATCCTCCGGTACGGATCAGAATCAGGAAACAGAGAATCCTGCAGACAACAAGGATGATGCAGCTGCAGACGACAAGGATGCAGAGAAGCCCGCAGAGGGTGAAGAGGGCGGTTCGGAAGCGAAGAACCCTGACGGCAAGGTTCCGAAGATCGCATTCGTGCCTAAGGTTATGGGCCAGGCATGGTGGGATTTCGTTCAGAAGAACGTAGAAGAGTGGGCAGCCGATACCGGAATTGAAGTAATCTACAAAGGACCCACCAGCGTAGATGCACCGGAGCAGGTTCGGATTATGACCGACCTGGTGAACCAGGGGATCGACGTTCTTTGCTTTTCACCCAATGACCCGGCTGCCTGCGAAGCAATCTGCAAAGAGGCAAGGGACAAAGGCATCATCGTAATCTCTACGGAAGCTTCCGGCATGGAGAATGTTGATTATGATGTGGAAGCATTTGACGAAGCCGGCCTTGGCGGATTCTTAATGGATCAGCTGGCAGCTCAGATGGGCGAAGAAGGCCAGTACATTACCATGGTTGGTTCCATGACCATGGAATCCCAGAACAACTGGGCAGACGCTGCGGTAGAACGCCAGAAGGAAGCATATCCCAACATGGAGCTGGTTCCGGACGCACGTGTAGCGGATGATTCCGACGCAGAGAAGGCTTACAACCTGACCAAGGAAATGATTGCCAAATACCCGGATCTGAAGGGTATCCTGGGAACCGGTTCCTTTGACGCTCCCGGCGCAGCACGCGCGATCCAGGAGCTTGGCCTGACCGGTAAGGTATTTGCAATTTCCGTAGCAATGCCCCTGGAAGTAAAGGACTACTTAGAGGACGGGAC
>CAJUSQ010000086.1 GCA_910588885.1 uncultured Lachnospiraceae bacterium
TTTCAAAAAAATTGAAAAGGGAGGCACCTGTTCCAAGCCTTCCTCATATAGTAAACTGTAAACAAAAATTTGGAGGATTTAACATGAGTGATTTAGCTGCTACAAACTGTGGATGTGGATGTGAAAGCAACAACGGAGGATGCGGTTCCTGGATTTGGATTATCCTGTTACTGTGCTGCTGCGGCAACGGCAACAGCGGCTTCTTCGGTGGAAACGGCGGATGCGGCTGTGACAACATTTGGATTATCCTGCTTCTGCTCTGCTGCTGCGGCAATGGCAACGGCAACAGCGGCTTCTGCTGCTAATTCCAAACTACAAATCCCCGCAGCCAGGCTGCGGGGGTTTTTTCTTTTTCCCAATATCTGTTCCATTCCCATCGTTACTATTCTCATCCGCTATTTTCCCTTCACGCAATCGACAGCCTTGACAGCCCTGCCGAACCACGCTATAATACCGCTAATCCTTTGATTCTATCATTTCTTTTATTCCCGTGGACAATGCCGGACAGCCAACGGCCGTTTTCGACTGCAACGGCCATTGCGTGCAGGAGGCCAAGCAGAATACGGAAGGTTTGCTGATTTATGATTTTCAGAAACCGGAACGCTCCTTTGGAATGGAGGGAAGGATTGTCAATAATCAATATTTTCTGAAATACGACGCGCACCTGTGGTAAACAGAACCCTATTATCTTAGCGTGTGTTTGTCCGCATCCCCTTTAATACCGATACTTCTTCCGATTCCCTTTCCAGAACACTGCCGCCGCTCCCACAGCCAGCAGCTCCGCCGCAACAATCGAAGCCCAGATCCCGTCCACCTGCCAGAATATCGGAAAAATCAAAACTGCCGCCCCCTGGAATACAAAGGTCCTTAGAAAGGAAATCGTGGCCGAAACCAGTCCGTTATTCAAAGCCGTAAAAAAGGACGGGCTGAAAATCCCGTATCCGGAGAAGAAAAAGGAGAAGGAGAATATGGAAAATCCCCGAAGCGTCAGTGTAAACAGCTCTTTGTCGTATCCTGCAAACAGCATGGACAGCGGATTGGCCAGCGTATAGGAGGCCAGAAACATCCCAACGGCAAATGCCCCGATCAGCGCCAGGCCCTTTTTCTTAATCCCTCGTAGTTCTTCCTGGTTTCCGGCCCCGTAATGATAGCCGACAATGGGCGCAGTCCCCACCGAATAGCCAATAAACACCGCCTGAAACATCAGGCTCACGTACATCAGCACCCCATAGGCCGCCACACCGTCCGCCCCGGCATATTTCAAAAGCTGTACATTGTAAAGCATACTCACTACGGACATGGAAATATTGTTCATCAGCTCCGAGGAACCGTTGCTGCAGGCTTTTCCCAGGGCCTTCCAGTCCATCCTTGTCCGTCCCAGCCGCAGAAGGCTGCTGTTTTTCCCTGCAAAATAGAAAATGGGAATCAGACCGCCTACGTACTGGCTGACGGCCGTTGCAGCAGCCGCCCCTTCCAGGCCCCAATGGAACACCGCCACAAACAAGGCGTCCCCGATCATATTAGTAAGCCCTGCCCCAATCGTCACTGCCAGCCCCAGAGCCGGCTTTTCTGCCGTGGCAAACAGACATTGGAATTCATATTGCAGAATATAGGCCGGAATCGCCAGCAAAATGATACGTCCATAGGTTACGCTGTCCGCAAGAAGCTGCCCTTCCGCCCCCAGAGCCGCCGCTAAGGGTTTAAGCAAAAGCTGTCCCAGAACCGCAAGAACCAGCCCGCAGGCCCCGGAGACATACACCAGCAGGGAAAACAGCTCCCGGGCCTTTTGTACCCTTCCCGCTCCCAGATTCAATGCAATCAGCGCACCGCCCCCGGTTCCGAACATAAACCCGCAGGAGCCTAAGATCAGCAAAAAGGGCATAATGAAATTTACCGCCGTAAAAGGTGTCTTTCCTACAAAATTTGACACGAAAAAACCATCCACTACCCCGTAAATCGACGTGAATACCAGCATAACCATGGATGGAAACGTAAAGCTCAGGAGCTTTTTGTAGGTAAAATGGTCGGATAACTGTATCTTTTTCTGTTGTTTCATTCTGCACCTCCGCTTAGATCCGTCCCTGTTTCCGAAATGCGAAGGGAAACCGGATTTTTAGTATGAAATCGTACCATTTGTCAGTATAGTACGATTTCATACTATTGTCAAGCGTATTCGTGCTTACCGGCTGATTATATCTTAAACGGTAAAGCTGAGCCTTGCTTACATCTTCATATATAAAATGTCCTCTGAATAAATCCATCTGCTAAAATCTATCATAAAAATCACCATGCCTTTCCAGGAGCTGTGATATTTGAGCCACAGGCTTCATTCTCTTTCTGATATTTTTGAAAGACAGCCGCCAGTTCCGCAAAGGCAGCCATCAGATCTATCGCCCGGACAGGCCCCATGGCTTCACATTCTTCGGCAAGTTCCTCTGCCTTGTTCTCTGACAGGGCAGAAAAAATTTTCTTTTTCGCGGAAACAGACAAGCCTTTTAGCGCAATCGGAATATCCTTCTCCCCACGCTCCCTGATTACTTTTTTCAGAATCTTTGCATCCGCCCGCCGGATTTTTTTCTCCAACAGTTCTTTTACAACTAAAGTCCCACCCTCCTCAAAGCTCGGACTGCTGGCAAGCAGGCTCTCTTTCGGCGTAGGCTTATGTTCCCGCGGAAATTGTTTTTTATACGCCTCGTATTGTTCCGCCGCCTCGTCAGGCAGACATGCCACAAGAAGGCTTTCCAGCAGATGCTGCGGCGTGCCGCTCCGGCAGCTTCCTCCAATGCAAGCAGTCCCTCTTTTCTTGCTGTTTTATTAAATGTAAGCATAAGATGGATCATGTGAAAAAAGCGTTCATAAGGCTCTTCCCATTTTGCTTTTGAAAATGCGTCTTTTCTTACTTCATAAAGCAGTAACAAACTGTTGTTCTTTTGATTTTCCATTCCATTTTCCCCTTTCAGAAACTGGCAGTGTGTATTATGCGTATGCTAATGTCCTTTTTTTATCCTTCGCCCATATTATTCCATCCTTTCTTCAAAAACTATATTCCTCTTTATCCTGCAACACTTTCATTCTATCACGATACGGCGCAAATGCGTCGTTCTCCCCAAAGGCATCTGCACACTCCGTATGCATCGGAATAATCGTTTTCGAATTTGTCAGACGTATCAGCTTCACAATGGTTTCCACATATGCGTGTCCGCTGGTATGCAGAATTTCCATTCTATGACTGCCGATAAAATCGCCAATTTTAGGATTGGCGTGTTTCCCTTTCAGATATCCGGCCCATTTGGAATAAATCACAAGCGGATCTGTCATGTATTTTTCCATGATTGCTTTAAAAACCGGCTTGTTTTCCCGTGCAAGCATCGTGAACCCTTTGCTTTTCAAAATCGAAAAATCTGCCCTACAGCAGTTCTGCTCCGCGCCAAGCCCTTCCATATCCCCGATGATATAGAACCGTCTCGGTTTTCCGTGAATGAACTCCGGCCTGTATTCGTGGCAGCTTCCTTTGTCAGCCATTGCCGCCAGCATCAGCTTTGCCTGATATGTATCACACACAAAATCCATTCCCCACGGAAGCGCATGGTAAAACTTCATGATGCTGTCCAAATTAGTGGAGGATACCAGAATCACCGATTCTTTATTTTCCCGAAATAATTCCCTTGCCCGGTTTCCTAAATCGTCCTCTGTCCGAACCGGATTTTTATTCGTTTCCTCTGTGCGGGAAAGCATCGTCCCTTCCGTAATCAGAATATCCACTTCCCCGATATATTTCCGTACCATTCTTTCAAACCTGTTATTTCTTCCAACAATGCTATGTTCACGGAAATCCCCGGTAAACAGGATTTTCTTTCCGCCGGCTTCAAGCAGAAGCATATAGGCGTCCAGTGCGGAATGATCTACAAAAAACGGGGTAATCCCGATATCGCCGAATCTCATTTTATGACCGGGAATATAACACTCCATGTCTTTTATGCGTGGCAGCCCTTTCTCTGCCGTATTGGGAATGGAATCCAGCTTCTCCGTAAGGATTTCCAGAATTTTCTTTGCAGTAGAACCTATGTAAAGAGGAACATCCTGCGGAACTTTTTTATATAACCCCATATGGTCGCCGTGATAATGCGTAAACAGGACGCCGTCACACGGCCTTCCGTCAAAGACTGTTTCCCTAAGTTCTTCGTCTGTCATAACGTCTTCGTTATCATTGTCAGGCAGATTTGCACCAAAATCAATGATTATGCGGTGTTTTCCTGTGCTGATTTCCGTTGCACAGCCGCCGATTTGGTGACTGCCCCGATAAATGGTAATTTTGTTCTGTCTGGCGTTCATGCATTTAACCTCCTGTCCGTATATTGTAACAGGCACAGTTTCCCTACAAAGACATATATATGTCACCTACCAAAAAACTTTTTATCACTGCCACATCTTTTCATTGGCATCCGGAAAATCTGAATGCCGATACCGTATCCGGGCACAGGTTCTGTCTCCTGTGCCCGGGATTTATGCTACATTTCTTTCGCTTTCTTTTGGATGGCCTGCAGATACCGTTCCGTCAGAGCAAGATACTGCTCCACATCTTCCCTGGGCCAATCGGCAAAAATTTCATTTTCCGCTTCGATCATCCGCACTGCCGTCTGCTTCGCCAGGGCCTTCCCTTTTTCCGTAAAGCGGACATTTTTGTTTTTGGCCCCTGCCGCTTCCAAATAAAGGATTCCTTCCGCCTCCAGCTTGCGGATGGCGGAATTGATGGTCTGCTTGCTGATGCCGGAACGAAGGCAGATCTCCTGCAGCAAACAGCTGTCCCCGGCATCACAGATGGTATACAGAATACGCATTGCGCTGTCGGACAGTCCCAGCTTTACGGACATTTCATGATAAGCCCCATCTATTTCACTGCATAGATGGTTATAACGTTTCATTTCCTTTGAAAAATAGTTGTTCATCTCACACCTCTGCACCTGCCATCCGGCAAAATCCTAACAAAATATCCTTGCAGCCGCCGCCATCCGTTCGATAATGGGAACCTCAAAGGGACAGCGCTTCTCGCAATTCCCGCAGCCGATACAGTCTTTCCCGCCTGCAGCTAGGCCGGAATAATGGGACATTATAGAGGGTGAAACCTTGTCCCCATTGAGCCGGGCAATATCCAGGTATTTATTGACCGCTGCAATATCAATTCCCGCCGGACAGGGCTGGCAATGATTGCAGTAAACGCAGTTTCCTTTGAAATCATTACGCAGCGTGTCCATCACATGGGTATAATCCCGCTCTTTTTCACTGAGCTGAAAATACTCCAGGGCGCCCAGCACTTCCGCCCGGGATTGGCAGCCAATCATTACGCTGGCTACTGCCGGACGGGTCAATGCATACTCCATACACTGGGCCACGGTAAGGGGCCGGTCAAAAGGCGTATGCTCCGGGGAAATCAGCTTGCCTCCGCCCAGGGTTTTCATCACCGTAATGCCGATCCCCTTATTTTCACATAAGGTATACAGGGCGGCCCGGTCCGGGTCAAAGCCGCAGAAGGCATTTTTATCCAGCCCCTTCTGCAACTGGTCCAGCATATTGACCTTTGCCGGATACAAATCAAAAGCCAGATTGATACTGAACATCATCATTTCCGGAACTCCGGTTTCAATGACCCGGGCCGCCATTTTGGGATTGTGGGAGCTAAAACCGATATGACGGATATCTCCCTGCCGCTTCAATTTCTGCACATAGTCGGCAAAACCCGTTTCGAATACCCCTTTGTAGTCTTCCTCGGAGTCAATAAAAAACATCATGCCAAAATCAATGTACCCGAAAATCCGCAGCAGCCGTTCAAAGTATTCCTTTACGGTCGGAAGCTCCCGGCTGATATCATACTGCTCCCGCAGATCCACAGAACCGATATGGCCCTGGATCTTCACCTCTTTCCGGCGTTCCCCCAGAGCCTTTCCGATGTTCTCCCGCACCTGGTTTCCGGGCATAAAAATATCCATTAAATTGATGCCCATCTCCAGGGCGGCGTCAATTGTTTCCCGGACCGTCTCCAGCGGTTTTCCGTCCAGATGTTCACAGCCCAGCCCCACCGCGCTGACCCGCTCTTTTGTCTTTCCGATTTCTCTGTATTCCATGTGACAAACCCCTCCTTGATCTCTTAAAATGCCTTTTTCATTAGTATACTATTTCCTGTGGCCGGATGCAAATAATATTATAGCGGACACCTTTGGATTCTGGCCCCATGACTGTATTGGCCTGCGGCCGTGCAGCCCAGTGCACGGCCCAGGAGTGAACAGTAATCCCGTTCACCACCGCCCAAGGGCTGCATATATTATAGGGAAACTATTGTTTACAGGATGGCCAATAAGATATGGGACAAATAGATGCGGCGGATTTTGATTCAAAAGAAAACCATATTGTACAGACTGCTCTAGAACAAACGTTCTCCTCCGAACGAAGAAGCTGCAGGGCCGGAAGACTGGTAATTGACGGGAACAGCGTTTATGAAATAGATGAAGAATGCATCCAGCAGAAGGGAAAACAGATACACTTTGGGGAAAACGGAATGCTCCCCACACTTCCGCCGGAATAAGCGCAAAGGCGTCAGGCTGCGGCCGACGCCTTTTTGCCCGACAAAAACCGTTCTTTTTCCGATCGATTTACGGCGGATTTCACATGATCTTCCGGTCATATTTTTCCCGGCTATCTCATAGATTAAATAAAAAACAGGTAATGCAATGGAACAAGAAACACAAAACAATGTGATCTCACTGGATTCCCTGGTTCAGGACCGGCAGTTACAGATGCTGAAGGCCGCGGTCCCTTATATCAACAATTCCAATCAAAAAACCATGGCCTTTCTCATCAAATTCATGGAGCTTCAGCGCACAATGACCCTTTTTAACAGCGCAGGCCCTTCCCTGCAGATGTGTGCCGTCCAGGAGGATGAAGAACCGCTTCCGCTGCAGATGCTGAACGCCCTGCGGGAATTCTGTACGGAAAAGGAAAAAGAAACCCTTGATATGCTGATGAACTACGTACAAATGTTCTCTGCCTATGAAACTTTATTCACCTGACCGCTGCAGGCATGCCAGTGGGGTGACCGCCCATGGCAAATCCGAAGTTCTGCCTGCAGGCTAAGAAAGGAGCTGTAATGGACCCATCCATATTATTAAACAACCCGCAGTTAAATAACATTTCTCCGGAAAAGCTGAAATTCCTGATGGAGCTGGCCGGACAGGAAAAAGGTTCCAATCCCAAGGATATGGCCGCCGCCTTAATGGCCGCTTCCGCTTCCGCCCAGCAAAAGGGAGTCGGCTTCGACAATTCGGAAATGGATTTGATCGTGGAGGTTTTGAAGCAAAACATGCCGGAAAACGACCGGAAAAAGGCGGATATGATACTGAGTATGATGAGAGGCAGGAAAAAATAATTTTCACTGTAAACAGAGCCGGCAAACTGTGATCACCTCACAGGTCTGTCGGCTCTGCTTGTGTAAAGTAAACATATGGTACAGAGCTAATATGTTTGAATTGTTTTTGAGTTTCATATTATTATACCCTTGTCAAATACGGTTTTTCTTTCTGTTCCTGATCATAATCCTGATATTTCAGTCCCAGTCTGGCAAACATCAAAGTTCCTTCCCAATCGTCTATATTGGAATAACTCCTAGCCTTACATACTCCTGTCAAAGCCCCAACAATAAGTCCCGTCGCATCTAATGCAAATTCAATCAATTCTTGCATATCCGTATAGAAAAGTGGATTTTTTTCTAATACTTCTTCTTGATTTAATATCCCCTTTTTATCATTGTGTGTATATATTTTATTACGTTGTTCCGACATATTATCCCTCTTCTTGCTCAAAGCCACGTATCTTTTTTGATATAACTCTAAAAACTCTCTAAAAGACAAATCAACTGTGACTGGTGCTGCATCTGATGAAGAAATATTGAATACTTTATTAATACTTTTCTGAGCACGAACCTCTTCCTCAAAAAAGCATTCTTCCTCAGATTTAAGACTATGTTGGTAAGGTACTGAAAAAACGTATTTTTTTCCATCATCCTCAATTTCTACGGTATTTCTGAATTCCGAAAAAAAAGATAAATTTTCTTTACAACACTTAAGCATAGTACCAATACTATATGCTCCATTTGTTCTGTCATATAATTTTGCAAGCTCAATAAAACACGCCTTCTGAAGCGCCTCATAAACTACAGAATAAAAGACTGATGATAGTCTCATTTCAAGTAGATATTCCTTTTGCATTTCTCTATATTGCTGCATAATAAGGAAATAAGCATTCGCATCAAATGCTTCTTGATATAATTCCTCTGCAATCTTAATCAATTGCTCCTGATCCAAGGAAATTCCTCCTAACATAAATAATAATTTACCGTATACAATGCGCCAAGTAAAACACCAGCGTTATCAGCCTGTCGGAAGCTTACTTATGCAAAGTTGTATATTAACAGTGTTTCATAGGGTGAATGTCAAATAGCTCACGGCCATCAGGCCGTGAGCGTAACGCGGCTGCTTAGAACTTTCCAAAGGCTCTTATTTTCCAAACAGATCTGCATGGGTACCAGTTGCAGTAGCGGAAAGGATAAGAGTATCTTCATAAATCTGGTACATGAGCAGCCAATCGGGTTCTATATGACATTCCCTGAAGTCATGTAGATTTCCAGTTAAAGAGTGGTCTTTATACTGGGCAGGTAAAGAATTGCCATTCGCCAGTAATGAGAGCACGTTGACAAGTTTTTGCATATCCTTGCCCCGCTTTTTCATTAATTTGGCATCCTTTTTCATACGATTCGTATAGACAATCTTATACATAGATTAATCCTCCAGCATGGAGGCAACGGCATCTTGTGCATTATCAAAAGGACCATTGAGATTTCTTCGGAAGCGGCTATCATAAACCGCCTCCTGAAGCTGATAAGGTCTTGCCTTATGCTGTACGGAAAAAGGGATACCTGCGTTTTCGATAGAAGCATTTAAAAAGATACGAATTGCTGTTGATGTGTCTAATCCTAAACTGGAAAATAACGTATCCGCCTGTTTTTTAACCGTATCATCAATACGTATTTGTAATGTAGCCATAATGCACCTCCAATATATTTGTATTATAATTGTATCATATTAGTAATATGAAAACAATGGTCATTTAGCGCTGCATCATGCTTTCAGATCTTTGCAGCCTTCGAAATCCGTAGGCTATGGATAGAAAGCCTCAAAACCCGTTTGCTGTTTATACACCGCATATTCTTTGAGATCCCCTCCGTCATCCGGGGTAAACTTTCGGTTTCATAAGCGCTTCTTTTCAAGTAAATTCATTGTCGTTTCCCCTTTTTTCCCAACCTCATATTTTGCGTGGAATCCGGCAATCCGGTTTTTTTCCCCCTTGGTTTCTGCAGCAGTCAATCACCTGCAAAAAAATCCCCAGTCACCGTCTTGCTTCCGGCTCCGGGGGATTTTCTCTCAATTTATTTCATTACGATATTAAAATTATTTTATAGCAACGTTAAAATTATTTCATCACAATGTCAAAATCACTTCATCACAATATTAATAATCCGCCCCGGCACATAAATCTCCTTCACAATATTCTCGGTCAGCTTATCCGCAATGGCTTCTTTCCCGGCTGCAATGGCCGCTTCCTTCTCCACGTCTGCCGGAAGGGCAACAACGCCCTTGGTCTTTCCGTTGATCTGTACCGCCAGCTCAATGGTATCCTCCAGTGTCTTTTCCTCGTCAAATTCCGGCCATGCCTGGTCGTATACCCGGCCTTCGAAGCCGCAGAGGGCCCATAATTCTTCGGTAATGTGGGGCGCCACCGGATTCAGGAGAAGCAGGAAGGTACGGTACTCCGCCCGGTTGATGCTGCCCTTCTTAGCAAAGTCATTCAAAAGGGACATCATGGCCGCAATGGCCGTATTGTATTTCAGATTTTCATAATCGTTGCTGACCTTCTGGATGGTCTGGTGCATCTTTGTTTCCAGATCACTGCTGTAAGCATCCCCTTCGGTCAGAAGATCCTGCAGCTTCCAGACACGTTCTAAGAACCTGCGGCAGCCCTTTACGCCGTTTTCCGACCAGGAGGCGCTTAAGTCAAAAGCTCCGATAAACATCTCGTAGGTGCGGAGGGTGTCTGCGCCGTAGTCCATGACAATATCGTCGGGATTTACCACATTCCCACGGGATTTGGACATTTTTTCTCCGTTTTCCCCTAAAATCATGCCGTGAGAGGTACGTTTCCGGTAGGGTTCGGGAGTCGGCACTACGTTTTCGTCATACAAGAAACGATGCCAGAACCGGGAATACAGAAGGTGCAGGGTCGTATGCTCCATGCCGCCGTTGTACCAGTCCACGGGAAGCCAGTATTTCAACGCTTCCGGGCTTGCCAGCGCCTCCGTATTATGGGGATCGGTATACCGCAGGAAATACCAGGAAGAGCCGGCCCACTGAGGCATCGTATCCGTTTCCCGCTTTGCCGGCCCGCCGCAGCAGGGACAGGTGGTATTCACCCAGTCGGTCATGGCGGCTAAGGGGGATTCCCCGTTATCGGTAGGCATGTAGCTTTCTACCTCTGGCAGCTCTAAGGGCAGCTCGCTTTCCGGCAGCGCCACGTAGCCGCATTTTTCACAATGGACGATGGGAATGGGCTCGCCCCAGTAACGCTGACGGGAAAATACCCAGTCTCTCAGCTTAAAGTTCGTCTTTCCGGTACCGATTTTCTTTTCTTCCAAAAAATCAATGATTCTTTTCTTGGCCTCTGCTACTTCCAGGCCGTCCAAAAAGCCGGAATTCACCAGCTTCCCAGTGGCTACATCCGTAAAAGCTTCTTCCTGAACATCAGTTCCCCCGGCTACTACTTCCACGATTGGAAGTCCGAACTTCTTGGCAAATTCCCAGTCCCTGGTGTCATGGGCCGGAACCGCCATAATCGCCCCGGTTCCGTAGCTCATCAAAACATAATCGGATACCCAGATGGGAATCTCCTGTTCCGTCACCGGGTTTACGGCACACAGGCCGTCCAAAGCCACTCCGGTCTTCTCCTTGGCCAGCTCGGAGCGTTCAAAATCGGACTTTCTGGCCGCCTGCTCCTGGTATTCCCGGACGGCATCCAGGTTTTTAATATCATCTTTGTATTTTTCTAACATGGGGTGCTCCGGGGAAACGACCATGTAGGTAGCCCCGAACAAGGTATCCGGCCGGGTAGTATACACGGTCAGCTTGTCTTCCTTTCCGGCAATGGCAAAGTCCACTTCCGCCCCCTGGCTCTTGCCAATCCAGTTCTTCTGGGAAACCTTCACCCGCTCAATAAAGTCCACGTCCAAAAGCCCGTCCAAAAGTTTCTGGGCATAATCGGTAATTTTCAACATCCACTGGCTCTTAACCTTACGGACCACCGGAGCGCCGCAGCGTTCGCAGACGCCGTTTACCACTTCCTCATTGGCCAGTCCCACCTTACAGGAGGTACACCAGTTAATGGGCATCTCGGATTTATAAGCCAGCCCGGCCCGGAATAATTTCAGGAAAATCCATTGGGTCCATTTATAATAATCCGCATCCGTAGTATTGATTTCCCGGTCCCAGTCAAACGAATAGCCCAGGGCATGAAGCTGCCCCTTAAACCGCTTGACATTGTTCTCCGTTACAATCCGGGGATGGATCTTATTCTTTATCGCATAATTCTCCGTAGGCAGCCCGAATGCATCCCAGCCCATGGGATATAAGACGTTATAGCCCTGCATCCGACGCTTCCTTGCTACGATATCCAATGCCGTATAGGGTCTGGGGTGGCCTACGTGAAGCCCCTGGCCTGACGGATAGGGAAACTCCACCAAGGCATAATATTTCGGCTTGGTATAATCGTCGGTTGCCGCAAAGGCCCTTTCCTCATCCCATACCTTCTGCCATTTCTGTTCGATCTCTCTGTGATTATAGGGTGCTGCCATTTTAATTCCTCCTAATTCGCGTTTACACGCACATATATACTTACAAAGTTTATCATACGTGAAAAATTTGTCAAGTGCATGGGCCGCACAAACCCTATATTTTTACATATAATAGTGAATGAGGAATCATTTGGAGATGTTTCAATGGAAATCAATCCCGGCCTTAGTTATTTTCATACACTGCTCTATGGGATGCCGGCGGCTTTTGCCCCGATCCAGGGCAGCAGCGATTATCCGAACCTGCACGGCATCGTACGGTTCTATCCGGTGGTGGACGGCGTTTTGGTAAATGCAGAGATTTACGGCCTTCCGGTGCAGTCGCCTATTTGCAGCAATCATGTCTTCGGTTTTCACATTCATGAAGGAACTTCCTGTACCGGAAACGAAAGCAATCCCTTCGCCGATGCCAAAGGGCATTACAACCCCGGGGGCTGCGAGCACCCCGCCCATGGCGGCGACATGCCTCCGCTCTTTGCCACCCACGAAGGCTTTGCCTGGAACGCTTTTCTGACGGATCGGTTTAAATGGGGAGATATCCTGGGGCATGCCGTCATTGTCCATGCCCTGCCCGACGATTTCCGCACCCAGCCCTCCGGGGATTCCGGGGCAAAAATCGGCTGCGGAATCATTACGCGGACGGATACAAAGTAAATTGAGGCCGGATAAAATAGGATTGCCATATTTTATCCGGTCATATATAATAGCTTATAGTATTATTTGATAGGAAAGGTTGGGTATCCGTTTCTAATTTTGAACCTGATACCGCAAAGGAGCTTCCTGTATAATTCAAGTATAGGGAATTCCAAGAAAGAAGGTTG
>CAJUSQ010000087.1 GCA_910588885.1 uncultured Lachnospiraceae bacterium
AGCCCCATTATCTTTCCGCCAAAGGCTTAGAGCTGTTGCTTCGCTCCGTGTCTATTATAGGATGATTGCACTGGTATCTGATTTAAGAACGCTTTTATTAGGTAGCGATGGAAATAAACTAGATGAATGGATAACAAAGGCAGAAGGGATGCAGATCCCGGAACTTGACCGCTTTCTAAAACTGATCCGGTTAGATAAGGAAATTGTGTTGATTCAACTAACTTGACAAAGATTCAAGATTTTTTACAGCCTCCCGGAAAGAATAATCAACGGTACAGGGCGTCGGAAGCTGCTTCCGACGCCCTATTTAAGCGGATGATTCATCATCCATAATTCCACAAGCCGTTCCTCGTAACCCATCAATCTGGATAGCTGCGAGGTGGTATAGTCCGGATGCTCTGCAATCAGATCCCCGTCAACCAATAGCTCCGCTGCAAAGGAATTTGCTTCCAGTTCCGTCTTGGAATTGAGCAGCAGCGTTTTATTTCTGATAAAATAACAGTTCTGCTTTCTGTGCAGGATGGCATGGCCCAATTCGTGTGCCATTACCTGCAATAACTCCATTTCATCCAAATTCTGATCCAAGAATATATATCTGTGATTTTTTAGAAACATATAACATCCGGCGCATCCGGGAGTACCGAGCTGAACCTCAATATGAAGCAATTCCGCTAATTTAAAAGGATTCCGCGTATGATATTTCGATGTATATCTTTGCACTACCTCTTTGATATGATTTCCCAATAGCATCACCTACTTTTTGTACTTTTTCGGAGTGTACTTCTCTTTGTTCATAATTTTCAGCCGCTTCAAGGCGATTTCCAGCTCTTCCCGAAAAAGCTCCATAGCTTCCGGTGATAACTCTTCCCCGTCGTAGCTGGCCGGGCCGTCATTACCGGATTGCAGTTTACTCATAATAGAATCCAGATCCCTGGCGATATCACGATTGTCCCTGTTTGAAAGGCCGGTATCCTTCCGTTCCGACTTTTCTTCAATCAAATCAGAGCGGTTAATTTTGAAATAGTGGGCCAGTTTTTCGATTTTGTCCATTCTGGGCAGCCTTGTACCGTTGCACCAGGTGGATACGGCAGATTTATTAAACCCTAAATCACTGATTAAATCCGTTTGGGTCTTGGCATTCAGGGTCATATAATAATTCAGGTTTTTTGAAAATATTTTCTGATAGGTTCCTTCTGACATGTTGCACTCCTCCTGTAATCATCTTACAACAAAAAGTAGAAAATTACAAGATAAAAGAAGAAGGATTCTACAAAAAGTATTGACAATCTACAAAAAGTAGAATATAGTAAAGGCAAGAAAAGTAAAAAGGAAAGCAGGAAGGAGAAAAGAGTAATGATCGCGAAGGAGTATTTACAGCAGCTGCAGAAAATCAATATGCTGATCAATCAAAGGATGCAGGAAAAAGCAGATCTAAGTGCAATGTCAAGATGCATCGCTAGTTTTGATTATACGAAGGATCGGGTGCAGACGAGCCCCCTGGAAGCGGCTTCGTTTACAAAAACGATTGAAAAAATAGTTGTCCTGGAAGAGGAAATTAACGGGTTGATTCAGGAATACGTTGATTTGAAACATAAAATAATCGGCGAGATCCAGGGCCTTAAGAATTGTAAATTTATTGAGATCCTGCATAAGAAGTATGTGGAAGGGAAGGGGCTGGAACGGGTTGCGGATGAAATGGGCTATACCTTCCAATACATCGTTTTACTTCATGGAAATGCACTGAAAGAATTTTCAAATAAGTATTCTATATACTTTCAATGTTAGACTATTATATTATGATATTGTAAAAAATCAGTGATCGAAGCAAGGCATGGGTCGCTGATTTCATAAAAGGAGGTGATGGGGGATGACCAGGGAAAAGAAATCCCAAAAACAAAAAATGCCCTGTAAATGAAAATGCCGGATCGGAAGCGTTAGGGAGCGAGAGCAATAGTGAATGCCAGATCGGAAGCGTTAGGGAGTGAGAGCAATGGTGAATGCCATATCGAAGGCCATAATCAGGTCTTTAAACACGGAATTTGGGGAGGAGTATCAATACGGAAGGGAAGAAAAACCCCAGGAGGTTCCGGTACCCGGCTTTTGGGTCCGGTGTGCAGACCATTCCTGCAGGTTGTTTCTGGGGAACCGGTATTTCAGGCGGAACCGATTCTGTATTCAGTACTTTCCGGAAACAAAGGGGCAGGAAAATGAGGAATGCTGCGCCGCGGCAGAACGGCTTTTCCAATGTCTGGAATATCTGGAAGTGGACGGTGATTTGATAAGGGGGACGAACATGAAGTATGAAATAACGGAAGGGGTTCTGTATTTTTCTGTAAACTATGATTTGTTCCTTTATCGAATTACAGAAGACGTTCCGGTTATGGAAGAAGTGATATCCGAAACTTCCGTGAAAGGATAGGTGAGGAAATGGCAGAAAAAAAGAAAGGTAAGGTGGAGAAAGAATGGCTTTAGGAGGAGGCACTTTTTTAGTGCAGAATAAAGAATTGCCAGGTACTTATATCAACTTTGTTTCAAAGACGGCTGCAAGTGCAGAATTGTCTGAAAGAGGGATTGCAACAATGCCCCTGGAATTGGACTGGGGCGTTTCCGGTGAAATTTTTGAAGTAACAAACCAGGAGTTTCAGAAGAACAGCTTGGAAATCTTCGGATATGAGTATACCAGCGACCAATTGAAAGGGCTTCGGGATCTGTTCCGGAACGCGAAGACCTTATATGCTTATCGTTTGAACGGGGATGGGGTGAAGGCATCCAACCGTTATGCGGAAGCTGTTTACGGCGGCGTACGGGGGAATGACCTGAAGATTGCCGTTCAGGTAAACGCAGATGACGAAACCTTGTTTGATGTTAAAACGCTGCTGGACCATACCGTGGTGGACGAGCAGACGGTTGAGAGCTTAGAGGGGCTTTCGGCAAATAAATATGTGCGCTGGAAGACGGAAGCCATTTTGGAGCCTACGGCGGCCATGCCCCTTCTGGGCGGCACAAACGGGGAAGTGACAGGAGCTTCCCATCAGTCCTATCTGGATAAAGCGGAAGCCTATTCCTACCATACCATGGGAGCCGTTGTAACGGATGATACCACAAAAGCGCTGTATGCGGCTTTTAACAAACGGCTGCGGGATGAAATGGGCGTGAAGTTCCAACTGGTTTTATATGATTATGCGAAAGCGGATTATCTGGGGGTAATCAGCGTGAACAACCGGATTTTGGACGAGGGCTGGAGCGAAGCGGGCCTGGTATACTGGGTAACGGGAGCGTCTGCCGGGTGCCGGATTAATCAAAGCAATCAGAATAAAAAGTATGACGGCGATTTTATCGTGGAAACCCCATATACCCAGAGCCAGCTGAAAGCGGCAGAGAAGGCAGGAAAGTTCACCTTCCATTTGGTAGGGAAGGACATACGGGTTTTGGCGGATGTGAACAGTATGGTTACGGTTTCCGATACCCAGGGAGATATTTTTAAAGAGAACCAGACCGTCCGGGTGATTGACCAGATCGGAATTGATATTGCGGTGCTTTTTAATACGAAGTATCTGGGCGTTGTTCCGAATAATGCGGCAGGAAGGATTTCCCTTTGGTCCGATATTGTAAAGCATCATGAACAGATGCAGGAAATCCAGGCGATCGAAAACTTTTCCGACGCGGACGTCAAGGTGGAGCAGGGCAGCACGAAAAAATCCGTAGTGGTTACGGATCTGGTTACGATTGTGAATGCGATGGGAAAATTGTACATGACAGTAACGGTCGCGTAAGGAGAGGAGGGAGAAAGAATGAACGGAAACGTAGAAATGAAAGCAAGAGATACGGTATTTGCGGCATTGGCGGAGTGCTTTGTTACGATTGGGACACGCCGTTACAATTTTATGCAGGCAATCAATATGGAAGCGAAGTTTGAAAAGAATAAGGTAGAAGTCCCGATTCTTGGAAAAACAGGAAAGGGGAACAAGGCTTCCGGATGGAAAGGAACCGGTTCGGCAACCTTTCATTACAATACCTCTGTGTTCCGGCAGATGATGATGCAATATAAGGATACCGGAGAGGACGTGTATTTTGAAATCCAGATTTCCAATGAGGATAAAACCTCCGCGTCGGGACGGCAGACCATTATCCTGATGGACTGCAATATTAACGGCGGAATTCTGGCGAAGTTTGACGCAGATGGGGAATACCTGGATGAAGAAATGGAATTCACCTTTGAAGATTTCAAGATGCCGGAAACATTCCAGGATTTGGAAGGTTTTCTTACAAACTAAATGCAGTCCCAAACCCCTTATATGGTATTTTCGGAATCAATATAAGGGGTTTGTTAAAAAAATAACAAAAACAATCATAAGGAGAAAAAAATGTCGAATTTCAGCAAATTTATGAAGGCCAATAAGAAGGTAAAAGAAAATGAGAAGCATCCGGTTACGAAGTCTTTGTGTGATGAAAACGGGATGCCGCTGGAATGGGAATTCCGGCACATTACTTCCGGGGAAAATGAGGCAATTCGGGAGGAATGTACGCTGGAGATTCCGGTGACCGGGAAACCGAATATGTACCGTCAGAAAATAAAAGGGTCCCTGTATGTACGGAAAATGATTGCCGCGTCCATTGTTACACCGGATCTGTATAATAAGGAGCTGCAGGATTCCTATGGGGTAATGTCCCCGGAAGATTTGCTGCTTGCCATGGTGGATGATCCGGGAGAATACAACGAGCTTGCGGCCTATGTGCAGCGGTTCCAGGGGTTTGACGTATCCTTTGAGGATAAGGTGGAAGAAGCAAAAAACTGATTGAAGGAGGGGACTGGGAAGCAAATTTTGCCTACTATGCCCTCCTGAAACTTCATATCCTGCCGTCCGTGTTTTTGAAAATGGATTGCCAGGAAAAAGCGTTTGTTGTGGCGGCAATCAAGATTAAGATGAAGAATGATAAAAAGAAAGAGAAAGAATTGAAACATAATTCCGGAAAGGGAAGGAGGCGGTAGGATGGCATCCATTGGGACGGAAATTGCATTACAAAATAATGTCACCAATAGTTTGAGCCAGATGGTAAATGCCGTTAACGCAGGAAATTCTGTCATGGATGGTTTTCGCCAGATGATCCTCGCCCCTATTCAGGTAAATTTATTTGAATGCGTGCAGGAATCCATAACCATGACAACCGCGGCGGTTCAGGATATGAATACGGCTATGGAGGAGGGGGCAAGCAAGGGAAATGGCCTGGGGAAGGCGCTGAAAGGAGTGGTAGATGCATACGCTACGATGGAGAATCTGACAAAAGTGATAAATTTGTCAGACCAGTTTACAGCTGCGACGGCCCGCCTGGATCAGATGAATGACGGAGAGCAGACCACAGCGGAACTGCAGAACATGATTTTTGGCTCGGCAGAGCGGTCAAGAGTTTCTTACCAGTCAACTGCAGATACGGTTTCCGGCCTGGGCCTTACGGCCGGATATACTTTTGGCAGTACGGAAGAAATCGTTGCGTTTGTAGAACAGGTGAATAAGCAGTTTGCAATTGCCGGGGTCGGGCCGGAAGGAATTGCGGCCGCCATGCCGAATATGACTCAAATTATGAGTTCCGGCAATTTATCCGGAGAGGATTACGATTCCCTCCTGCAGCAGGCGCCGAATATGATTCAGGCCATTGGGGAATATATGGGAGTCCCCCAGGAGAAATTGAGAGAGATGGCGGCGGAAGGGCAGATTACGGCAGAGGTCATAAAAGGCGCGATGTTTCAGGCGGCGGATGAAACTGACAGGGCATTTTGCGAGCTTCCAATGTCCTTTGAACAGATTTTGACTTCTTTTGGAAACAATGCTTTGATGGCCTTCCGGCCAATTTTGGAGGGAATGAATGAAGTAGCCAACAGCGAATGGTTCCAGAACATGGTAAACGGTGCAATAAATGGGCTGGCGCTTGTGGCAGGGCTGGCGCAGCAAATTTTTGAACTGCTGGTTGGTGTTGCGGAAACGGTTGCGGAGAACTGGTCCTGGCTGGCTCCGATCATATATGGGGTTGCGGCTGCCTTATTGTTGTATGCGGGTTATCTTGCGATTGTAAAACTGGCAGAATTAGCAAGTGCCGTAGTGAAAGGAATTGTTTGTCTGGCTTCTTTTGCACATGCGGCGGCTACCGGGACGGAAGTAAGTGCAACGCTTGCGGCAACAGCAGCACAATACGGTTTTAATACGGCGCTTCTTTCCTGTCCGCTTACCTGGATTATATTATTGCTTGGTATTGTGATTGCCGTAATAATCGCTTTGGCAAATCATTTTTCAGGAGCCGGACACGTTGCGCAAAGTGCATTTGGAGCCATCTGCGGAAGCATAAACGTAGCAATTCAATTTTCCAAAAATCTTTGGCTGATGATAAAAAATATAGCGTTGGGCATTGGAAATGCAATGGGGGCTGTTGGAACAAATATTGCCGCAGCGTTTCATAATGCTATTTCCTATGCAAAATCATTATGGTATGGCTTGTTAGCGACGGCTCTTCTGGTGATAGAAGGAATTTGCGAGAAATTGAACAAACTGCCGTTTGTAGAATTTGATTATTCCGGTGTAGCGAATGCTGCAGATGAATATGCAGCAAAGGCGGCTGCCGAAGCCGAAAATAAGCGCGAGTATACAAGTATTGAAGATGCATTCAATGAAGGGATGTCAACATATGATGCATTCCAGGATGGCTGGGCTTCGGATGCATATAAGAACGGGGCAGCAATGGGGGATTATATTACGGATAAGGTGGGAGGGTTTTTCTCCGATATGTTTGGAAAAGATAATCCTCCTTTTTCGGATGAGTATATCGACCAAAACGATAACGGCAATGATTATGGAAGCGGATTAGGCAACGACTATGGAAGCGGACTCGGCGGTTATGGAGACGGGCTTGAGGGGATCGGAAGCGGCGTGGATCAGATTGCAGAGAACACGGGAGACATGGCAGATGCAATGGAAATTACCGGGGAAGAGCTGAAGTATTTGCGGGATATTGCGGAACAGGAGGCAATTAACCGCTTCACTACTGCGGAAATCAATATTGAACAGACGAATCATAACAATGTATCTTCCGGAATGGATTTGGACGGCGTTGTTTCCGGCCTGGATGAAGCTCTTGGGGAAGCAATTGAAATTATGACGGAAGGGGTGCATGTATAACGATGAAAAACGGATACGATTTTTATCTTGGAAATTGTCTGCTGCCGATAGCACCTGAAAAGCTTAGCTTAAAAATCAATAATGCCAATGAAACCATTACCCTAATCAATGAGGGGGAAATAAACGTATTAAAGCGGGCCGGACTGACAGATATTGAGTTTGAATGCCTGATCCCCCAGGTGAAATATCCGTTTGCCGTTTATAAATCCGGGTTCAAAGGGGCCGATTATTTTCTGGATTATTTTGAAAAGCTGAAGATGAAGAAAAAGCCGTTCCAGTTTATTGTGTGCCGGGGACTTCCGGTTGGAAAACGGCTGTTTGATACCAATTTAAGAGTATCTCTGGAGGATTACAAAATCACGGAGGAGGCGAAAAACGGGTTTGACCTGGATGTAAAAATAGAATTGAAGCAGTGGAGGGACTACGGGACGAAAACGGTGAACATCAGTTTTGATATGGATAAACCTAAGGCCAGCGCAGAACCTCAGAGGGAAGCGGCAGATGCCCCGGCAGAACCGCAGACTTATACGGTTGTGAAGGGCGACTGCCTTTGGAACATTGCGAAAGCGTTTTACGGGAACGGAGCGTTATATACGATTATCTATAATGCGAATAAGGATGTAATAGGCGGAAATCCCAATCTGATTTATCCGGGCCAGGTACTGACCATTCCGGCAATTTAGAAAGGGGGAGTTCTTTTGAGTGTGGAGCTTCTGATTGGAAATGAGCTTGGGACAAAAGCCTACCTTCCCGCAGTGGAGGAAGGGATTGAATGGACGACGGAACGAAAGGATACCCCGGGAAAATTGACCTTTCAGATTTGGAAGGACGATGTGCTTGATTTTTCGGAAGGCAGCGCAGTGCGTTTGAAGCATAATGGGGATGAGATTTTTTTCGGCTTTGTATTTAAGCAGCAAAGGGACCGGGAGCAGCGTATTTCCGTAACGGCCTATGACCAGCTGCGCTATTTAAAAAATAAAGACACCATTGTGTATGAAGGAAAAACCGCAGATGCGCTGATCCGGATGGTTGCCGCCGATTATGCCATGAACGTGGGAACTTTGGAGAATACGAATTACGTCATTGAATCAAGGGTAGAGGAAAACACTTCATTATTTGAAATGTTTCAAAATGCCCTTGACCTGACCCTTACCAATACCGGAGAAATGTTTGTCCTATATGATGAGTTCGGAAAACTGACCTTAAAGCACTTGTCTTCCATGGCGGTGGGGACCCCGGGAGCCTTCCTGATGGTAGATGAAGAAACCGGTGAAAATTTTGAATATACCTCTTCCATTGACGAGAATACCTACAATCGGATTAAATTGACCTACGACAATGAAGACACGGGATTTCGGGAAGTTTATATTTCGCAGGATTCCGGAAATATGAACCGGTGGGGGATTTTACAATATTTTGATACTCTGAAAAAGGGGGAGAACGGGCCGGAAAAAGCAGATGCGCTTTTACAGCTTTATAATAAAAAGACCCGGGGGCTGAAGCTGACAAAGGTGCTGGGGGATAACCGGGTGAGAGCCGGCAGTATGATCGTAGTAAATCTGGATCTTGGGGATGTGAAGGTTCGGAATTTTATGCTTGTGGAGAAATGCAAACATCTTTATAAAGAAAATGAACACTGGATGGATTTAACACTTAGAGGGGGTGAATTTGTTGCCTGATGCAACCGGATTAGTGGAAAAAATGAAAAGGGCTGCCCTAAACGCCCAGGAATCGGTAAAGCCGGTCAATGTATATTTTGGGGAAGTGGTAGGAACAGGCCCCTTGGAAATAAACGTAGAACAGAAGATGATCCTTGGAGAGGGGCAGCTCATTCTGACAAGAAATGTAACCGATTATGAAACCCTGGCAACGCTCAATTGGGATACGGAGGAAGAAAAGGAAACGCATACCCATACTTCTCCGGCCGGGGTTACGGGAAATCAGTCAAAACCGCATACACATGAAATTACGGGAGAAAAACAGCTTACCGTCCATAACGGCCTGGGGGTAGGAGATGCGGTAATTCTGATAAGACAGCAGGAAGGACAGAAATTTATCGTCCTGGACAGGATCGGCCTATGATACCTTCGACAGCAGGATTTTTAGACAGGGATTTTGAGATCAAAAAACAACCCAGCCAGACCTACAAAATGGATATGGACAACAGCCTGGTGCGGGGCTATACGGACGGTCTGGAAGCAATGAAGCAGGCAGTCTACAAAATCATTATGACGGAACGTTATCAGTATATCATGTACAGCTGGAATTACGGCATTGAGCTTTTAAGCCTTTTCGGGGAACCGGTAACTTATGTGTGCCCGGAACTGAAACGCCGGATTTCGGAGGCGCTGCTTTGGGATGACAGAGTCAGGAGCGTGGATGATTTTGTATTTGAGTTTCCAGGAAAGGGCGTAGTTCACGTCTCGTTTACGGTACATACCATTTTTGGGGAAATAAAAGCGGAAAGAGAGGTTGAAATCTGATGTATGAGGATGTAACATATGAATCCATTCTGGAGCGGATGCTGGGCCGTGTTCCGGACAAATTCGACAAACGGGAGGGTTCGGTAATCTGGGATACCCATTCCCCGACTGCCATCGAGCTTCAGATTTTGTATCTGGAACTGGACACCATCCTGAAAGAAGCCTATGGCGATTCGGCATCGCGGGAGTTTTTGATTTTGCGCTGCCGGGAGCGGGGGATTTATCCCCGGGAAGCGACAAAAGCGGTTTTAAAAGGGAGGTTCGCTCCGGATACGATTGATGTGGCCGGACGACGGTTTCAGATCGGCGATCTGAACTATATGGTGACCGGAAAAATTGCCGACGGGGAATACCAGGTCGAATGTGAAACGGCCGGAAGGGCCGGGAACCAGTTTTTCGGTTCCATGATACCCATAGAATATATCAAGGGACTGCAAACCGCAGAATTGACGGAAGTCCTGATTCCCGGTGAGGAGGAAGAAGAAACGGAGGATTTGAGGCAAAGATACTTTGCCTCTTTTGATGTCAATGCCTTTGGCGGGAACCGGGCGGATTATCTGGAAAAGACAAACGCGATTCCGGGAGTCGGCAGAACAAAGGTGACAAGGGTATGGAACGGCGGCATTTCTCCGGCGGACATGCTTCCCACAGAAGCGGTAAAAGCCTGGTATGAAGGTGTGAAAGATACGGTAGACGGGGAAGTAAAAGGATGGTTGGATGCGGTTTACGGGGCAGCCCTGGAAAAGAAGCTGATAGTGGGCGGGACGGTGCTCCTTACCATTCTCAATTCGGAATTCGGGCCCGCTTCGGAGGCGCTTGTGCGGTCTGTCCAGACGGCCATGGATCCGGAAGAAGCAGCCGGAAACGGCTATGGCCTGGCGCCGATCGGCCATGTGGTAAAGGTGGAAAGTGCTGCCGCAAAGGAGATTTCTATCCGAACCAGGCTGACTTTTGAACCGGGGTATGGCTGGAGCAATCTGCAGCCGGCGCTGGAAGAAGCAGTTTCCGCTTATTTTTCAGAGCTTCGGGAGGACTGGGCGGATGCGCCGTATCTGATTGTAAGGGTGAGCCAGGTAGATACCAGGCTGCTGGGTGTTCCGGGAGTAATGGATGTGCAGGATACGCAAATCAACGGCGCGGCGGAAAATTTAACGCTGGGAACATATGAAGTTCCTGTATTTGGGGGTGTGAGCGATGGTCAGGGAGGTTGATCTTGTTTCCTATCTTCCGCCGTTTCTGGCGGATTTTAAGGAAATCCGTCTTACGCTGGAAGCAGAAAACCCGGAATTTGTCCTGTTATGGAAAGCGTCCGATCAAGTGCTGCAAAATGAATTTATCGCAACGGCGGATGAATTCGGGATTTCACGTTTTGAAAAGCTGCTGGGTATTTTTCCGGAAACCGGCGATTCTTTGGAAGTGCGCAGAACCAGAGTGCAGAACAGATGGTTTACGGCACTTCCTTTTACGTTAAAAACCTTTCTAAAAAAAGCTGCGGAAATATTGGGCGGAGAGCATAACTTTTCCATACAGGCGGATTTTAAAAATTCCTATGAAATGGTGCTGGTGGTGTACTCCATAGACGACAGCCGTGTGGAAGAATTGAAATATCTCATATCTTCTATGGTTCCGGTAAATATCGGGGCGGAGCTGATTTATGAAAGCGGACATCGGGGCTTTGTATATTTTGGCGGGCTGGTGAATGAAGCAGATCTTTTGGAAATCAGACAATTATTCAAAACAGTATATTTAAAATAAAGTAAAGGCAGGGAAAAAGAATATGGCATGGACGGGATTAATGCTGACAGTGAAAGGCAGGAGTGCGCTGAACCAGGCGCAGCAGTCAAATCGAATTAATTTTAAATCAATTGTTGTGGGGGACGGGATGCCGCCGGCAAATTTCAGCACATTGAATGGATTGGTACACCAGCTCTATGAATTGACGGAATTGAAAGTGGACATGACGGAAAACGGATGTACGCTTACCGCGGATTTTCCAAAAACGGAGTATGATTATTATTTTCGGGAAGTAGGCGTCATAGCAGAGACTGAGAACGGGGAGATCCTGTATGTGTATGACAATTGCGGCGATGATGCGCAGCTGATCGTAAACAGTACCGGGGCGGAAACGACTCAAAAAAGGCTGCGGCTGTCTCTTATGATTAGCGATGTTTCCAAGATTACAGTAACCTCCCCCGGGCTATTGTATGTATCTTATGATGATTTCGAAAAGACGGTACAGGAACTGGAGCAAACAGACGCCGGGCTTACATCGGCACTACAGGAAGAACAGGAGCGGGCAGCCGAAAGGGAGAACCAGTTGGAAGCACATTTGCAAACAGAGACTGCAAGGGCAAAAGACGCGGAGGAAGCAAATGCAGATGCGATAGAAAGAGAAAAGTCCCGGGCAACAGCGGCGGAAGATTTTCTAAAGAAGATCCTGGATACAAACAAACCGGTCTGGGACGGTGCTTATCAGCAGGCGGCCGGATATACGGATCAAAAAATCGCGGAACTGATCAATGGCGCTCCGGATACCCTGGACACCCTTGGGGAGATTGCCAATGCCATGGAGGACAATGCAGATGTGGTGGAAGCGCTAGAAAATGCCATCGGAACAAAGGCAGATCAGAAGGAAATGGAACGTCTGCTGAGCATGAAATTGGATCAGACAGGGGATGCAAAAGACAATACGTTAACTTATACCAGCGGTGACGCGGCAAGCCCTTCCAGGTGGACGGATGTGCCCGCATTACAAAGCGGTGAAAAATTTGGTGTGATTATGAACCGGATATCGACGATGTTTAAGAATGTGCGGTATTTGTTTAAAATGCTTGGTACGACGGATATATCTGCGATCGGCGGGGGGACTGTGACGGGGGCGGTTAGTAAGTTAAACACGGACTTAGGGTCTAAACAGGATGCTAAAACTGCCATTAATACCTCG
>CAJUSQ010000088.1 GCA_910588885.1 uncultured Lachnospiraceae bacterium
ATTTTTCCGCTCTCCGGAAGTACCTACCACCGCACAGACGTCAAGCTCCGGGGCAAACCGTTCGCATTCACTTTTCCAATTATAAACCAGTGATGCGGGCGTAACAATCAACGACAGCTTCCTTTCCTTTTCCGATTCCAGATATTCCGAAAGCAGAAAAGCAATGACCTGCAATGTTTTTCCCAGGCCCATATCATCGGCCAGGATGCCTCCTAACCCGTTCTGTTTTAAGGTCTTAATCCAGAGAAATCCGGTTTTCTGGTATTCCCGTAATACATGCTCCAGGCTTCCCGGAATTTCAAAATCATTGTCCTCCACAGTCTTCATGTTCTTAATCAGGCTGCGGAAATTGGTATCCCGCACCATTTTCAGGGACTTGCTCCCCTTCAGCTGCTCGTCCATAAAAAGGGCCCGGTACCGGGGCAGCGCAAGTTCCTCCTGCTTTAGCTGCCGTTCTGTCAGCTGAAGCCCCTCCTTCAGCTCCATCAAAGCGTCCAGTCCGCTGTTCCGGGTCTGGATGAAGTCCCCATTCTTCAGACGGTAGAATTTTTTCTTCCGATTATAATGGGAAAGAATCTCGATCAGCTCTTCCCGGGGCATCTCTTCCGAAGTCAGCTTTAAATTCAGCAAATCACCGGATAAAGACACGCCCACCGTAACCCGGGGCGCACTCACCACATTCAGCCGTTTCAGGGAATCCGAGACAAATACCTCCGCAACCGTCTGGAGCTTTGAAATTCCTTCCGTCAGAAGTTCATAAAGCAGTTCCTCATCCTGGCTGATCACCATGATCTTCTGGTCATAGTCAAAGGCATTGGCATATTGGCTGATCATATTGCGCACTTCCATTTCCTTCCGGAAATCCCGCTTTTCCATATCGGTCTTCTCGTCATACAAAAGGTATTCCCGGGTTCCATAAGAGGCAATCCCTTTGAGCGTAACCAGCTCCCGTCCTTCCATGTCCAAATAAACGCTGCACTTCGCCTGTTCCGCTGCGTAAGCGTCCTCCTGGAAATCCGTTATCTCGCACTGAAACACCCGTTTCAGCTCCGGCAGCAGACTGATGCAAAAGGCCGGCAGATCCTCTTTTCCGACAAATAATTTCTCACTCCTGGCTTCCAGAATACATTGCAGGAAATCCGTCACCGATTCGTATTTGCTTCTGGGCGTCCGGTAAATCTTCCCATCCGTAAAGCAAATGTAAAAATTACGGCTGCGGTAACCGAGACTGGTTTGCAGCTGCAGGTACAACCCCTCCGGTTTTCCCGAAAGCTGCAATTTTGCCGGCAGCTCCCCGTCTTCCAGATGATAGTAATTCCCGCCTCCCAGCTCCTCGCAGCAGACCTCCCCGTCCCCCAGGGCGTCTAAAAACTGTTCCAGGCTGCCGCCGTCCAGGGGCATTACCCGCAGCTTCGGGACCCCATAGGAATAGCCGTAATAATAATAGGCCGGGTTTACGTAAGTGTCATAATGCTCCTCCGTCCATTTTTCCAGAAAGCTTACAAACCGCCGGGAGGGCAGATCAAACATCCCGCCGGAGTGGGTAAAGGACAGCTTCTTGCCATAGGAAAAGGCTTCTTCTGTCTTCATACGTTCCACAAAGGAAAAAACATCCTTCAGGACATACATCTGTGTAATCCCGATTTTAAATTCCAGCTGCACCCCGTCTGTATTCAGTTGTAAAAACGGCTGAAGGCGAACTTGTCCCCACTGTTCCCGCTGGGTGTATGGCAGGCTCCGCTGCAGCCCCTTTTTCACCAAAAGCCCTTTCAGGGCCGGCGTTGTCTGAACCGTCATCCCCTGCTTCAGGTTACGAAGTCTGGAAAGGCTCTCCTGCTGCTTCCTGTTTTCCTCCTGCATCCTCTGCAGATGGCGGCTATACTTTTCATACTCCAGAAGCACTGCCACACAATGCTTGCAAAGGCCGTTCATTCCAAAAAATTCCGAGCATTCACATCCATAATTTTCCAGGAAATCGCACTTTGTATTATAAGTAATATCAACATTATAGGTTTTCCGCCCGCTGCCTTTTACCACGCCGTAGATTTCTTCATAATATCCGTCTTTTTCCGCATGGAATTCCCACACATTGGATCTTTGATAAAGCTGCAATCCGGCTTCATACACAGGCAGCGTCGTGTTATCCATAATTATTTCCCGTATTACCCTATCCTCTGAACTCATATCCCGTCTATCCTGCCTTCCATACTTGCTTTTCAAATAGCTTCGGTTCCATGCCGGCAAAATTTACACGTTATAAATTTCTGCCTTATATGCATTCAAATTGGACTTCATCCATTCTATGGTTTCTCCGATTCCTTCCGCAAAGGTATACTGCTGCTTCCAGTCTGTCAATGCTTTTATCTTTGCGTTGCTTCCCAGCAATCGGTTTACCTCGCTCTTCTCCGGCCTTAACCGCTGTTCATCACAGACGATTTTTGCATTGGGATTAATCTGGCTGATAATTTCCTGTGCCAAATCCCCAATGGAAATTTCCTGCTGAGTAGCGATATTGATCTCTTCCCCCACAGTCTTTTCCGATTCCGCAATGGCAATAAATCCCGCCGCCGTATCTTTTACATAGTTAAAGTCCCTGGTCGGTGTCAGGGAGCCCAGCTTAATTTCCTCTTTTCCGGCCAGGAGCTGGGAAATAATCGTAGGAATGACGGCCCGGGCAGACTGTCTCGGCCCAAAGGTATTAAAGGGCCGCACAATGGAAACCGGGAGCCCGAAGCTTCGGTAAAAGCTTTCCGCCAACCGATCCGCCCCGATTTTCGTTGCGGAATAAGGGGATTGTCCCTGATAGGGATGCTTTTCATCAATGGGCACATATTGGGCCGTCCCATATACCTCTGAGGTGGAGGTCACCAGGATCCGGCCGGTTTCCAGCTGGCGGGCTGCCTGCAGGACGTTCAGGGTTCCCTTAATATTCGTATCCACGTAAGAATCCGGGGAATGGTAGCTGAAGGGAATGGCAATCAATGCCGCTAAGTGGAAAACCTCATCCACCCCTTTCATGGCTTCCCGTACGCCATTGGGATCCCGGATATCCCCGGTAAATACTTCAATTTCTTTTCGCTTTTCTTCCGGCAGCGTATCCAGCCAGCCCCAGGTATTAAAGGAGTTATAATAGGCAAATGCCTTAACCTCATAGCCCCGCTCCAGCAGGCTTTCCGTTAAATGGCTTCCGATAAAACCGTCCGCTCCGGTTACCAGTACTTTCTTCATTGCGATCCTCCTGTTCTGTTTGATTCTGCTTCCCGATCCCCAAATACACAGGCCAGCATCTGCCGTACCCGAAGCTCCAGGGAATAGGTTTCTTTGGCCTTCCGATAGCCGTTCTTTGCAATTTCCGCCCGTTCCTCTTCGTGGGACAGATAATATCCGATCTTATCCAGCAATTCTTTTTCATCGGAATACGTCTCCAAATCCTTTCCGATTTCAAAATATTCCGGAATCTCACTTTGAAAATTGGTAAGCAGGAACCCGCCTGCCCCCAGGATATCCCAGATCCGCAGCGGCAGCCCGGTACGGATTGCTTTAGACGTAAAATTCAGGTTTATTTTAGACAAATGAAAGATCTTGGGCATCTCCGTAGCGGTCTTGGCAAGCCCCCGCATACGGGCCTTAGGCAATGGGCTCACATCGCTTCCGGTATACAAATCCAGGGAATAATGTTCCGAAACCTTCTTTAACAGGCGCAGCCGCTCCTGTTCCGTCACCTTATTGCCCAAATAGAGATGGGCCATGGCCGCCTTTTCATTCTGATTGGATTTTTCCGGAAAGCGGTAAAAGGGTACGGCCTTCTTGAACTTCTCCAAAATCTCATTCGTAATACATTCCTCCAGAAAATTATAGCCGTATACCTTTAACTGCGCTTCTATCACACCGTCCAGGTACCCCCGCAGGTAGGAATCCCTTTCCTTCAGACGGTTATAGGGACATTTTTCGGTATAAAGAGAGCCCACAAAAGAAACCTCCGCCGAAAATTTTTCAGCTTCTTTCGCCGTGATCCCATTCATCAGCCGGTCTAAACGGGCATAATTGGCCCCCAGGGGCAAATAAAAAATGCCCTCCGGGTTCTCCCCGCGGAATTCCTCATACTGCGCATAGTCAAACAGGAAAATCCGGTTCCAGGGATTCCGGACTGAGTGGGAATACAGCTCCATTACCGGGCTGTCCACAATCCAGCAGACATAGGGAATCCGAAAAATATTACAAACCTCGGATACCACCGGATAAAAGTTAATGCTGAACACCATCCGGTATGTTTTTTTCTTTAACGCATCACTGACCAGCTTCATCTGCCTTTGGGGCGGTAGCTCCTTATTGGTCATCTCTTCCGTAATTTCCGTAATACTGTGGCCCAGCCCCTGAAACAGCTCCAACATATCTGGTTCACAAATGCTGTTATAACGATAAAATAATATATCCATATTCTTTTCCTTTATGAAAAATCCTCAATCCGCTGGGCCGTGTATGCCGCATCCGTGATGGGAAGCAGCGGCTGATCCGGTTCCATTTCATTATTATATTTCCCGGGAACCGGGGTTCGCCGTCCCTCTCCCCGCAAAAACCATTCGTACTCCAGATCCACATGTCCCACATCTACCGCCTGGAACCCCGCCCTGGACAGATCATAGGCCAGAACCGTGGCCGCAGGCCCCAGGGCCAGTAAAAACAGCGTCTCTTTGTCTTGGGACAGGCAGCATTCCAAAATCCGGTCATACCGGGTAAAAGCATTCTCCGCCGGGCCGAGGATCCGCCGGATACTCCGGGCATTTTCGAATAAATCGTTTCCGACCCCAAGGCCGGTACGGCAGCCTTCCACAAAAATGCAGTCCCGCTGATCCCAGATTTGCCGAAGCGCCAAAAACCGCTCCGCCGCTGCAGGGCCCTCCCGGTCTTCATACATCACATAGGGCCGGGTCACATAGGCATTGTAATAGGTCTTCTCCGGCTTTAACAGCCTTAAATGCTCCCGTCGAACCTGCGGCGCCAGATAACGGCGGATTTCCCGTTTGGCCTGTTCCGTATATGTTTCCAGGCTTCCATAATTGTCCGCAAGGCCGATCAGTAAATTTTCTTCCTCCGACTGCAGGACTTCCAGCAGTCTCTGCCGCAATCCTTCATCTACCTCAGACTGAAACCGATGTCGCACTCTTCCTGCAATCGTGGAAAATTCCCCGTCCCCAAACCGGGCCAATGATTTTTTCTTTTCCACAATCTCCGCCACCGTTTCTTCCACGGATACAATCTTCGGAAACCAGTACTCCTGTTTCTCCCGGCCCGTACTCCGTGGGGGCGGCCCCTGCAGTTCAAAAAAAGCATTCCGCTGATAATCCGACAATTCCGCCTGCTTCTCTTCCATCAGCTCAATCAGCTGTTTATTGGAACGAACCAGCACCTGATTTGCATTTTCCAAAGAAAGGATACGCTGCTGCATCCCGTTTATGATTCGAACCAATTCTAAAAACTGCTGTTCGATATTCTGCTCCATCCTCATCTCCGTTCCAAAAGAACGTATGTTCTCTCTTCTATAATCTTTTCTTTTATTTCCTTGTTTCAGATGTATTTATTATAGCTTGATTGCCCTCTGATTTCAATCTAAAAAATAGAAAGCGCCTGCGTCTCAGACGCCAAAAGGACTGCTCAAGACTTTCCTTGAACAGCCCTTTTGATGCCCGAATCACAAGGATATCTGCATGAAAATATTATCTTTGTCATCCTGGTTAATTCCCAGGTATCTTCGGGTCACCTGATAGGAGGAGTGATTATAGATCTCCGTTAAAATCGCCGGATGCACGCCCCGCTTCCAGGCATGGTATCCAAATGTTTTCCTTAGGGAATGGCAGCTGATCCCCTCTTCAAAATGCAGCTCATAAGCGGCCCGCTTCACAATCCGAAATGCCTGGGAACGGCTTAGATGCTGCATTCCCCCATACCTTCCCGGAAATACAAACTCCCCGGCTTCAATATTCCGAAGGCTGGCCCGATAAACCTCCAGTCCGGCCACCGCACTGTCGTTAATTGCAATCCTCGTTCGTTTTTGCGTCTTCTGCTCAGTGATAAGGATATGTTTTTTGTAGCATTCCTGCTCAAAGTCATATACCTGCTCCCATCGAAGCAAAAGCAAATCACTGATACGCAGCGCCGAATTGATTCCCAGGCAGATCATCGCATAGTTCCGGTAGTTCGGTTTTTTTTTAGATAAAACTCCTTCAGCGCGTTGATCTGGCCGATTTCCTTGATTGGTTGTGTTGTGCTCATAATTTGTCTCCTTTTCTCTTTGGTAAGTTTTATGGAACATTTTAACCAAAAAGCAATGTGCTGCCAACCAGAAAATCCGAAAGTATTTTCTTTTTTATTTACCTTTTCTGGAAATCATCGTTTCTGCCATCGCAAAGTCAAACTCATCATCAATATCAACAGACCTCTCTTTTGGCATGATATAAGCATAGGTTTTTTCTCCGTATAACTCCATCGGCTCCTGCCATAGCAACGTCTCATCCACCATATATACCGCCCCATTCAGACGATAATATACCGGAAGCCCCTGGCGCTGCCTTAACAGTTCTTCCCTGATAAAGCCCTTCATATTTCCGTCTTTTGGAAGCACATTGCTCCACAGGGGAGAATGTTCCATTTCACATACGGATACTACCGCACCGGCCCCTTTTTCCTCCATCATTTGATGGGCTGCCAGTATATCCCGTTCATCCCGCAAAGGGGAGGTGGGCTGCAGCAGCGCCACCCGGTCAAATCGCTTCCCCAAAGCCCGGTACTGCTCCAAAGTCCACCGTACCATATCCCAGGTCACGGCCGTATCCGAGGCCAATGCCCCGGACCGTAAAAAAGGTACCTCAGCGCCATATTGCTCCGCGATTTTCCGATAGGCTTCACTGTCCGTAGACACATGCACCGCATCAAAAATCCCGGCTTTCTTTGCCGCTTCTACGGTGTATGCCAGCATTGGCCTGCCATGCAGTAATTTTATATTTTTATCCTTTAATCCCTTAGAGCCGCTGCGGGCCGGGATAATTGCAAGACTTTTCATATTTCCCTTACACTCCGAAAATAGTTCGTTGAGACTTACTGTATTTTACAGTCAGATTCTATTCACTCCATGAAATGTCATAAAACGGCTTTTTCAGCTGTATCGGCGCCCCGTTCAAATACCCTTTCAATACGGCGACAATCTGCTCCGATGCGGTACCGTTCCCATAAGGGCTTTTCACATCCGTCCGGTCCATCCTCAATGCCTGCTCCATGGCTTTTGCAATGGCTTCCCGCTTCGGCGGGCAATTCAATATGCTCTCTGCCTGCAGGCGCCCCATCTGGCGGTCTCCAATATTTACCGTGGGCACCCCTAAGGCCGGGGCCTCTATGATTCCGCTGGAGGAATTTCCCAGTACGAACCGTGCATACTTTACTGCGCTTAAGTATCGTTTCATCCCAAGGGAATCCACCAGCTTCAGATTGTCATGCTTCGCCGCTTCCCGGGCAAGGATTTCATTGATCCTTCTTCCCCCCGCATCCGCATTGGCTTTTGTAATCAGAAAGAACAGCTCCTTTTTCCCGCACATGGCCGCCAGCAGTTCCCAAATCTGATCCGTCCCATCGCTCCCTTCCAGCGTAACCGGGTGGAACGTCACAACCGCATACTCCCGTCCTCCGGGAACCACTTCCTGCTCTTCCAGTTCCGCAAGAGAGAACGTATGTTCTTTCATGATATTCTCCACTCCCAAAGCGCCTACCTGGAATACGCGCCCCGGCTCCTCACCCATCTGAATAATACGGCGGCGATATGGTTCCGCGGAAGGAAAATGCAGATAGCTCATCTTCGTAATTGCATGGCGCACACAGTCGTCCACTGCCCCTTTGGTCAGTTCTCCACCATGAAGATGTGCAATCGGAATCCGGGCATTCATGGCCGCTGATGCAATTGCCAGCATTTCGGTGCGGTCACCCAAAAGGATCAGCAAATCCGGCTCTTCCTCCCTGAAATATCTGCCGAAACCCAAAAGCGCATTTGCCATCATACCGGAAACGGCATATGCGTCGTCCCCCGGCTCCAGAATGGGAATTTTTCGAAAAATCGGAATGCGATCCTGCTCAATCTCCCGATAGGTATTTCCAAATTCTTCCGCCAGATGCGTCCCTGTCACCGTAAGCTGCAGCTCCCATTCCGTACACGCCATAAGCCTTAGAATCAACGGGCGCAAAAGCCCGTACTCCGCCCGGGTAGCCGTTGCCACACAGATTTTCTTTTTCTTATTCTGCTGCATAAAAATGTTCCTCAAGCCCTGTTATCGTTATCAGTTCATCTTCCGTAAAATCCCGCTCCGCTGCTCTTCCCAGCACTTCATACCAACGCATCGGTGAAATCCCGCTGCCCGGACGTTTTACGGTGATATTCTCTTCCGTAAAAACCTCCCCCTTTTGAATGCTAAGTTTTGCCACAATGCTCTTTCTGGCTACCGCCCGGTTCCCCCGTTCGGAAGGGGTCGGTTTTTTTGCCCCGTCTCCCAAAGCCCGTTCCATATTACGGACAGCCTTTATCATCGCCTTAAGCTCCTCCGGCTCCAAGCTGGCCCTGTGATCCGGTCCTTCCAGCTTTTTATCCAATGTAAAATGCTTTTCCAGCACCTGTGCTCCCAGGGCTGCCGCTCCAATCGGTACTTCGATTCCCAGGGTATGATCCGAATAGCCAACCGGCAGGGAAAATTCCTGCTTTAATGTCAGCATTCCGTTCAGGTTCACATCCTCCATCGGTGTCGGGTATTGGGTATTGCAGTGTAGCAGTGTGACTGCCCCTGCACCTGTCCGGTTTAATACTTCCAACGCCTGTCCGATTTCCTCTAACGTACACATTCCCGTGGACATCACCACCGGTTTCCCGGTTCTGCCAATCCGCTCCAAATAGGGCAGATTCGTCACCTCTCCTGAGGGCAGCTTCCAGAAATCCATTTCAAATGTTTCCAAAAAATCAATACTTTCCAAATCAAACGGTGTCGACAGGAATCCGATTTCCAACTCCCTGCAGTACTCCGCCAAATCCTGAAAATCCTTCCGGCTTAACGCCAGGCCCTTCAGCATATCCAGCTGGCTTTCCTGGCTTCGGGTCGTTTCTTTTTGATACTCTGCCTTTTGGGCGAAACGGGAAACCAGTTTTTCCGGCTGAAAGGTCTGGAATTTAATATAATCCGCACCTGCCCCTTTTGCCTGTTCCACCATTTCTTTCGCTAATTCCGCATTCCCGTTATGATTCACTCCGGCTTCCGCAATTATCTTGATACTCATATACATCCTCTCCAGGGCCCTGCTTTATGACCCTTGCCGGAACTCCTACCGCCGTACATGCATCCGGTATATCCCGGATCACCATGCTGCCGCCTCCGATGACCGTTCCGGCCCCAATCCGGATTCCTTGCATTACCCTTGTTCCGATTCCAAGCTCACTTCCGGTTCCGACAGATACATTTCCGGCCAGCCGCGTATCCGGGCTTAAGGTTACATAATCTTCCAAAATCCCGTCATGGCACACGACCGCCCCCATATTCAGAAATACAAAGTCACCGATCGTAACATTGGTAGAAATCCGGCAATCCATGGAAATGATATTGCCCTTCCCCATCCGAATATCAGAACATATGTTTGTATCTGTCAGAATCAAATTCGGAAAATGCAGCTGCGGATTTTTTCCCAATACCCCTGCAATTTTCCGCCGAAGGGAAGGACTTCCGGCGCTGATCACCACATCCGCTTCCTCTCTTCCGACTAAAAGCGTCTCGTCCGTCCCCAGATAAGGATACTCCTTTCCACCGACCCGAACCGCTTCGGATTGAGGGGAGGGATCCACATAGCCCAAAACCTCCCAAGTATCCTGCTTCCGGTTTAATTCCTCTATCTGCCACAGGAGCTCCCGCATACAGCCGCCGGCTCCTGTCAAAATCAATTTTCTTCCCATGCTTTACACTGCCTATCAATGCTCTCTTTGCTTTAAACTTCCTTCCCTGGCTTCCAATTTTTCCTGTTTTCCAATTTTTCCTGTTTTCCAATTTTTCCTGTTTTGGTTTCCTATTCTGCTTTCAAATTCAATTTTTCTTCCATCCGGTGCATCTCTTCAAATTCCCCCATATCCAAAAAGGAATCCTCACTAATCGGGTACATCCCTACTTTACGCCCTTCTTTCAACAATTTCTCGGATAAATCCGTCATATGAAAAAAAGTATCCTCCGGAATGTCATTTATTAAATCTGCATTTAATATGTACATGCCTGTGTTTACAAAATAAGAAAGCCGCGGCTTTTCATCCATAGAAATCACTGCACCGTTTTCACTGGAATGCACCACCCCATAGGGCACAACAATATTTTTCAAAGCCGTCACAATCGTAAGTTCATTTCCCGCTTCCTTATGATATGTATAAATATCCTCATAATCTGCATGAATTAAAATATCGCAATTCGTAACAATAAACGGAGCATCCCCGACTCCTTCCATCAGGCGCAAACTTCCGGCAGTTCCTAATGGCTTGTCTTCTTCTACATAATTCAGCTTATAATCTTTCCCGTTTTCGGAAAAATAGGATTTAATCATACTTTTCCGGTAATTCACGGTCGCATAAAAATTCACTGCACCAAAATTCTGAAAACGGTTAATAATCCGCTCCATAATCGGAATATCCCCGATCGGGATCAGGGGTTTGGGCAATATCTTCGTATAAGGATAAAGGCGTGTTCCCTTTCCGCCTGCCATAATCACAACCGGGATATCCTTTAAGGCATGGTTCTCTTTTTCCTTCCAATCCTTGCCCGGCTCTTTAAATACAATATCCGCTACCGTTCCATCTGCCGTTACCACCGGAAGGGCTGTTATTGCACACTTTTTCATATATTCCTGGGCTTTTGGAATGTCTTTACGGCTGATTAGCTTGGGAGAACGGTTCATAATCTCCTGAACCTGCTCCTTCAAGTTTCCCGTCTTTATCAGCCATCTGCGAACATCCCCATCCGTAATGACTCCAACCAGATGATTCTCCGGTTCCACAATAAAAAGAATTCCCTTCGTATTCAAATCTATTTTCTGCATAGCTTCAACGACTGTTGTCTGAGGGGATGTCAGAAAAGCGTTCAACTGCTCTGGCTTCATGGTCAACCTCCTGTTTCCTGCTTATCTTCCTTGATAAGCGACCGTAATTAACTGTTGCGGACTATATCATTATAACCCGAATATGAGTTGATTGCAATTCCGATTTACCCGGATTTTCAGCGTTAAAACTTCCCATAACCATGCAACAATTTGACCATAAAGTTGCATTTTGCACCTACTGCCACAGCTAACCTAGGGGCCGGGCAGCAGGAAGGAATCGTCCGATTGGGGCAGGAAGCCCCTTTGGATAAATTAAATCACATGCAGCATGGAAGCTGCAGTATATTCAAGGAGGAATCTATTATGGCAATGGTAGTACAACACAATCTTACAGCTATGAACTCTAACCGTCAGTTGGGCGTTACGACTAGCTCTCAGGCAAAATCTTCTGAAAAGTTATCTTCCGGTTACAGAATCAACCGTGCAGGCGATGACGCTGCAGGCTTGAAGATTTCTGAAAAAATGAGAAGCCAGGTGCGTGGTTTGACCCGTGCATCTACAAACGCACAGGACGGCGTTTCCTTAATCCAGACCGCTGAAGGCGCTTTGAATGAAGCCCACAGCATCCTGCAGAGAATGAATGAACTGGCAGTTCAGGGTGCAAATGACACCAATGAGAACATTGACCGTGAAGCCATCAATGAAGAATTGGACGCTCTGACTCAGGAATTAGACAGAATTTCCGAAACAACTCAGTTCAATAAGCAGAACTTGTTAGACGGAACCTTTAACAGCAAGAACCTGCAGGTAGGAGCTAATGCAAACCAGAAGATTACTATCAGCATTGGCAATATGAATGCAGAAACCTTAGGATTAAAGAGCATCAAGGGAAATGAAGCTACTACCGCACAGACTGGTGTAAAACCCACAACTGTTCTTTATAACAACAAAACTTACAATTATGTTGCAAGTAAATCAATGTCCTGGAATCAGAAAGCAGCTGCAAGTGCATTCGTACGTACAGTTTCCGCAGATGCAAAAGATACACAATACGCAGGATCTTTTAATGCAACCGGAAGTTATGTATATAAGGATTCCGAAGGCAATGAATACGGAAAAGTTTCACAGGCTAAAAAGGCAGATATCTCTGCTGCAAAGAAAACTATTTCTGCTGACATGAAAGATGCCGCGAAATTTAAGGAATACTTAAATGTTGAAAAAACCACCGCAGATGGGCCGACTGTAGCAGCATCTTCAACAGCATTTACTTTGGATAAACCGAAGGTAGATAGCTATGCAAAAGCAAATGCGACTATAAGTGCTGTACAGGAAGCTATTAACAGGGTATCTTCACAGCGTTCCGCACTGGGTGCATTGCAGAACAGACTGGAG
>CAJUSQ010000089.1 GCA_910588885.1 uncultured Lachnospiraceae bacterium
TTACAACATTATTTATGCTGATGTCGGTTGACGGGAAAATAAGCACCGGCGCAGTAGACGATTTAGATGTAGACAAGGATTTTCCCCAAATTGCAGGGGTGCGCGAAGGCTTGCACCAATATTATGAAATAGAGCAAACGACAGATTTATGGTCGCTGAATTCCGGCCGGGTACAGGCCAAAATGGGGGTTAACACAAAGGAAACGCCCAATAAAACCCCCGTATCTTTTGTAATAATAGATAACAATCATTTGAATGAAAATGGGATACGGTACTTTTGTGCTTTATCAAAACGGTTTGTATTGATTACGTCCAATAAAAACCATCCGGCATTTCATATAGAAGAAGATCATTTCCATATCATATATCAAAAAGAATTCTCGCTAAAAAATGCGCTTGAAACGCTCAAATCGGAATATGGCTGTGAGCGAATAACGATACAAACCGGCGGGACCCTCAACGGCTTATTTCTCCGGGAAAAACTATTCGATTATGTGGATCTGGTGGTTGCTCCGGTTTTGATTGGCGGCAAGGATACCTCTACCTTAATTGACGGGGAGTCCTTGCGTTCCCAAAAGGAATTGTCAAAATTAGGCGTTCTGAAACTGCAGGAATGTGTGGTTTTGGAGAATTCATATTTGCGGCTGCGCTATGAGGTTATAAGGTAAAGGGTCATTCCTCTGATGCTATAAAACCATCAAAAGGGTTCCGGCTCCGATCAAAATACAGCCGATCAGGGATTTTCTGCGAAAATTACAAACTGATGTTCTGCCATTTTCCTTTCCAAAATCGAAACAGCAGCAGGCTTCCCCGGATCGTTACATCCAGGGCATAGGCCCACCACACGCCCGGCAGCCCGTACCCAAGGGGGACGGCGAGAAAATATCCGACTCCGATACGAATGCCCCAGATCCCGACAAAGGTGGCGTACATCGGGAATTTTGTATCGCCGGCGCCCTGCAGGGCGTTTGTGAAAATTTGCACAAGGGCCGTAAAGGGTTGGAAAAAAGCAATCAGCCGCAGGACGGAAACCACCAGACGGCGGATTTCCTCCGTAGTTGTAAACAGCCCAGCAAATTGGGGCGCGAAGATAAAGAAGACGGCTCCGAGTACGGTCATGCAGCAGACGGAGATCCCGTAAGCGGCAGCCGTTTGTTTCCTGGCTTTGGGGACATCGTTTTCCCCCAGGGAAACGCCGACTAAGGTACAGACGGCAAGGCCGAAGCCCATGGCGGGAATATAAGAATAATTTTCGATGGTTCCGGCAATATTGTGGGCCACGTAGGAAGCGGTGCCAAGCGAGAGGATCATACTGTTATAGAGCAGCTGCCCGATCCGCATAATCAGTTTTTCCAGTCCGGCCGGAATGCCCACAGCCAGAATGGAGGCAAACTCCTGTTTGGAAAAGGGGCACAGGGTAAGCTTCCGGTTCCTGTCCTGGTTTTGCAGCTGCAGGAACAGAAGGAGAGCGCCGGCGGCTCTGGAGAAAGTCGTTGCAAGCCCTAACCCCAAAATCCCCAAACCCAGTTTCAGGAAGAAGAAATTCAGAAAAATATTGAGCAGGTTGGAAGCCCCGGTTACATACATCGGGGCTTTTGTATTTTTCATTGCCCTAAGACAGCCGGACAGCAGAAGCTGTAAGCTTAAAAAGATACACGGAACGGTCGTTGCCAGATAATAGGGCAAAGCAAGCCGGATCACGCTGTCATCCGCTCCGGACAGCCCCAAAAGGGGCTTTGCAAGGAACCCGCATATCATTCCGGCTCCAAGGCCCAGGACGCCTCCCAGGACGAGCGCGTGGAGGACGGAGCGGTTTACCTTTTGAAAATCCTTCCTGCCGTAGCTTCGGGCCACAATGACGGAAGCGCCTACGCTGACCGCGGTAAAAAAGGAAAGAAACAGGTTCATAATCAGATTGGTGACCCCAATGCCTGCAATTGCTTGGTCGGAAAGGGTTCCGGCGAAATAGGTGTCCGTGGTGCCCAGGAGGCACTGGAGGATATTTTCAATAATAATCGGTATAGACAGTGAAAAAATATTTTTAATGTAATTTTTAAACTCTGATTTCATATGCGTTGGAGTTCTCCCGAAGTTTCTTTAGCGTTGGTTGCAGGTGATTGCAGGTGATTGTTCGGTAGGTATTTTATGGAAATTTAGGAAAAGGGATTGATAGCTTTATACTATCACAGACAGCAAAAGGATACAAGCACTCAAGTACAGGCAGAAAATGTGCACTTTGCACAACCTTCTTCGATGAAAAACGTCTGTTTGCGCTTTTTTGACAGCGAAATCCGGAGTGAAACTTGATATAGTTGATTTATCAAGCTACGGAATCCGCAAGATTGATATCGTTGATTTTCAGGTTACGGAATTTGCAGGAAGCAACGCATGAAAAAAGGAGGTTTTTCACATGTCAAAAGTACCTGTTGCAGAAGACGCGAAAACAAAAAGCTACTATAAGTATTATGAAATGGAAATTGCCGATCTGACAGAGCAGCAGCGGGCGTATATTGCAAATTGTAAAGGCAGGGCGGAAGAAGCCCTTTCCATCCATGACCGGGCAAAGCTGCAGGAGCCCGGTACCTATCCGGAGAAAACCGGATACTATCCGTTGAAGGAGGGAGGGCTTTTGGTGGCCGGGAATATTCCGATGCCGGAGGTAACAGCGGAAATGCTGAATTGGTGGTTTGCCTGGCATGGCCTGGAGCCCCTCCGTTATGCAATCTGGGATCCGGAGGATCATTACGACGTAAAAATCAATGAAGAGGGCAGGAAGCGTGCACTGGATCCAAAGATTCCCATGGCACAGAAAAACTGGGGCGCGACCCATACGGTACGGGAATCCGTTGGCGGCCCGCCGGATGAAATTGTAATTATGTTCACGGAACCGGAAAAGATGGGATTTGATCCTCATAAGCTCGGAACTGCGGGCTGTGAATTTATGGTGACGGCAAATGCACTGATGGGGTCTGCAAAAGTACCGGTTGTGATGGTGGAGACAGCAAAGAAAATAGAAGGCATCATGACTTTTCAGGCCAGATTCTGGGTGGGGTATCATATTGTGGACGGCAAAGCGAAATATCTTCTTCCGCCGGAAGTGGTTCTCCCGGAAGAAGTTGCCATGGGATTGGTGGGACATAATCTCAAAGAATTTACCCATTTAGGAAAAATTCTCCCTTCTGTTTATGCAGAAGAAAAAGGGAAGTGGTAAGCATATTTCCGGTATAAAATATAAGCACATTTCAGGTATAAAAAAGAACGTGAAATTTTTCACAATTCAGGAAGGAGTCCGTACATGAAGAAAGTAATGGAAACAGATGTTGCGGTCATGGGCAGCGGTGTTGCAGGCATGGGCGCTGCTTACAAGCTGGCGAAAGCAGGAGGACTAAAGGTTGCGGTATTTGAAAAATATCCCGCACAGGGAGGCGCGGTATCCAACTGTCCCATGTGCTTTTGCTCTACGCCGGATACGCCGGAAGCGCAGAAGAGCGCCTATGAGGTTCTTTGCAGATTTTCCAATTATTCCGCAAATATGGGATTGATCAGCAAGGTGGTAAAATACTCTTCCGAATTTCCGGACATTTTTTTAAAGCAGCTGAAAATAGAGGCTCCGATGGTGGTAAACCGTCCGCCGGAAGATTACGGCAACCAGCGCGGATACACGATGGGCCATGCAAACGGGCTGGATGTAGGCGACATTTATTTTCTGCAGGGCCGCGGACAGGGCCACGGCATGGCGCTGGCCTTATTCCGGATGCGTCTGATGCTGGAAAAACAGGGCGTGAAGTTTTATTTTTCCACACCGATCAAAAAAATCATTCGGGAGAACGGCAAAGTGACGGGGGCAATTGCCTATGAAAAAGACGGCACGGAGGTAATCATAAAATGTAAAGCTCTGATTGTTGCTTCCGGGGGAATCAGCGGAAACCTGGAAATGATGAAGGAACTGGGCGTTGTGAAAACGAAATATGAGGAAGCATATCAGGACGGCGGCCAGGTATTGATTACTTTTCCGGACAGCTGCCAGGACGGGGACGGTCAGAAAGCAGTGTGGGAAATCGGCGGGAAGAAAACCGGAATTGTGATCAGCGCGGATCCGCAGGTTCCAAATCCGGGAGTCCGTATCGGCAAAAATACGCCATGGCTTGTTGCAAACCAGACGAAAATCGTAACGGAACAGCCCTATCTTCGGGTCAATGAATTCGGAAAACGATTCATCAATGAAGAAATGTCCAGCAACCACACCGCCATGTCTACCGCAATCATTGAAAATAATACCAATATGGCATGCTATATGATCTTTGATGAAGATACGGCCCGGGCCCTGTCAGAAAAAGTAGAGGACGGTTATGTATACTTTATTTTCAAAGGCGTAAAGGTGGAGAACCTCCGGGGCCAGATGGATGAAGCAATTGCAAAGGGAAACCGTCATATGTGCCATTTTGATACGATCCATGAAGTATGCGAATACATGGGTATTTCGGAAAAGAATCTGAAAGAAACGATTGCAAAATACAACCATGCGTCCGAAATCGGATATGATGAAGCCTTTCAAACCAATCCGAAGTATATCAAACCGGTACGGGAGGAATCGGGACATATTTACTGCTATCGGATTTTGGCCGGTGGTTACGATACTTTGGGCGGCCTTGCAATTGATGAAAATGCAAACATCATAGACGAAAATAATTGCCCCATCGAAGGATTATATGCCGGTGGGGATATGGCAACGGCCAGTTTGTATGGAAATCCTCCCTCAAATGCCGGAGGGACCGTATACGGTGCGATGCCGACAGGAATGCTCGCCGGGGATTCCGCGGCGGCTTATGTGAAAGGAGCGGACAGAGTATGAAAATCAAGATTGCAGATTATTGTATCCGGTGCGGAATTTGCGAGGATTTGTATCCGGAACTGTTTCGGCGCAATTACAGTGAGCATTGTATGGACCTGTTGCTTGATGAGATTCCGGCCGAATTGGAAGAACGGGCAAAACAGGCTGCAGCAGACTGTGCCGTGGCGGCAATTCAGGTTGTAAAGTAGATGATGTGGGAAGGGATGCGGAAACCGGAAAAGTTTCTGCATCCCTTTTTGGAAAAGGCATGTGGAATCGTTTGTATCTTATTGGAAAATATGATATATTAATGTGAATTTGAGTGTTTAACAATCCTGCAGGAGGGAATTTGCCGTGAAGCTGACATTGGAAATGCTGCTGTATTTTATACGGAACCTGAATCCGATAATATTTCATAAATGTGAAAGGGAAAGAGCCTTTTTAGGAGTAAAACAATTTTACCCGGAAGAAGCGCAAATGGAGCCGGATTATTTATATGTCGGAAAACTTTCGGAAATATGCCAGACACAGACACAATTGTGCAGGGCGAAAACATTTTTCGAAGAAGACGGCGTTGCCCGGAAAGGGACAAAAACGTTTTTGACCGTAAATGATCTCTTATGGGGAGAGAAGGAAATCCGGCAGCTTCCGGATTGTTTCATCCTGCTAGACGCAACCTATAAGATTCCTTATCTTATGAACCGGATGATCGACCTCTTTCAGCGCATGGCCGCATGGGATAAGCAGATGCATATTGCAGTACTGGAAGGACGGGAGATACAGAGCCTGGTAGAGATCAGCGAACCGGTATTGGAACGTCCCATGATTATTTTTGACGCCGGGTTCAGCGTGATTGCTTACACAAAGCAGATCGTTTCCACCTACACCGGATTTCAAAAAACCATTGAAAAGGGTTATTCGGAAGCGGGGGTTATGGAAAAAATCCGGCAGAAGCAGATTTTAAAGCAGTTAAAGCCGGGAGAAGCCTTGCTTGCATCTTCGGCGGAGGATGAGGGTTTGATAAATATTTATCAAAGCTTTTACAGTGACCAGACTTTGCTGGGATATATTTGTGTCAGTTACGGTTCTGCGATGCCGGAGGACGGATATTTGGATCTGTTTCAACAGTTTTCAGAGAATTTGGTGTTTTGCCTGAAACGGGATTATGAAAACCGGCGTTACGGGCAGATGATGTATGAAACGTTCTTGTCCCACTTGATCCATTCCGAGCATCCGGTAGAAGAGCAGTTCTTAGAACAGCTTCATTATATTGAGGGTCTTTCGGAAACGGGGCGCTTTGTCCTTGCGGCCATTCGCTTTGAAGCAGCGGAAACGGTCCCACTGGCTTTTTTGACACGGATGATTGCCCGGCAGTTTTGGAATATGCGTCCGTTTCTGTACCAGAATCATATTTGCCTGCTGAAAATTCTGGAGGAAGCATATGGAAATCCGGAAGCGTTTTCAGAGGGGGAAATCGGGAAGATACAGGAAATTTTGTTGAATTACGGTTGGCGCATGGGAATCAGCAATGTTTTTACACGAATCACAGATCTGCGATTTGCGTTCCGGCAGTCCTGTGGGGCGTTGTCCTTTGGCTCCTTAAAGCATTCCGGCATCGTTTCCTTCCATCACAGCCGTAATTACTATTTCTATCTGTTTTCCGCAGCGGAAAAGACAATGCCGGCGGAACTGTTCCGCACCGAAGCCTATTTGGAGCTGAAAAAATATGATGCGGCCCATGGCACGGATCTGTTGGATACGATCCTTTGCTATTTAGAGCATGACTGCAACGCCACCCATACCGCGGAAGCGCTGTTTCTGCATCGGAATACGGTACGGAATACCCTGCAGTTTGCCCAGGAGCGCTTTGGACTGGATATTACGGACCCGGAGCAAAAAAGGCTGCTGCTGTTATCGAACCAGGCAGATCAGTACTTGAGGTGGAAATTGCAAACTGGTGTTCTGCCATGTTCCGATTCCAAAATAAAATTTGACTAATGGAAAAATATGTTCTATAATATCCATATCTATGCAGTAAGGAACTACGGGAGGCTTTTATGATAAAAAGCATGACAGGCTTCGGCCGCTGTGAGCTTGCCAGGGAAGAACGCAGGATTACGGTGGAAATGAAGTCGGTGAACCACAGGTATCTGGACGTGAACATCCGGATGCCGAAGAAACTGAACCAATTTGAAAGTGCAATCCGTAATTTTTTGAAACAATATATGGAACGGGGGAAGGTAGATTTATTCCTGACCTACGAGGATTTTACGGAAAATAAGATGAACCTCCGCTATAACAGGGAACTGGCCGCAGAATATGTAAGCTACATCCGGCAGATGGCGCAGGAGTTCCAGCTGGAGGAGGATTTGACGGCTGCCAAGCTTTCCCGGTATCCGGAGATATTTTCCATGGAGGAGCAGGCGGTGGATGAGAAGCAGCTCTGGAATTTCCTGGAAGAAGGGCTGGCATTGGCCTGTCGGCAGTTTGTAACCTCCCGGATCGAAGAGGGAGAGAATTTGAAAGCGGATCTTTTGGAGAAGCTTTCCAATATGTCCCGGTATGTGGAGGGTATTGAAGCGCGTTCGCCGGGAATTGTGGAGGAATACCGCGGCAAATTAAAGGCCAAGGTCGAGGAGCTTTTGGGAGATACCCAGATCGACGAAGGGCGGCTGGCGGCGGAGATTACGATTTACGCGGATAAAATTTGTACGGATGAAGAGCTGGTACGGCTGAAAAGCCATATTCAAGGTACGCAGGCAGCCCTGAAGGAGGGCGGCAGCATTGGCCGGAAGCTGGATTTTATCGCCCAGGAGATGAACCGGGAGGCCAATACCATTTTATCCAAGGCCAATGATTTGGAGGTTTCCAATCTGGCCATTGACTTAAAGACGGAGATTGAAAAGCTGCGGGAGCAGATACAGAATATCGAATAAGCCTCCGCAGGCTTAGAAAGCGGAATAAACAGATACCGAATATCATACAGAGGCAGAGAAGAGATGGAAGATACAAAAAGAAAAGGGATCTTAATTGTAGTGTCCGGTTTTTCCGGTGCGGGGAAGGGGACGATTATGAAACGGCTGCTGGAGGAATATCCCGGGCAGTATAGCCTGTCCGTTTCGGCCACGACCAGACAGCCCCGGCCCGGAGAAGCCCATGGAAGGGAATATTTTTTCGTATCCGTGGAAGAATTTGAGAAGATGATTGCAGAAAACGCGCTGGTAGAACATGCAAAATACGTTTCCAATTATTACGGGACGCCCCGGGCTTATGTGGAGGAGCAGATGGCCCTTGGGAAAGACGTGATTTTGGAAATCGAAATCCAGGGCGCTTTGAAAATCAAAGAAAAATTTCCGGACGCCTTGCTTCTATTTATTTCCCCGCCTTCGGCAAAGGAGCTGAAGCGCCGGCTGACGGACCGGGGCACTGAGGACGCGGCTGCGATTGCATCCCGGTTAAGCCGGGCCGTGGAAGAGTCCAGGGGAATCGAAGCCTACGATTATTTTGTTATCAACGACAGCCTGGAGGCATGTATTGCCCAGGTGCATGGTATTATTGAAAATGAGCATTCCAGGATGAACCGGAATCAGGAAAAGATTGATCAAATGAGGCAGGAGCTATCCGGCTTCGCGAAAGGAGAATAGATATGCTGCATCCATCTTATGCGGATTTAATGAAGGTTGTAAACAGTGACGTGGAAATCGGGGAGGAACCTGCGGTAAACAGCCGTTATTCCATTGTAATTGCCACCGCCAAGCGGGCAAGGCAGCTCATTGCCGGCGATGAAGCGCTGGTGGAGGGCGCCGCGAAAAAGAAGCCCTTTTCCATTGCGGTAGATGAGCTTTACCGGGGAAAGGTGAAGATTCTTCCGGAGGAAGAGGAGATTACAGAAGAATAAGCAAATTGCGGTTTACCACATCATTTTTAAAAATGGTGTGGTAATCTTGCATATAAAAGGAGATTAGTATGAAACTGCTTTTTGTTTCCCTGGGCTGTGATAAAAACCTGGTGGATACGGAATATATGCTGGGGCTTTTGGGGCAGGAGGGCTTTTCCTTTACCGACGCGGAAGAGGAAGCGGATGTAATTGTAATCAATACCTGCTGTTTTATCAACGACGCCAAGGAAGAGAGCATCCGGACCATCCTGGAGATGGCGGAATACAAGGAGGCCGGAACCTGCAGGGCATTGCTGGTCACAGGCTGCCTGGCCCAGCGGTATCAGGAGGAAATCCGAAAGGAGATTCCCCAGGTGGACGGGATTCTGGGAACCAATTCCTACGAAGAGATTGTGGCGGCAGTCCGGGAAGCCCTGGCGGGCCATGAATTTCAGCAGTACCGGCCCTTTACGGGCCTGCCCAAGACGTCAAAGCGCTGTTTGACCACCGGGGGCCATTATGCCCATTTGAAAATCGCAGAAGGCTGCAGCAAGCACTGTACTTACTGTATTATCCCGAAGATCCGGGGGGATTACCGCAGTGTGCCCCTGGAGGATTTGGTGGCCCAGGCCCGGGAGCTGGCAGAAGAAGGGGTAAAAGAATTGATCCTGGTGGCCCAGGAAACCACCCTTTACGGCGTTGACCTTTATGGGGAAAAATCCCTCCACCGGCTTTTGGACGAATTAAACGGGATCCCGGGACTTCGGTGGATCCGGATTTTATATTGTTATCCCGAAGAAATCTACGACGAATTGATCGACGCCATGGTGCGCAACGAGAAAGTCTGCCATTACCTGGATATGCCGATCCAGCACTGCAGCGACCGGATTTTGAAACGGATGGGGCGCAGGACTACCCGGGCAGCCCTGGAAGAAACCGTTGCAAAGCTGCGCCGAAGGATTCCGGATATTGCCTTGCGTACTACGATAATCTGCGGGTTTCCGGGAGAAACAACGGAGGATCATGAGGAATTGATGTATTTCCTGAACGAACTGGAGTTCGATCGGCTGGGCGCGTTTTCTTATTCCCAGGAGGAGGATACTCCGGCGGCGGAATTTCCGGAGCAGGTGGAGGAAGCCTTGAAGGAAGAATGGAACGATGAAGTAATGGAGCTGCAGCAGGAAATCATTTTTGATAAAAACGAAAGCCTCATCGGCAGGGAAATCTGGGCAATGGTAGAGGGCCAGGTCAGCGGGGAGGCGGCTTATGTGGGGCGGACCTACCGGGATGCCCCGGAGATTGACGGGTATGTTTTCATCCATACCGGGGAGACTTTAGTCAGCGGGGATTTTGTCAAGGTGCGGATTACCGGGGCTTATGAGTATGATTTGATCGGAGAGATTGTACCGGCGTAAGCAGGTTTTTGAGGATTCCGGAAAGATCGGGAAGCCTGCAATTTTTTAATGTGATAGGAGAGGTTGTCTTACTATGAAAATGAATTTGCCCAATAAGCTTACCATTCTGCGTGTGATTCTCATTGTCCCCTTTGTGTTCTGTCTGGTGCTGCCGGGACTTGGGGTTTATGGACGGTACGGGGCCGTGGGAATTTTTATTGCCGCCAGCCTGACGGACCTGGCAGACGGGAAGATTGCACGGAAATACAATCTGGTTACGAATTTCGGAAAGTTTATGGACCCTCTGGCAGATAAGCTGCTGGTGGGCGCCGCCTTAATCTGCCTGGTGGAAACCGGACAGCTGGCCGCCTGGTTTGTTATTATTATTATCAGCCGGGAATTTATTATCAGCGGTTTCCGTCTGGTAGCTGCCGACAACGGTGTCGTGATTGCCGCCAGCTACTGGGGAAAATTCAAAACCACCTTCCAGATGGTGATGATCGTCCTTTTGATTCTGAATTTCAGCCATCCCGCATACCAGGCCCTTTGTACCATAGTATCCCTGCTTGCCCTGGCTTTGACCGTAATCTCCCTGCTTGATTACGTCTGGAAAAACAGGGACGTATTGAAGGAACAGCAATAAAAGCCAGGGAGGGCATGAAACAAAATAGGAAGGAAACCATTATGACGGTAGAATTAATCTGTGTGGGCACGGAACTGCTTCTTGGAAATATCGTAAATACCAATGCCGCATATTTAGCGGAAAAATGCGCGCTGCTGGGCTTGTCCATGTATTACCAGAGCGTTGTCGGGGATAATCCGGAGCGGCTGCAGGAATTATGCGAAACAGCAAACAAACGTTCGGATCTTGTAATCCTCTGCGGGGGCTTAGGCCCTACCCAGGACGACCTGACCAAGGAAACGGCAGCCAGGGTAATGGGCCGGTCCCTGATTTTGGATGAACGGGCCAAAGAGGAGATCCGGGTGTTTTTTGAACGGATACACCGGGAAGTTACGGACAACAACTGGAAACAGGCCATGGTCCCGGAGGGAAGCATTGTACTCTACAATGCAAACGGGACGGCTCCCGGCATTATTATAGAAGGGGAAGGGACGACCATGATCCTTCTTCCGGGCCCGCCCAATGAGCTGGTCCCCATGTTTGAGGAACAGGTATATCCCTATCTTAGCAAGCGAAAGCCGGAGGTGATCTGCTCGAAGATGCTGAAAATCTGCGGTGTTGGAGAGAGTATGGCGGAGACCAGGATTTTGGATTTAATTGAAAAACAGACGAATCCCACCATTGCTCCCTATGCCATGACCGGGGAAGTACATCTTCGGATTACGGCAAAGGCGGACAGTCCCGAACAGGCGTTTGCCTTGATTGCACCGGTGGAAGCAGAGCTGTACCGCCGTTTTGGAGACGGGATTTTCACGGAGGAAGAATCCGAGACATTGGAAGGGGCCATTGCAAAGCTGCTGAAGGAACGAAAGCTTACGGTTTCTACGGCGGAATCCTGTACGGGAGGGCTTCTTTCCGGGCGTCTTGTGAATGTGCCGGGGATCTCGGAGCAGTTTCAGGAGGGATATATCACTTATTCCAACGAAGCCAAGGAAAAGCTTTTGGGGGTGTCCCATAGTACTTTAGAGACGTTCGGGGCGGTCAGCCCGGAAACGGCACGGGAAATGGCAGAAGGATGCTGCCGGGCTGCAAATACCGATCTGGGAGTGGGAATCACCGGAATTGCCGGGCCGGACGGAGGGACGGCACAAAAGCCCGTGGGCCTTGTCTATATCGGCTGCTGCTGTAAGGGAACGACCTATGTGGAACAATTTCAGTTTCGGGGAAACCGCAGCAAAGTACGGGAGAGTGCAGTCGCCAATGCCCTGACGCTGCTGCGGAAGGTAATTTTACAGGAAATTAGAACAGTTTGAGTTTCAGGGGGAAACAGCCATGAGAATCATTGCAGGGAAGGCCCGGCATCTTCCTTTAAAAACCTTGCCGGGCATGGAAACCCGGCCCACCACCGACCGCATAAAGGAAACCTTGTTTAATATGATCAACCTTCAATTACCGGGGAGGCGGTTTTTGGATTTATTTGCCGGAAGCGGCGGCATCGGCTTAGAAGCCGCCAGCCGTGGCGCCAAAGAGGTGGTCTTTGTGGAACAGAACCGAAAGGCGGCAGACTGCATCAGGGAGAACATATGTTTTGCAAGGCTGGAGCAGGAAAGCAGGCTGCTGTGTATGGATGTGTTTGCGGCCCTTCGGCAGCTGGAACAGGAGCGGACGGAAAGCTTTGATTTTATTTTCATGGATCCGCCCTATCAGAAGCAGTTCGAACGGAGGGCCTTGGAATATTTGAA
>CAJUSQ010000090.1 GCA_910588885.1 uncultured Lachnospiraceae bacterium
GCCAAAGCATAAAATCCTTTTGACAGTGTGTTTTCCTAATAAAACGCAATCTTAAGCCATAGTTTTCCACATGCGTGCGATTTCCCAGGCCCGGTCCAGTACCGCTCCTTTCGGAACAACTTCGCTTGCCATGCCCCAGTCCAGCATCTGCTGAGCCGTATACTGGCGTGTAGTCATCATGTAATAATTGCCCCGTTTGGTGCCCATATAATGCTGGCACAATAGTCCCATGGCGTCTCCGGGAACCAGGCCGCCCTGGGCATGGGGTACTTCCATAACCGTATCCTCCGATACAATTGTAACATCGCTTAAGAATGCGGAATCCCAGTGGAAGCCGGGGCCGGGAACTGCGCCGATGGTGGGGACATCCAGGTCGAATACCATATTTTTAATCAGGTTAGTATCGTCAAAATACTGGTGCTGGAAACGCTGGGTGGGCAGTTGGGAATAGGTTTCCCAGCCGTTGGGGTCGGATTCAATCATCCAGTTGTCTCCCAGATGAGTGAAGATGATGATTTCATTTTTGAAATCCAGGGAAAGTACCCTTACCAGCTGGCTGATGGCGCGGTGGGACATGCCGCTGTGGTGCATGGGACCGTCATTGGTTTTCCAGGTTACCTGAAGGATACCGTCTTCCCGGTATAAATCTGCAAAATCTTTGAACCATTCTTTGTACTCGTCCAGTTCCGGTAATTTGGCATAGCCAGCCAGGGGTTTGTTGTTTTCAGACATTATTTTACCTCCGTTTTTTTGTACTTTTTTTGTTTTTGGTAAGTTTGTTTGGTTGCTTTTGTTGTGTTTATTATAGACGGCTTCCCGGCAAAAGTGAAATATTCAGAACTCATGAATCTCTTTGATATTTATTCCAATTAAATATAGACATTGGTTATGCGGATTTTGCGTTTTGTTATGTCGGAAAGATATGTTATAGTAAATGATAAATTATTTATCATTTACCCTTTCGGGGAGCGGGAAAAAGTGCAAGGGGGGTTCGGATATGGAGTTACGTCAGTTACGGTATTTTACGGCAGTGGCCGAAACGCTGAATTTCAGCAGGGCATCGGAGATTTTATATGTTTCCCAGTCTGCTTTGAGTAAGCAGATTGCGGAGTTGGAGCAGGAATTGGGGGTGCTGCTGTTTCAGCGGGATAAGCGGACGGTGGAGCTGTCCCCGGCGGGACGGCTGCTGTTAGGGGAGGCAAAAGGGATTTTACTGCGGAGTGAAAAACTGCTGCCTCTGCTGCAGCAGAAAGGGCAGCAGGCATTTCAGGAGCGGAATATTTTTATCGGGATTGAGAACCGGGCGGAAGAATCCCCCCAGCTTCACGGTATTCTGACTGAGGTCCTTTACCGGGAACGACAGCGGCTTCCCGGGCTTTCGGCGGTATTCCGCAATCGGGACTTTTCGGAATTGAAGAAGGGACTGCAGGAGGACGAACTGGATTTGGGGATATTTTTCAGCCAGGAACCGGAGGCGGCAGCCGGTTTTGATTCCTGCGTACTCTATAAGGATGAAATGGTTTTGGTTTACCGGGGGCAGGAGGAATACGAAGAAACGGAAGAAGGGCTTCGCAGGCTGTTAGCGGAGCGTGGGGTGCTTCTGATTGAAAAAGAATTCCGGGGGATGTCTCAGATTATGGGAATTTTGGATGCAATAGGAAGCGCGCCGAAGATCCGATTTTGTGAAAACGGAAGGGAAATGGAATTGATGGTAGAGAGCGGGGAAAGCAGCGCGGTAATTCCAAAGTCCATGGTTTTGGAATTCCATAATAAGAAGCTCCACATACGGCGGTTCAAAAAACCGGAAGCCAGGCTGTATCTGGTGGCCCTCTGGAAAAAGGGCAGCAGGCTGGCCGAAAAGCTGGCTAGGGAAGCGGCCAAGGAGCTGGGCTGAAAATCCGGCAAAAATGCGTGGGATGATACCGGTTATACCTTTTTCACATAACAAGACAAATTTTCAGAATTTCCAATTAAAAAAGCAGGATGCTATACTCAAATCAGTAAAAAAAGCAACACAAACAAATTAAGAAAAGGAGAGAGGAATATGAGTAATTTATTCTGCTTAGACGGAAAAAATGCAATGGTAATCGGAGGAGCCGGCGGAATCGGCCAGGCAATCGCCCAGGGGCTGGCAGAAGCCGGAGCAAAGGTGGCAATCTCATCCCGAAGGGAAGAGTCCTTACAGCGGGCCGTAGGGGAAATCAAGGAAGCCTGCGGCGCCGAGGTAAAATACTATATCTGTGACGCCACCGATGAAGGGGCAGTGGAAGCCCTTGCCGAGAAATCCTTTGCGGATTTCGGAAAGATTGATATTCTGGTATGCTCCCAGGGCTTCAACAAGAAATTTGATGCAGTGGATTTTCCCATGGACGTATGGGACGACATGTTCCAGGTAAATGTAAAGGGCGTTATGCTCTGCAATAAGCATTTCGGAAAACGTATGAAAGCAAACGGCTACGGTAAAATCATTGATATTACGTCGGTACGCGGCTGCATTGCAACCTTCCCCATGAAAGGCAATGCGGGCTATTGTGCCACCAAGGGGGCTTTGGATATGATTATCCGGCAGTGTGCGGCGGAATTCGGGCCGGAAGTAACCGTAAACGGCATTGGGCCTACGGTAACCATGACTCCTATGATGGAAAGCATTGTTCCGGAAGCTGCGAAAGCCGGAATTGCTGCAAGTGTACCCCTTCAGAGAATGCAGGTGCCAAAGGACTGCGCAGGTCCGGCCGTGTTCCTTGCTTCGGAAGCGTCCTGCTTTGTGACCGGACAGGTGCTTTATGTAGATGGCGGCCTTACGGCAATCGGATAAGGAGGCAGCGGCATGGGATTGGAAAATAAGACGATTATTACAGCAGCTCTGACCGGGGCCATGACTCCTAAGGAGCTGAACGAAAATATTCCCCTTACTCCGGAAGAAATTGCCGCATGCGCTTATCGCTGCTGGAAGCTGGGAGCCGCTATGGTTCATATCCATGTGCGGGACGATCAGGGAATCGGAGAGATGAACAAGGAAAAATTTGCGGAAGTGATCCGTCTGCTCCGGGCATATGAAGATTGTGATGTAATTATCAATGTTACGACTGCCGGGGAGAAGAATGCATCCCCGGAAAAACGGATGGCCCATGTGAAGGAATTGGACGGAATTGAGATGGCTTCCTACGACGCAGGTTCCTTTAACTGGATGCCGGCCGGAATCCACGACAACAGCCCCCAGTTTTTGGAAGAGCTGGGTATGGTTCTGACTGCCAGGGGCATTAAGCCGGAATATGAAATTTTCGATACCGGAATGATGGGAATTGTGGATTACTATGTAAAAAAAGCGGTGTTGAAGACTCCGGGCCAGTATTGCTTCGTACTGGGAGTAAAAGGCGGTATGGATGCCACCGTGGAGAATTTGGCGTTTTTAAAAAATATGCTTCCTTCCGGCAGCACCTGGAGCGCTTTTGGCATCGGAAAAGACCATCTTCCGATTCTGTATGCAACGCTGGCAATGGGTGGGCATATCCGCGTAGGGCTGGAGGACAATGTATATTACAGCAAGGGTGTAAAAGCTTCCAATGAATCCCTGGTGGAACGGGCGGTCCGGATCGTGAAGGAATTCGGAAGGGAACCGGCGGCCCCCAGGGAGGCGCGGCAAATCCTTGGCCTTAAGCCGCTTTCCCGTTAGATGATACAAAAAATCCCCGGTTTAAGCCGTTGGAACGTTAGGAGGTATCGAATGAGTTGGAAGGAAATTTCTGGGCGGGGACGGGAAGATCGAAGAGCAGTTGGTAAAACTTCCTCCGGAGGGACCTTACCTTGGCCAAATGGATGGCTTTGCAGAGCTGCCTCGGAACGAAGAAATGCTGGCACCCCTTCCGGAAAGAGTCTGCTCTTTCGGAAAAGTGGATTTGAACTATACCCGGGAACAGGCAAAAGCCGAAGCAGACCGCTGTTTGAAATGCCCCTTAAGGACACAGATACAGGAAACGAAGCTTTGGACGGCTTACGGAAACGAGAAAGGGGAGTGAATTTTATGATAAAAATATGCCAACAAGAGGGAAAAGTACTGACCGGACTGAAAGAGATGAAAAACAAACCGGATCATACATGTCCGGTTCAGCAGGCATGTGCACTGGCGCAGGAAGCCCGCCGGGCTTCCTGCGGAAAGGATACTATGTGCCGGGACGGCTTGGCGCAGCTGCACCTTCTCTGTGAGTCGGTGTCTTTTGGCAGCGCAGTTCCCGGCGACCTGGAGCTGCTGAAGGAATGCTGTGAAGTAATCGTTCTGGCAGGAGGCTGTGAAATGGCCGTATCCTGTGCCGAAGCAATTCTGGAGTCTCTGCAGCTGTATGCAGAGGAGTGGGCGGAACATGCGGGAGGACGGAAACGCTGCCGGGCGCTGGACTGCGATGCCTTCTGCCACGTATATATTGATCCGGTTCTCTGTACGGGCTGCGGGACCTGTATTGCGAAAGCGCCCGAAGGGGCCGTCGAAGGAGGCGAGGGCCTGATTTCCGTGATCCGGCTGGAAGAGGGCTTGAAAGGGGAAGCGTTTTTATCCCTGTGCGCCAAAGGAGCCATCAAAAAATACAGCGGGAACGTCATCCCGCCCCATCCTGCAGACCCGGTTCCCGTAGGCAGCTTCGGCGCCGGAAGAAGGCGGAGACGGGGATAGCTTTTTTACCGAAAAAAGCACGGACAAAAATCAGTGTCTGAATATAAAATGAAATAATATATAAATATAAAAAAGGAGAAAAAATATGAGAGAAATGGAAGCGGATATTGTTGTAGTTGCGGCCGGAATGTCAGGACTGACTGCCGCCACCCAGGCACAGGAGCTTTTGAATGCCACAGGAGGAGGCTCCGTCGTTGTTTTTGAAAAAGGCGGGACCACTGGAGGAGCGGCCAATATGGGTATGGCCCTGTTTGCGGTGGAATCCAGGCTGCAGAAAGAGGAAATGTACGATTGGACCAAGGATGAAGCCTTTCAATTTTTTATGGAATATACCCATTGGCGTTCCGACGCCAAGCTGGTGCGCCGCTGGTTCAATCTGTCTGCGGATACCATTGACTGGCTGGAATCCTTCGGGACGGAATTCCTTGGCGTATACAAATATTTTAAGGGCTCCCACCGCACCCAGCATATGGTGAAGGATCCCAGCTCCAACAAGCCAACGGAACGTTCTGCCACCCATATGATTAAGAAAATGACGGATTATGCAAAAGAGCTGGGCGTGGAATTCTTGTTCCACGCGCCGGTTACTGAGATCCTGACCGGGTCAAAAGGCCAGGCCCGGGGTGTGAAGGCGGTAACTGCCGACGGGGAAGAAATTGAGTGCCTGTGCAACGCCGTGATTGTTTGCTCCGGCGGGATCGGAAATAACGTGCAGATGATTGAAGAGCATCTGGGTTTTCGCTGGGGCGTGGATTTGTTTACCTTCCGGATTCCGGGGCTTGACGGCGACGGCATGAATATGGTTTGGAAAATTGGAGGAAAAGTAGCTCCGGTATGTATGGAAACTACCTACAACACTCCGGGCGTGACGGATATCTTTAAGACGATTTCCGAAACCATGCGCCAGCCTAATCTGATGGTGAATCTGGACGGAAAGCGTTTTATCAATGAATATATTATGGACAATACCACCTATACCGGGAACGCCCTGCTTCAGCAGAAAAAGCGGTGCGGCTTTACGATTATAGGCTCGGATATTATCGATTATTATCGGGAACACGGGCTGGATTACATCACTTATCATCATGGCATCCGTACCCTGGAGAAATGGGATTATGAGGTGGAGCATTATACAAAAGGAATCGATGTGGAGGCCGCGGGCCTTTCAAGTCTCCATGAAAACCTGGAGGACGTGGAAGAAGCGCAGACTAATTTCTGGGTATGCGACAGCATCGAAGAGGTTGCCAAGGTAACCGGCATCCATCTTGAGAACCTGAAAAAGACCATTGCGGAATATAACGATATGGCGGGAGGATACGACCACCAGTTCACCAAGCCGGCCCGCTATCTGAAAGCCATTACCGGAAATAAATTCTATGTAGCAAGACACTTCCCCTCCGGCTACGGTTCCCTGGGCGGAATCCAGGTCAATGAAAACATGGAGGTTTTGAACAATGAGTTGGAAAAGATTCCCGGCCTTTATGCCTGCGGCATGGATTCTGCTACGGTATTTGCAGGAAATTACTGTTTTTATAATCCGGGATCAACCATGTCCTATGCCGTCAATTCCGGAAGGATTGCGGCTATGGAGTCCGTGAAATATATGGATTCCGACGACTTTGTGGATCCGGAAGACTGATAGCTTGATTATACTTTTTCTACATAAGCGTTCCCAAAAAGCGAATTTCCATTTTCCTCTTAAGGTTGCTATGATTTTTACAGCAGGAAAATACGAAGAGGAAGGGAGGAAAGAATTCGGGCGGCAGTTCCAAAGGTTCCAAAACGGAGCGGCCCTGGTATGTACCGGCGATTGATTGTATGCGGGATTCCTGGGCACAAGCCGGATACAAAAAGTTGTTTCAATTGATTTTGGACGTTAGGAGAAGAAGTTATGGATGAAAACAAAGTAAGCTACAATTTTGGCAAAAAAGGCTGGACCCTGATCTGTTTTGAAGTTGTCCTGTTGTTTTTTATGACAGGTCTGACCGTAGACGGATTGAATATTATTGTCCCTCAAATGGCTGCCTTCCGCGGATGGGATATTAATGTACTGCTGTCCATCTCTACACCGGCGGGAATTATTGCATTGTTCCTGGTTATGTTTTGGGGCAAGTTCATTGAAAAATTCGGATTAAAGCAGGTAACGGTTGCAACAATGTTTCTGGCCGCAATTGCAACGGTTCTGTATGGAAATTCCGTAAGCGTTGCCATGTATGCAGTGACGCTGGTGGCGATGGTAACGCTGATCAATGCATTTTCGGTTATCTGCGGATTTGCTATCTGCACCAACTGGTTTCCGACGAAAAAAGGAATCGTCATGGGATTTACAACGATTGGCATGAACCTTGCCAGCGCCTGCATCAGCATTATATTAAATGTGCTGACCAGCAAATCCAACATTGCAATGGCCCTTACCGTCATGGGAATCGTCATTGCGGCAGTAGGCGTTCTGGTTGCCTTGTTTGTAAAAGCAACGCCGGAAGAAGCAGGCTGTTATCCGGACAATGATCCGAAGGTTGCAGAACTGATTCATAAGGAAGAACAGGCTCTGGAACGGGAAGAAGCAAATAAACTTTCTTATCTGGCTGCGCTGAAGGACTCAAAGGTTTGGATTTTCGGAATTGCCTACGGATTTTTTGGGCTTGCCACAGTGGGCATTATGTCACAGCTGGTAGGTTATTTTCAGGAAGTAAGGGGTTTTACGCTGAACATGGCGCTGCTGACAATTACCGTTGCAGCGATTATCGGAATGATAGGATCCGTACTTTGGGGCGTAGTAGATCAGAAATTAGGTACGAAGCCGGCTTCGATTCTGTTTGGAATCTGGTATTTTATCGGAATTATTTTCCTGATTTTGTCAAATACGGTCTGCATGTACATCGGTATTTTCATGCTTGGATTTGCCATTGGCGGCAACGGGAATTTTGCCCCTTCCATGGCCAGCTATGTATTCGGCCGTAAGAATTTTGCCGTGTCTTACAGCTGTGTAAATACCATTGTAGGGGTGGTACGTTCTCTTTCCTTCGTAGTATTGGCAGGCCTGCGTTCCGTTACCTCAGGTTATACGGTACCATATCTGGTATTTGCCGTAATCAGTTTATTGGGCGGTCTGATGCTGGTATTTGTAAAAGTAAAAGGCGCGGTAGGAGCTTCTTTACAGGAATCGCCCAGAGCATAATTTTGATAATTACAAGGGAGTATTTAAAAATAATATAAATGTTTTAAAATTGAAAGGAGAAAAAATGAAAAAAGTAGAAGTAAGGGATGCAGCAGCTTATAACGCACCGGGACATTTTGATATGAGAGCAATCCGGCTCCACAGCAAGGAGGAAAGCGGCTGTGAGCATTTTACCCTGGGAATGTCCCATTTCCTGCCTGGAGGCGGAACCGAGTACGTGGAACCACCCGTAGAACTCATCTATTTTATCCTGGAAGGAGAAATGACGGTTTCTGATAAAGATGGAAAGGAAATTTGTGTCTTGAAAAAACACGATTCTATGCATTTTGCAGTAGGGGAAGGAAAATCTATTATGAATAAACAGAATTATCCCGCTACAATGCTGGTGATTGCAAGCATGCCTCCGGCAATGAAATAAAAATGAAATATTGTTTGCCGCATATCGGCAGATTCTGCGCCACGGTGTTTCTTTTTTCGCCGGGGCGCAGTTTTTATTTTCAATCGCATCTTCCGGAATACCCTGGCAAAGCGCCCATTGCTGTAGACCGGACCGAAAATTAGGATTGAAAAGAACATACCTTTGTGGCATAATAAAAGAAATCTTTGATTTTATAAAATATAAGATATACAGGCAGAACCATACGGAAATGAGGAGCCTTTGCAGGGAAGGGGTGCGGGAAGCAGTGGCAGTAATTAAGCGTTTATCTCTGGTAGACCAGGTTTATGATAAAATCAGGAGCAAGATTGTGAATTTAGAGGTACCCTTCGGAAGTAAGCTGAACGTCAGCAAGCTTCAGGAGGAATATGGGGTCAGTTCCACGCCGGTGCGGGAGGCGCTGAACCGGCTTTTGAATGACGGATTGATTGATTTTGAAAATAATATCGGCGCAAGCGTAATTGATCTGGAAGAAACGGACGTCGTGGAGGTACAGGAGCTGGCAGCGGCATATGAGATGGGCGCAGCTCATTTTGCCATGCAAAAAGGGGATTTGGGGCAGATGGCCGCGGAAATCCAGCAGCATATCAAAGAATACCGGGCTTCCGATAATTTGCAGGAAAGTTGTACCTGTATCCGGAAGATTCAGGATGTGTTTTACCGGAATGCCGAAAATCAGCGGCTCCGGAATAAGAGCACCAGCTTAAGCGGCGTGGAAGAGATTCTTCACACCCTGTTTACCATGCAGACCCCGGGAACGGAGCATAAGTATCACTCCGGAATCACTTATTTTGAGAAAATCCATGAAGCAGTACAAAAAGGTGATTTTGCCGGAGTCTGCGACGGCCTGGATCAGCACAGGGAATGGGCCAGGCAGCATATTTTGAGAAATTTGGAATATGTAAAACAGAGGGATCAGGAGATCATGGAAAAATAGTGAAGCAGGAAGGAATTTTACGGAAACAAAGAACCTGACGGAATGAACGCTTTTTGCAGGGGGTGAAAAAGGGAAGGTATGTTGGAATTAAAGGGAAAATATAACGAAGCCAAGATTTTTACCGATATTGTGGATGAAACATCGGTTTCACAAGTACTGCTTCTGCTGAATCAGGAATTTGTTTCCGGCAGTAAGATCCGGTTTATGCCGGATATCCATGCCGGGGCCGGCTGTACCATCGGAACCACCATGACGATTCAGGATAAAATTGTCCCGAATATGGTAGGGGTTGACATTGGATGCGGTATGGAAACAGTCCGGGTCAAAGAGAAGCATATGGAACTGCAGAAGCTGGATAAACTGATCTATGAAAAAATCCCCTCCGGCTTTCAGGTGCGGGCAAAGGAGCATCGCTATTTTTCGGAACTGAATCTGGAGGAGCTGTACTGCTACAAGCAGATTGACGCCCGAAGGGCCGGAAAAAGCCTGGGTACCTTGGGCGGCGGCAATCATTTTATTGAAGCCAATCAGGATCAGGAAGGGCAGATTTATCTGGTGGTGCATTCCGGCAGCCGCCATTTGGGGCTGGAGGTAGCCAATTATTACCAGGAAGAGGGGTATCGCTCCTTAAACGGCTCTACAAAAAAGGATATTGATTTGCTGATTGCCGATTTGAAGGCCCAGGGCCGCGAAAAGGAAATTCAGAAAAGTGTTGTGTCCTTAAAGAATACGAAGAGAACAAATGTTCCGAAGCAGCTGGCCTATGTTTCCGGAGATTTGTTTGCACAATACATTCATGATATGAAAATCATTCAGCACTTTGCCATGCTGAACCGGAAGGCCATGATGGATGAGCTGGTGAAAGGGATGAAGCTCCATGTCCTGGAGCAGTTTACCACGATTCATAACTATATTGACACGGATCGGATGATTTTGCGGAAAGGGGCGGTATCGGCCGGCAAGGGGGAAAAGCTGCTGATTCCCATTAATATGCGGGACGGCTCTTTGATTTGCCTTGGAAAAGGGAATGAGGATTGGAACCAGTCGGCGCCCCATGGAGCGGGCCGCCTCATGAGCCGTTCGGCAGCGAAAGCCTCCTTTACGGTATCGGAATTTAAAAAGCAGATGGCCGGGATCTATACCACTTCTGTCAATCAGGATACCCTGGACGAAAGTCCCATGGCTTATAAAGGTATGGAGGATATTGTATCGAATATCGGTGATACGGCGGAGATTCTGAAGGTAATAAAACCGATTTATAATTTCAAGGCCGGGGGCGATTGACGGAAGATTCCGGGTCCCGGAAAAGTTCCCCTTCCGGCGGGTGGAGGGTAAAGAGAAGAAAGCACAGAAAAAGGATGCAGACAGCCGTCCAGGGCAGGAAGCCCTGCTGCAGCCTGCAGGAAGCGGCCAGCAGGTAGAAAAGAAGGAAGGCGCAAAGGACGCTGATCCCAAAGACCGCTAGATCCAGGAAAAATATATTTTTGCCGAGAATGCCCGTATAGGCATAGTACAGAACCGGAATGAGCAGGGTTCCCAGTAAGATTCCAAAACACAGGGAAACCCCGGTACATGGCCGGTTCTTTTTTTGAATCAGAAGAAGCCCTGCGGCATAGAGCAGCATCGGGAAAAATAGCAATTTCATATGCTCCCATACGGATTCGCTGACCGGGACAAACAGCCCGATAAAGGAATTTTGACCGGTTAAGTCATAGAGAAAATGGGAGAGGGTTCCAAGAAGAAGCACGAAGAAAAAGCCGGCTGCCGCCTGGCGCTTTAAGTGCTTTTTGTCGTTTCGCTGGGAATCACTCTGCAGGGAAACATTTTGCCGGAAATCCATGTTTGCTCACCTCGGGAATCAAAAATATTTGAAAAAGATGTTTCAGACCTCTTTAGTATATGCATGGAATGCTCTTTTATGAAAAAAAGGAAATTCCCACTTTTTTCCAAAAGAATAGCAGGGATTTCTATAAGAAATATTTTTTCTGATTCCAGATTGCTTTGTAATATTGAATAATGAGTTTTAATGGGGCATATCTGCTGGTATTTTTATATTCTATGGGATTTCCTTTTTTATCACAGAGAAATATTTTAATTTCACCGGTTTCTTTGCTGTATTTCTTAAAATCACTGATTAATTCATGCATGCCATCAAATGTTAAAGGCATAGCATTATGAGACGAAGGATGCTGCGGCTTCTTGTTTTGATTCCGGAGAAAAAGTCAGTCCATCTTGCCCGGAAGGCTATGAACTGTCGAAATGTTGAGAAAATAATGGATTCATTTGCAAAAATAAACCTGTCGCCTGTTCTGATAAGCAAACGACAAGATGTGAAATATCTGGAAAATCTTTATGCTTACCTTTTAGATGCAGAGTGATTGGGCTGCTAAAATCCTTATGGCAATCAGTTATCAGGTATGGTATACTATCTATAGAGGAAACGATAAGATTTAAGGGAGACGATGCCATGAGGAAGCTTGCATATACGTTTAAGACGGATACGCTGTTCAAAATGCTGTTTGTGCAGTATCCGGAACTTTTGAAGAAACTGGTCGCAGACCTGCTTGGGATACCATTTCAAAGCATTGGGCAGTTTGTGATACGCAACCCGGAAATGCCTCCGGAGAACCTGGGTGACAAATTTTGCAGGCTGGATATTAACATGACCGTGAATGGGCAGCGTGTGGATCTGGAAGTGCAGGTCTGCAATGAGGGGGAGTACCCGGAGAGGGTCATGTACTACTGGGCGAGGGAGTTCTCATCAGCGTTGATGGCCGGACAGGATTATTCCACGTTACCACGCACGATTGTTATCAGCATTATAGATTTCATACTGTTTGAATGTGAGGAATATGATTCATTCTTTCAGCCGCTGGAAGTCAAACGCCATACGCTGCTGTCGGATAAGATGGGATTTCATTTCTTTGAGCTTCCCAAGCTTCCGGCAGATGTGAACGAGGATAATATGCTTTTGCTGTGGCTTTCACTGTTTAAGGCGGAAACGGAAGAGGAATTAGAGAAGATTAAAGAGATGGAGGTGCCAGTTATGAGTCAGGCGATTAATGCTTATTATACGATTACTGCTTCGTCAGAGTTCCGTGAGAAGGAAAGGCTCCGTGCGAAAGCAA
>CAJUSQ010000091.1 GCA_910588885.1 uncultured Lachnospiraceae bacterium
TATAACTAAAAAATCCTTGAAAAATAAGGAAAAAGACTTGACTAAATAGGGAGGGTTTTTATTTTGATTACCGTTTATTTTTCCGGCACCGGGAATTCCGGATATATTTCCCGTCGGTTTTCCGCTTATATGGGGATCGAATGCCACAGCATTGAAGAGGATCTTGACTTCGGTCCGTTATTCCGCAATACGGATGTGATTGCATTTTGCTATCCGATATACGGTTCCTCCGTTCCGCGTATTATGCGGGAATTTGTGGCAAAATACCAAAATATCATTCGAAAGAAACGGCTGATTATTTTTTGCACACAAATGGTGTTCTCCGGTGACGGGGCAAAAGCTTTTACCCGTCTCATTCCCGGCTGTGAACGGAATGTTATCTATGCGGAGCATTTTCACATGCCCAACAATATCTGCAATTTCCCTCTGTTCCCGATCCGGGAGCGGGAGCGTATCCGCAAAAAGCGGGCCGCAGATCAAAAGCTGAAGCTTGTCTGCCACCATATTCAAAACGGCATTTCAAAAAAGCGCGGCTGGAGCCCCTTTTCAGCCCTGCTGGGAAAATTACAGAATACTTCATTTCCCAAACTGGAGGAAAAGGGGCGCAGTTCCTTTTCGGCCGACCTGGACTGTACCCAATGCGGGCTATGTGTGAAAATTTGTCCCATGCACAATCTGCAGCTTGAAAACGGGAACGTGATACAGAAAAACAACTGCACCCTTTGCTACCGCTGTATCAATCGCTGTCCGCAAAAAGCGGCGACCGTATTTTTAAAAAGAAAGCCGAAGCGCCAATATAAAGGGGTTTCGGGTTCAAACCCAGGGTAAGGCACAAAGCCAACCGGACAGGAGACTTCGTTCCTGCCCGGTTGGCTGTAAATTTTTATTCCGAACTATCCTCTGTGGATTCCGCTTCCGGCTCGGTTTCTTTCAGATCCTCCAGGCTTCTCTGGAAGGCCACAAACATCCCGCCGTCCGTCAGGTACACGTTCTCGTCCCCGCTTACCATCAGGTAATACTGGCTTGTGACCTGATTCTGCATACCAATGGTAAAGGTCAGCTCCTGATCGTTAAACTTCAGCCGGATTACATTCTGGGGCGCATCGAACCCATATTGGGCCGTGTCCTTTGGCGCATTGATCTGCTGGCTGGCTTCTACCTTTTCAAAATGGGAAAGCATTCCGGTTATGCCGGCCTGGGCAATGGCAATGGTTTCGTCCGCCTGGCTGTACCAGACGCCGTCCTTTTTCACAAAGGAAAGGGTCTCTCCCTGGCACTCATAGGAAAATTCCTGAATTTCCTCCACAGACAGGCTGGCCACCGTAATTTTCTCCGCTTCCTCCTGCGCCTGCTGCTGCTCCTGCTGTTTTTCCTGATAGAATTTCAGTCCCAGAAACAGGCCGCAGCAAACCAGCAGCAGGATTCCCAATATGATGAATTGTTTCTTCTGCTTCTTCATTATCTCCGTCTCCTTCTGATCCAAATGACTATTCCCGCAATCAGCAGCACCACCGGAACCACTATGGCCATCACAAGGCCGCTTAAAACCACCCCGGCCTGATGAATGGTCAGCCGCTCATATCCATAATTTTTCACCGGAATGACACTGACGGTTCCGTTGTCTACAAACTGGGAAAGGACTCCTGCAAACAGCGCCGCGTTATTTCCGTAAACCATCTGGCTGGCTTCTTCCGTAAAAATATCATTTCCCGAAAATGCATACAGCGTGGTATCCCCTTTACGGATGCAAAGCCCCAGTGCAAAGGGCCCGTCAATATCTCCGGCTTCCTTTTCAAAGGTTTCCATGGAAGCGGCATCTGCTTTGGAATAAGCCTGGCTGCTGGTACTTAAGATTTCCTGATAAGAAACACTTGTTTCCTGATCCTCGGCCCCTTCCGATTCCCCTTCGGCCGCCGCTTCCGGTTCTGCATCTCCCTCCTTCGGATACTGGAGGCCCTTGGCATAAGGCACGAAAATATAATCGCCGGATACCGCGGAGGCCGCCGCATCATAGGATGCCTTCGTCAGCAGATAGTAGGGAACCTGGTAAAAGGCTGTCTGATCCGCTTCCAGCACAAGGCCCTCTGCCACGGTCACCCCGTAAGCCGCCAAAATGCTCTCAAAATTGGACAGCTTTTCTTCCGTATAACCCACGGTAATCACGGCCTTTTTCCCTTTGTCCAGATACGCCCGGATCTTTGTGACGTCCTCTGCCGATAAGTCTTTCTTCGGAGCATTGATCACCAATGCCGCCGCATCCTCCGGGATTTCCGCGTGTTCCAAAAGATTCAGGCTTTCCAAGGTCACATTCAGCTTGGAAACGGCATCCGCAAAGGAGCCGCTGATTTCCTGTTCCTCGTGTCCGGTCAGCTGGTAGATCACCGGATTTTCCGAATTTGTCACATAAGTAATGGCGCTGGTCAGCTGGCCTTCGCCGTCGTATCCGGTCACACTGCTGGAATAAGTGGTATAATCCATTTCCGACTGATACAGGTCGCTGAAATCCAAAACCTTATACCGTTTGCCGCTTTCCACAATCAGGCTGTTCCTGCTAATGTTCCCGTCCGTATAACCGGTATAAAAGCTGGGATAGACTGCCGGGTCTTTATACACCACCCGGATATGGCTGCTGCCGGATTCATAGCGTTCCAGCATCTTTCCCAGGGTTTCATCCTGGGTCTTCTCATTCTCCAGCACGTAAATGGTGACATCCTCTTCCAAGGACGCCAGCAGCTGCCTGGTATCATCCGTAATGGAATACAGCTTCTGCATGGTCACGTCAATGGATTTCAGCCCTTCCGGCAGCTGTCCCCCGATGAGATTCACCACAACCACCACAGCCAGGGCCACAGCAATCAATCCGGCGCTGAAGGCTCCGGTTTTCAGGTTCCGGCTGCTGACGCTGAACCGCCGTTTCTGAATGACCTGCATGGTCAGAAACAGGAACAGGAAAATCAGGGACCCATAATAAAGGAGCGCCTGCAGATCCAAAACCCCGCTGAAAAATTCATCCAGCCCGGCCGTTAAGTCATAACAGCCCAGAAGCTTGGTCAAAAGGTTCCCGCTGGTTGAAATCATAGCCGTAATACTCTGCATCATATACCCCACAAACAGGGCCGCAAAGGTCAGTACCGCCGCAATTACCTGGCTCTCCGTTACGGAGGACCAAAAAACGCCGATGGCAATGCAGGCCAGTCCGAACAGCCAAAATCCAAACAGCGCCGTGTAGCACTCTCCATAGGGTATTTTCCCGAAGCCGGAAAGCAGCAGCGGCGTCATACACATCACCAGCTCCGTTATGGAAAATACGGCCGCCAGTGCCAGGAATTTTCCCAAGACCACCTTTCCCACGGAAATCGGAGACGTCAGAATCAGCTGGTCCGTTTTGCTCTTCTGCTCCTCCGCCAACACCCGCATGGTCAAAATCGGCACCGTAATCAGAAAAATAAAGGTAATCGCCGAAAGTGTGTTCGATAGCAAGGGATACCCATAGACCAGATTATATACATAGAAATAAAGTCCGAAGAGGCCCAGATTCACTGCCAGAAACAGCCATCCCACCACGGTCTGGAACAAAGACCGGAACTCTCTTTTGATAATCGCCCACATTATGCGTCACCTCCTGTTTCCTGAGTCAGGCTTAAGAATACATCCTCCAAGGATTTTTCGTCTTTCCGCATTTCCAAAATCGGCAGCCTTGCATCCGCAAAGGCAAAAAACAGCTGCTCCTGAAGCCCTTCTTCTGTCAGTTCCACCGTCACCTGCCGGATTTTCGGATTTTCATTTCCGGTTTCCGCTTCGTCTTCCTTTTCAAACCGATACCCTTCCATTCCCAAATTCGCTTCCAGCACATCCCGAATTTCCTCCTCATTTCCTTTGATTTTCAAAGTAATCTCCGGTTTTCCGGACAAACGGCGTACCAGCTGGGCGGCAGAATCGCTGGCCACCAGCTTTCCATGGGAAATAATAAAAATATGGTCGCAGACAGCGCTGATTTCCGACAAAATATGAGAGCTTAGAATGACCGTATGCTGTTTTCCCAGCTCTTTCATTAAGTTCCGGATCTCAATGATCTGCTTGGGGTCCAGGCCCACGGTGGGCTCATCCAAAAGAATGACCTCTGGATCCCCCAAAATCGCCTGTGCCAGTCCCACCCGCTGGCGGTAACCCTTAGAAAGGCTGCGGATCAGCCGGTTTTGTACCTCCTGGATTTTGGTCTGCTCCATTACCTTAGCCACCTGAGCTTTCTGCTCCTCCTTTTTCAGCTTTTTCAATTCCGCCGCAAACCGCAGATATTCCAGAACCGTCATTTCCAGATACAGCGGCGGCTGTTCCGGCAGATAACCGATACATCGCTTCGCTTCCTCCGGCTGGGCCAGGATATCGAAGCCGTTGATTTTCACGGAACCCTCCGTAGCCCCCAGATACCCGGTAATCAGGTTCATGGTGGTGGACTTGCCCGCGCCGTTCGGCCCCAGGAATCCGTAGATTTTTCCCGGCTCCACCGTCAGGTTCAGATCGTCCACCGCTACCCGGCTGCCGTATTTTTTCGTTAAATGGCTGATTTCAATCAAAAAAATTCCTCCCTTATATGCTCACATCTTGTTTGATTTTAAAAATCAAATGTGATAAAAAAAGGAAGGAATTGTGTTTTTTGTGTGTTCTATTTATGCAAATTCTAAACCAGCCGCTTTGTCTTCCAGCCTCCCTGGAAATACCGGATCACCGAAATCACCAGGCCCACCAGCCATCCAATGGGGTTGGCCCACATAATAATCATGCCCCCGGTCACATCCGCCAATGCATAGGTCAGGCCCACCCGCACACAGAGGTTCGCAAGGCTACAGACCAGAAACCAATTCATGTCCGCGGCGCCTCTTAAAATGCCGTTGCTGACATTCATGGTCCCCATTACAAAATAGAAAAGGGAAACAACGCTCAAATATTGCGCACCGATGGCGATGGCCTCCGCTCCTGTCTCGGAATCCAGAAAAAGCCCTACAAACTGCTCCCCGCAGAAAAAGAAAATCACGGCAATGATAAGCCCGATTCCCGCCGCAAGCCCCAGGCAGATCCGGTATCCCTTGCTGATACGCTCCGGCTTACGGGCTCCCATATTCTGGGCCACATAAGTAGACATGGCGTTTCCCACCGCCACCATGGGGACGATGGCGATTCCGTCGATTTTGACTGCTGCCGTATAGCCTGCCAGGAACGTGGAGCCGAAACGGTTGACTGCCGCCTGAATCAGCAGCATCCCCACCGAAACGATGGACTGCTGGATCACCGTTGGAACGGCCACCTTCACCATATTTTTCAGCATGGATACATCATAGCGGGCATACTCCTCCGTCTTTATGCCATACAGCTTTTTCACCAAAAAACAGAAAGAAAGCACTGCGGAAATTCCCTGGGCAATCAAGGTAGCCCAAGCCACGCCCGGTACCCCCAGGCCCAGCTTGGCCACAAAATAAATATCCAGCCCGATATTCAGCACCGAAGAAAAAATCAGGAACAGCAGGGGCTTCACCGAATCCCCCAGGGCGTTGAAGATCGCGGAAAACGCATTATACAGAAACAGGAATACGAACCCGAAAAAATAAATCTGCAGATAAGCCGCCGCATCCTCTAAAATATTATCCGGTGTTCCCATCAGGTGCAGAAGCCCTTTATTGATTATCATCCCAAGAATACTTAAAATGATACTGAACACCAGTACGGAAATCAGCGCCGTCGAAATGGCCGTCTTCATTTTTTCCAATTGTTTCGCCCCAAAGAGCTGTGAAATCACCACGGAAAATCCAATCCCGGTTCCTCCCGCCACCATGACAAACAGCATCGTAATCGCCGTGGAAGCGCCTACCGCGGCCAGGGCCTCTTCGCCCACCACGTTTCCCACCACAATGGAATCAATGATATTGTAAAACTGCTGAAATAAATTTCCCACAATCATGGGAATTGCAAAAAATATTAAAGGCTTTGCCGGATTCCCGGAAATCATAGTTGCCTTTTTTACTGCTCGCTCTGACATCCTTCGTACCTCTTTTCTAGTTTTCCCCATTCGGACATCCGTACCATTACCTCCAGTACGAACCTCCCCTCTTTCGCGTAACACATCATATCTCCGCCCAGCTCATTGGCCGCTTCCCGGATTGTAATCAAACCGAACCCGTGATCCGGGCCGGGCTTTTTCGACGCCGGAATCGTGCCCTTTTCCACCAGGAGATCCTTTTGACAACTGTTTTGAATGCGGATCGTCAAATACTCTTTTTTATACCGCATTTGTACCAAAACCTCCCGCTCCTGTCCATCCAGCTCCTTTAAGGCATAGTATGCATTTTCCAATCCGTTGGACAAAATCTGGCACAGGGCCATATAGGGCAGATCCTCTCCTCCTATCAGAACATCAGTTTTGCATTCTGCCCCCAGCTCCTGAAATTTCTGGGCATAATGGGCGAAGATCCCGTTAATATAAGGATTTGCGCAAAACTGTCCCAATAAGGAATCCATCTTCGTCTTCACCTGTTCCAGATAATCCAGCGCTTCTTCCGTCTTCCCTGCCGCAAGCAGGCCCGAAAGCATCACCGTATAGCCTTTCATATCATGTTTCATCCTTCGGATACTCTGCTGATTTTCCAATTTTGCTTCCAGCAGGTTCTTCTGTTCCTGCAGCCGAAGCTCACTCTGCTGTTTCCGGTGAAGCTGCTGCTGACGGTAAAGGGCGTAAAACATCGTACCGTAAGTAAAAAACATCAGAACCAGAATCAAAACACAGACCAGCACATCGTCGGGCCGGTTCACAATATTCGTCGGGTATTGCGACACAATCCCAAGCAGGAGATAGTACAGCATTGTCGTGCCTGCAAAAATACCCCATCCCCTTTTTACTTCATCCTGTAGTTCCAGATAAGGCTTTCTTAAATAACGATATGCAAAATATTCCAGCAAAGGAAATGCAAGAAGCCTGCTGATAAACAGCAATACGCTTTTTCCGCCGCCTACATAATAGTCCAGCAGATTTGTAACCACCATAACCCAAAAGCTGGTAGTGTCCGCCAGGCAAAACGTCAGCAGAAACCGGAATTTTCTGTCCTTTGACAGAATATAGAGAAAAAGAAAGCTGGGAACGGTACAGGTAAGAAGAAAAAGCTTGCCCATCGTTTCAAACCCCAGCAGCGCCAATCCCGCAAAATTCAGCACCATCAGAATCCCCATACCGGTCCCTGCCATCAAAATTGACATTTTCTTCGAATACCGCGGCCGGAACAGCATAATAAACAAAAAAACTACATGAATCATTGCCCATGCTACGGACGCATGCTTTAGCACCTCATTCAACATCGGTTTCCCTCCATTCGTTCTTATTATACTATTATTTTCCGGACAAAGTCACTCTTTTTTTCAAAATCATTGGAATTATTCTAATTTCAGAGTATTCCATAACCATAGCAGGGAAACAACAGCAAACCAAACAGAAGGGAACGGTTATGTCATCTGTTAGCACTCACTTAAAAAGAGTGCTAATTTTCTATTGACTTTTTTCCGCTTCCGTATTAAAATTCTCTACAAGGACAAAACGAAAATAAAAAGGAGTGTATGTACTATGAGCAATAAGCATGGAAATCTTTCCATTAACAGCGACAACATTTTTCCGATTATAAAAAAATGGCTTTATTCCGACCATGACATCTTCTACCGTGAATTGATCTCCAACGGCTGCGATGCCATTACCAAGCTGAAAAAGCTGGATTTAATGGGAGAATACACGCTGCCGGATGACTATGAAGCAAAGATTCAGATTATCGTAAATCCCGAAGACAAGACCTTGAAATTTATTGACAACGGCCTGGGCATGACGGCTGAGGAAGTGGAGGAATATATCAACCAGATCGCTTTCTCCGGAGCTACTGACTTTTTAGAAAAATACAAGGACAAAGCCAGTGAGGAGCAGATCATCGGCCATTTCGGACTGGGCTTCTATTCGGCGTTCATGGTCGCGGACGAGGTGCACATTGATTCCCTGTCCTATCAGGAAGGGGCGGTTCCTGTTCACTGGGAATGCGACGGCGGTACGGAATTTGACATGACCGACGGCTCCAAGGAAGGGGTCGGCACGGAAATCACCCTTTTCTTAAATGAAGACTGCCTGGAATTTTCCAATGAATACCGGGCCAGAGAGGTCATTGAAAAGTACTGTTCCTTCATGCCCACCCCCATTTTCCTGTCAAAAGCAAATGCCGAGACAGAATACGAAACCATCCTGGAATCGGAAGTAACCGAAAAGGACACCGTAGTGGAGCATATCGTAGAAGAAGCCAAGTTCGAAGAGCAGGAGAAGGAAGACGGCACCAAGGAACAGGTGGAAGTGTCTCCCCGTCAGGAAAAGGCGAAGATTATAAAACGCCCCGTCCCCCTGAACGACACCAACCCCCTCTGGAGCAAGCACCCCAACGATTGCACCGACGAGGAATACAAGGCCTTTTACCGGAAAGTATTTATGGATTACAAGGAGCCCCTGTTCTGGATTCATTTGAACATGGACTATCCCTTTAATTTGAAGGGCATCCTGTATTTCCCGAAAATCAATACCGAGTACGACTCCATTGAAGGCACCATCAAGCTGTATAACAATCAGGTATTTATTGCCGATAATATCAAAGAAGTGATTCCGGAATTTTTGATGCTGTTAAAGGGCGTAATCGACTGTCCCGACCTGCCTTTGAACGTTTCCAGAAGCGCCCTGCAGAACGACGGCTTTGTGAAAAAAATATCAGACTATATCACCAAGAAGGTAGCGGACAAGCTGGCCGGTATGTGCAAGACAGAGAAGGAAAATTATGAAAAATACTGGGATGATATCAGTCCCTTCATCAAATTCGGCTGCTTAAAGGACGAAAAATTCTGCGACAAAATGAACGATTACATCCTGTTCAAGAACTTAGACAGCAAATACCTGACCCTGCCTGAGCTTCTGAAAGCGGAAGAAGCCAAGAAAGCCGAACAGGACGAAGAGGGAACCGCTGTAGACGAAAACGGAGAAACCGTAGAAGCCGAAGTTGTCACAGAGGAAGCCAACGACGACGCAGATCCAAGCTCCGAGACCGAGGAAAAGGATACCCGGAAAACCGTTTACTATGTGACCGACCTGCAGCAGCAGAGCCAGTATATCAATATGTTCAAAGAACAGGGCATGGACGCGGTGATTCTGGACCACAACATCGACTCTTCCTTTATCACTCAGCTGGAGCGGAGAAACGAAAACTACCGGTTCCTGCGGGTTGACGCGGATCTTACCGATACCCTGAAGGAAGAGGGTTCCGAAGAAGAGCTGAAGGAAGCCACCGATACCCTGACCGAAACCTTCCGCAAGGCTTTAAGCCGTGACAACTTAAACGTCAAGGTGGAGAAGCTGAAAAATGCCGGCATTTCCTCCGTTATCACCCTTTCCGAGGAAGGTAGACGGATGCAGGATATGATGAAAGTGTACGGTATGGCAGGTATGGATCCTTCCATGTTCGGCGGGGATGTTACCCTGACTTTGAACGCCAACAACGAACTGGTGAAATACATCCTGGCCAATAAGGACTCTCAGCATGTACCCATGTTCTGCGCACAGCTGTATGACCTGGCTATGATTTCCAACCATCCGCTGACTCCGGATGAAATGAGCAAATTCATTACCAGAAGCAATGAAATCATGATGCTTTTAGCAAAATAACTCTATCGTTTGTAATATAAAAGCGTTCCCTTGTTTTGCCCTCCGGGCAGTTTACAAGGGAACGCTTTTATTGGTCTGCTTCCGTTCACTTCGTATCCATCCGTTCTTAGTTCTTTTCCGCTATCCTTGCAATAGCTGCATTACGGTCTGATTTGTCATATTTGCCTGAGCCATGACAGCGGAATTTACCTGTTCCAGAATTTTGTCGCGGGAAAACGCCACCATTTCATCTGCCATATCGGCATCTGCAATCCTGCTGTCAGATGCCGATACGTTCTCACCTGTAATGGCATTGCCATCGTACAAATGTTCGAGCGCATTTTGATAGCTGCCGTAACGGCTTCTTTGCTTGGAAACATAGCTGATTGCCTCATCGCACAGTGAAATGACCTCTTCCGCGGCGCTATGGCTCATCACATTCAAAACCGTATTTTCGCCAAAGACCGCCGAAGTGCGCATATCCGCATAACCAATTTGAAAACTGTTCCAGCTGTATGCGCCCACCTGCAGATGGAGAAGCTTGTTTTTGACGGACGAAGACCCGCTGCCCGTACCGCCTCCGGAAGGCGGTGCGGTTCCGCCAGTCTGTCCATCCAGTTTGAGAAACCATGCATCCGCGTTTCCTTTGTTCTTATCCGCGAGATCCTGGTCGTTGGAACTGCTGTTGCCGCCCAGCAGAATATCACCGTTTCCGCCTTCAAAGATAAATCTGAAAGAATCACTTCCGCTGCCGCCATGTACTTCATCCCAAATAATATCTCCGGAATCCTTGTCAACCATAAAGACCCAGGCATTATTCCCGGAATACCCGGGCTTTTGAGTTACGTCCCCGTCCATTGTGCCTACGCTTCCGGCAATAACAAAACCGTTTTTGGTTTCAATCACGCAACTGCCGGCATCGTCCCTACTGCTTCCATAGGAGCGGCTCCAAATAGGCGTCAGGTTTTTGTCCAGCTTCATGACCCAAATATTATCACCCCGTGATTCGTCTGTGGCAGGCGCGTCTGTTCCGACCGTGTCCGTAATCTTGGCTGTCCCCACCACGATATACTCTCCGGAAGCGGTTTCTATAATTTGATTGATGTTTTCTCCGCTGTTGTGATATTGGCCGGGGGCATGGTCATCCCCGAACAGCAATACCTTTTCCACATCCCCGTTCTTATCGTATTTCGTAATAAAGGCACTGTGGCTGCCGTTTCCGATGGCTTCTACCGGCGGCTTACTACTGCTGCCGTCGTTATTGCTCTGGGTAATCGTCGATGAGGTTGTATAGTTTCCGCCGATGTAGCCCCCGTCTGAAGTAGGATAGAGCCGGGAAATCTGTTCGTTGTTGCCGCCGCCGATCCGATATGCCTTTTTCTCAAAGGCATCATAATCGTCATTCGGGTTCACGGACGGATCAATCACCATCATAATTGCATCCCGGCCGCCCAGGGCCGACCCGCCCAGGGGATTCCCTCTCCCGTCCTTGATCCCGTTTCCGTCAAAGGACTGGATGGAAAGGAACACATGTCCGCTGCCGTCCTGCATGAGATAGGCATTATTGGCGTTATTATCGGTTCCGGTACATTGGAACCGGTACGTCCATGCGGTATTTCCGTCTGCATCCAATTTTGCCAAAAAAGGGCTTCCATCGCTTTTTCCTACTGCCAAATACCCACCGTCTGCCGTAGCGGTAATAGATGAAAAAGAGGTCTCTTTGCCATTTTCTACCTTTTTCGTCCAAAGTACCTCCCCGTCTGTCCCGACCTTGGTGACCCATCCGCTTTGTATTCCTGTTCCGGAACCGATTCCGTCCAGATCCTGATCATTGCTGGTCGTGTTTCCGCAGAAAACGATGGTGCCGTCGGGGTTATGGATGGCGCTGCTCATATAATCCTTCCCGGAACCGCCATAAGTAGCACGCTTGGAAAGTGCGTCAGAGACGTCGGCATTTGACCCGGATCCCATGCCGCCTCCACCCCCTGCTACTCCTCCGGCAGTTTCTTCACAGAGCATACGATGCCCGTTGAAAGAAGTTCCGTATGCAATTTTGTTAATTTCCACCGAAAGGGCATCAATCTCAAGCTGAATGGCAGTGCGGTCCCCCAGGGTATTGGTATCATTCGCCGCCTGAACGGACAGCTCACGGATCCGTTGGAGAATACTGTGTACCTCCTGCATTCCGCCTTCGCCAACCTTCACAAAATTAATGCCGTCTTGTATATTCTCATTTGCCTGAGCCAGGCCGCGAATCTGTACACGCATTTTCTCCGAAATCGAAAGCCCTGCCGCATCGTCTGACGCACGATTGATGCGGTACCCGCTGGCAAGACGTTCGGACGTCTTGGCTTTGCGGGTAGTGGTAATCTTTGATTGGCGGAAAGCCCCCATACTCGCCAGATTATGCTGAATAATCATTGCATTTACTCCCTTTTGACTGATTTATCAATAATGCGTCTTTTGATCATTTTCTCATTATTTGTACATTATATCATAAAAAAATATGGAAAAGCAATGAATTTCCAAAAATAAGGGAGTATGTTTAGCATTTTTTGTTACCGTATTGACCTGTCTCAACCGCATCAGTCTTTTTCATATCCATTTCTTCGATAAAGTACTAAAAATACAAGAATG
>CAJUSQ010000092.1 GCA_910588885.1 uncultured Lachnospiraceae bacterium
ACTCATTGTCATTACAAGCACTCTTGAACCGTCTGGCTTAACAATAATTTCTGTTTTTGTTTCAGATTCCCGACTGCCTGCCTGGTCTGATTTCTCCTCCGGCAACTCCTTCAAAACATTTTTTTCATCTTTTTGATTTCTGCCAACCAGATCTGCCATTTGGTCAGCAAAAGCAATGCCTGAATTATTTCTCTGTGCCTTTCCTGCATCCTTCCAGACAGAATCACCCGTCCCTATTCCATGAATACCCATAATTTGAATTCCTCCATTGCTATTTTTCTGCCTGCCGAAAAGATGCCGTATGTTTCATGATCATCTATTGTATCCTTATCATACGCTCTCCTTCGGCTCTCACTTAGAATATCGGAGCTATAAAAATTTTACTGAATACCGATTGGGCGAAAACATAATCTTTTACGGATTGCCGGCGTACCGAATCAGAGCCGGTCCCCTGCAGATTAGAAATGCAGTGACCGGCTCTGATGTTTTGAAAGGCCATGGTAACCCTTTGGGCTACTTCTGGCTTCTTCCGATTTCCAGGCCCTTTTCAAAGGCCGCTTTGTTCAGGGGCAACAGTTTCGGCTTTTTGCCCAGCTTATGTTCAATGGTTTCCCATACGATTTCCGGGGCGATCACTTCCGTATAGCCTACATAGACCCCCAGCATAATCACGTTCAATACCTTGGCATTTCCCATTTCCAAGGCCAGCTCCGTAACCGGGGCCTTTACCACTTTTACATCGTCCCGGCTGATCTCGTCGGATACAATGGAGCTGTTGATAAATAAAGTCCCGCCCGGTTTTAAGGTGCTTAAAAACTTATTGAGGGAGGGGCCGTTCATAACGATCAAATCGTCCATCACATCTCCTAAGGGCGCGCCTACCATTTCATCGGAAATAACAACAAAACAGTTTGCGGTGCCGCCCCGCTGCTCTGCGCCGTAGGATGGGAAGAAGGTCACGTTTTTATCGGTAGAATCACAGGTTGCGGATGCTAAGAATTTACCAAGGGTCATAACGCCCTGTCCGCCGAAGCCGGCTACGCATAAATTTGTTTCCATTTTTCTTCCTCCTATTTGTCTCTGATTACGCCCAGCGGGAATTCAGGCAGCATTTTCTCTTCGATATAGGTCAGCGCATCCAAGGGCTCCAAGCCCCAGTTGGTGGGGCAGCTGGTTACGATTTCCACCATGGAAAAGCCTTTGCCGTCCAGCTGGTTCTGGAATGCTTTCTGAATCGCTTTCTTGGTCTTCATGACATTCTGGGGCGTGTTGCAGCTGGTCCGCTCCAGATAGGCAGGGGCCGTCAGCTGGTTTAAAATTTCACACATATGCATGGGATAGCCATGCTCTTCGGCAATGCGGCCTTTCGGAGCCGTGGATGCCTTCATACCAATCAAAGTAGTGGGCGCCATCTGGCCGCCGGTCATGCCGTAAATACCGTTGTTGATAAAGATAACCGTAATATTTTCTCCGCGGTTTGCAGCGGAAATGGACTCTGCCAGCCCGATGGAAGCAAAATCCCCGTCTCCCTGATAGGTGAACACCAGGGATTCCGGATTGGAACGTTTTATTCCGGTGGCAACCGCACAGGCACGGCCATGGGGCGCCGTAATATTATCGTATGCAATGTAATCCATATGTAAACCGCAGCAGCCGATTCCCAACACGCAGCTGGCTTTCTCTACCAGGTTCATTTCTTCCAAAACTTCGCCGATTAATTTAATTACGGTACTGTGCATACATCCGGGACAGAAGCCGGAAACCTTATCGTCCTGGATCGTTTTTGTCCTTGCATAAACTTTTTCCATTTTCAGTACCCTCCTATTTCTCGTTGATTTTCTTTACAGCTGCAATCACCGCATCCCGGCTCATAATATTCCCGCCGGAGCACAGACAGGTTTCGATGGGGCAGCGTTCCTTTACGGCAACGGCCACGTCTTCTACAAACTGTGCCGGAATGGACATTTCCACATCCAAAACAGCCTTGCATTTGCCGTAATCAATATGGTCAAATGCTGCGTAGGGGAAGGGATATACCGTCATGGGGCGGATTAAGCCCACCTTGATCCCCTCTTTCCTAAGCAGATCCACAACGGACTTGGAAATACGGGCGGAAATGCCGTAGGCAGCAATCACGATCTCTGCGTCTTCCAGCTGATATTCTTCCACTTCCGGGATCCAGGAAGCATACAGATCCCTGGCTGTTTCGTTGCATTCCTGCTGTACTGCCGTAGACCATTGGCCCGGCTGAATCCATGCGCGGTTCGCATAGTCTAACTTATGTCCAATGCAGGCCCAGCTTTTCTTGGATTCCTTAATGGCTGCAACTTCTTCGTCGGATTTCATTTCCGGAAGCACTACCGGCTCCATCATGGTTCCGATTACGCCGTCTGCCAGAATCAAAACGGGATTCCGGTCCTGATCCGCATAATCAAAGGCATTGTAGGTCATGTCTACGGCTTCCTGTACCGTAGAGGGCGCATACACCCGCATCCGGAAGCCGCCGTTGCCGGATGCCTTGGTAGCCTGGAAATAATCCATCTGGGCCGGCTGGATGGAGCCCACTCCGGGGCCCCCTCTGCTGATATTCGCGTATACCATCGGAATACGGGCGGATGCACAATAGGAAATTCCTTCGCTCTTTAGCGCAACCCCTGGGCTTGAGGAGGATGTCATGGATCTGGTTCCTGCGGAAGCGGCTCCGTATACCATATTAATGGAAGCAACTTCGGACTCGCCCTGGACAAAGACACCGCCTACTTCCGGCAGCCTTCTTGCAAAATATTCCGGGATCTCATTCTGTGGTGTAATCGGATATCCGGCAAAAAATCTACAGCCGGCTCTTACTGCTGCTTCTGCAATCGCTTCGCAGCCTTTCATAAATACTCTTGCCATTTCTTCTTCTCCTCCTTATTTGTACACTTCTATCGCCGCATCCGGGCACATCCGGGCGCACATGCAGCAGGCGATACAAGCATCCATATTAACCGGCACTACATACTCATAACCTTTTGAATTTACCTTTTCCCCAACGGCTAAAACGCCCTTTGGACAAAATTTCACGCAGTAGCCGCAGCTTTTGCAGCTCTCTGATCTAATCTCGACTTTTGCCATTTCGATCAAATCCTCCTTCTCAAGATTTACTTTTTTATAACAATGGGATTTCCATTGTGTGGAACGCCCGGGTAGGGCATTTCGTTCTTTTACAGCCAGCGGCATGGCTTTCCCCGCTTGATCCCGGATCAGCCGCAGTATGGCCTTGGGGCGGCCGAAATCCCCGGCTGCAGCCATTCGTAGGTGAGATACAGCTTGATCGGCAGCAGCTTTTCCACTCCCTCTGCCTTCACATCTGCATATAAATCTTCCTTCACGCAGGCAAAATCCAGCTCCATATAGGGGCTTACCAGCTCCTTCATCTTGTCCATGCCTTCTAACACTTCCTCTTTCGTGGTGGTAATGCCGTTGTTGGGATTGTTTATCATATGGATCTGTCCCAGCCGGACATGGGACACCCCCAGGATTCCGGACAATGTCCCGTCAATATGTTCGATATCCCCGGACCAGGGCCGGAACGCATTCAGCACATAATAAACAATGGTATTGTCCTTGTTCACCTTCGGGGCATAGCCGCCGACGGCCCTGGCTCCAATGTCGCTGCCGCCTACATCCAGAATTACGTAGCTGTCCTCATCCTTCAAAAGAAGGTTCACGCCGCCCACCATGGTAGGGGCGTCATAAAACTGTTCCTCGTGGTGAAAAATTACGCCCAGCTCTTCCACCTGGGCAATTACATCCCGGGAGCGGAACAGGGGCTTTGTCATATCCAGATCAAAAAAATGCACCGGCTTCTCTTCCAGCCGGGCCAGATATCCGGCAAAATTAATGGCAATCTCACTCTTCCCGCTGCCTGCTTCTCCTAAGAAGACAAAATTGCTCCGGGTTCCGATTAACTGCTTGATCAGCTCCTTCATTGGTACCTCCTGATTCCGGAATATTTTATATCATATATCTTGCACGATTTATAAAGATTATACCATACTTTATATTTTTTTCAATACCTTATTGCATTTTTTCTCAAAAAAAACCGGCAGGACAGCAGTCCGGCCGTGGTTGGGGATTTGCAGGCTCAAACCCATCGTTCATGGTAATCCCCCAAAATAACAAACGGCAGCAATTGCTACCCGAAACCAAATGTGTAAAAATAAAAAGTATGCTGTTATTAAAATTGTTCCCTACTTTTTTTACCCCCCCCCCTTTTCAAAAAATTGTCTGTAAAAAAAGCTCCTTTTTCAAAATTGTTCCCTTCCCACTCCTTTCATTTCCTGTTATACTGGAATAATCAAAACGGCCGGGCATTGTCCCGGCCGCTGCCGGCAGATGTATTGACAAAAATGAAAAGGGAGGAATGGGTTATGATTGAAGCAATCGACTTGACAAAAGAATTTAAAACGCCCCTGAAAAAACCCGGGCTGGCAGGCGCCGTCCGGCATTTGTTTCATGGGGAATACAAAAAAAAGCTGGCGGTAGACCATGTGAATTTCTCCATCGAGCCCGGGGAAGCCGTAGCATACATCGGCCCCAACGGGGCAGGGAAATCCACAACCATTAAGATGCTGACCGGGATTTTAAAGCCTACCTCCGGAGAAGTCCGGATCGACGGGATTGATCCCCAGAAAAACCGCATCCAAAACGCCAAAAATATCGGAGTCGTCTTCGGGCAGCGGACACAGCTTTGGTGGGATATCCCGATAGAGGAATCTTTTATACTGTTAAAAAATATTTACGAGATTCCGGATTCGGTTTATCGGGAAAACCTGACGCTGTTCCATGAGATTTTCGGCCTGTCGGAATTCATCGGGCAGCCTGCCCGCCGTCTGTCTTTGGGCCAGCGGATGCGGGCGGACCTGGCGGCTGCACTGCTCCATAACCCTTCCACGATCTTTCTGGATGAGCCTACCATCGGCCTGGATATTGTCACCAAGGAATCTATGCGGGAATTGATCCAGCGGATTAACCGGGAGCGGGGTGTAACGGTCATCCTGACCAGCCACGATTTAAAGGATGTGGAAAATATCTGCCGCCGGATCGTAGTCATAGACAAGGGGCAGATCCTCTGCGACAAACAGATCGACCAGCTTACCCAGGAATATTCCATGAACCGTGGGATCAAAATCACCTTATCCCAGGGAGCGCCGGAATTACCGGAACTCCTGAAAACACAGAAAGGGATCTCCCATGTTTCCATGGAGAATGCTTCTACCTTAAGCATTGATTTTTCCCCGGAGCTGCATACGGCCTTTGACATCGTAAAGGAGGTCAACAGCCATGCCCAAATCCAGGATTTTCAATTGACAGAGCCAAGCATCGAACATATGATCGAAGTCATTTACCGTTCCGGGGAGGTGGTACAATGAAACGGTTTTTCCGGCGTTACATCGGATTTACCCGGTGTGCCATAGAGGAAAAAATGGCCTATAAGAAGGGATTCTTTTTTAACGGAACCTCCCAGCTCATCAGCATATTCGGCTCCATTCTTTTATGGCGGGTGCTGTTCTTAGAGCAGAGCACCATCCAGGGCTACAACTGGGATCAGATGATCCTTTACGCTCTCATCACTTCCATGCTCAATGCCACCTTAAGCTTCAGCACGGAAATGAAGCTTTCCGGAAAAATCCGGGACGGTTCCGTGGCCAGCGATTTGACAAAGCCCATCGATTTTCAGAACATGTGTTTCTTTGAGGCTTTGGGCCAGTCCCTGGTGGAGGGCGGGAATGCGGCAGCAATCGTATTAATCATCGCGGTCCTTTTTACGGATCTGTCCCCTTACCTGTCGCCCCTGAACCTGCTGTTGTTTTTCTTTAGCGTGCTGCTGGCCTTTTTGTTAAAATTTTCACTGACCTACATCGCCGGCTTATTGGGCTTTTTTACTTCCAACGGATACGGAATTGCCTATTTCCGCCAGGTTATCACCGACATTTTTTCCGGAGCAATGCTGCCCTTATCCTTCTTTCCCCGGTGGTTCCAAGCCCTTTCCGGGGTGCTTCCCTTCCAGGCTTCCGTCTATCTTCCCACCCAGATTTTCCTGGGCCGGATTACCGGGGCCGAAGTGTTTCGGACGCTGGGGCTGCAGGTTCTCTGGGTCATCGCTATGTGGGTTTTGGGCAAAATCCTTTTCGGCTTTGCAGTCCGGAAGGTTACCATACAAGGAGGTTGAGCCATGCGGAGTATTCGATTATTTTTTCATATGATGTCGGCCAATTTAAGAGGGATGATGGCTTTTAAAGCGGACTTTTACATTACGGTTTTCTCCGGGCTTCTGTCCCAGACCATCGGGCTTTTGTTCCTCCATGTGCTGTTTTTGAACATCCCGTCCATTGCAGGGTGGACGGTCTACGAGGTGACGGTGCTGTACGGATATATGTTTTTCGGGGAGGGGATTATGACACTATTTTTCCAGGGCACCAACGGCCTGTGGCGCCAGGCCCGGCTGGGCACTCTGGATCAGTACCTGACACGGCCTCTTTCCATGGAACTGCAGATCTGCAGCGCCAACATCAACCTGGCCGGAGCGGGAACCGGGACTACCGGGCTGATCATAATGTTCTATTCCTTCCGAAAGCTTGGAATCGTCTTCGATCCTTTCAAAACCGGGCTGCTGCTCCTTAGCCTGGTCTTGGGATGCATCATCCGGGTCAACATCAACTTCGGCTCCAGCGCCGCGGGGATGCTGACCGACGGGGGCGTCAAAGGAGTCGTCGAGGACTTGTATGAGGCCGGGAAATATCCCCTGGAAATCTATCCGAAAGTGTTCCGGCTGGTGATCCTGACGTTGGTTCCTTACGCGGCCATCAGCTATGTGCCGGCATCGGTGCTTCTGGGAAAACAGCCCCTTGGCTATTTCCTGATCCTTCCGGCGGCGACAGCCCTCAGCGTGGCGATGCGAAAGCTTTTGTTCTGGCTGGCGATGCGAAAGTATGAGGGGGCTGGGAATTAAGCTTTCCCCACCATGCACTCCTTCCGGCAGAAGCAGATCCCGTATTGATCCACCCGGGGATAGCCCTCGGCCTTCAGTTCCTGTTCGTACTGGTGTTCTGCTATCTGCCTTAAGGCTTCCCTGCAGGCTTCTTCCATTTGGGAAACGCTGTCCGCTACCTTCAATTCCAAAACCATGGCCCGCCCCCGGCGGATGGCCCGGGTCTTTAAGATCAGATCCGGACGGCCTGTGCCGCTTTCCCGGTTTGACACCACCCGGTATCCCGGCAGGTTGGAAAGAAGACCTGCCAGAAAGCCGTGGTAATAGTTTTCCGCGTAGTCAAAATAGCTGATGGTATCCAGCAGCTGTTCCGTGAGAAATTCTTCTGCCGCCAGGCAGTCTCCTTCCTCCAGGGCCCGAAGCAGGGGCTTTGTGTCCATCCCTTTTACTTTCCGGCCAAACCAGTTCCAAATACTGTTTCGGTAGACGGAACGGATTTCCTTATTGGGAATCGTCATCCGAACATAGGTATTTTCCCCGTCATATCTCTGCCCGCATTCCTTCAGATATCCGGTAAAAAACAGGAAGTTCCAGAGGTTTTCCGGGGATTCATGGATATCCCCGTAGGTAATCTCCTCGTGTACCGGCTTTTCAATGGTTCCATTGTCCATCAAACGCTCGATCTCTTCCCGGGTCCCTTCGTCCGCTTCCTCAATCAGCTCCCGGACAATGCTGTTGGAGGAGGTGTTGGACCAGTAGGCTTTGGGAAAGGTATCTTTGCTGGCCGCCACATCATCGATATAATTTATAATACTCCAGGGATTGTAGATTTCCTGATTCCCGAAACGGTATCCGTCGTACCAGGCTTTCAAATCTTCATATTTTTCCGAAAGATTGTAGTAGGAAAGCATTTCCTCCACTTCTTGTTCCGTAAAGCCGAAGCTGCTGTCGAACTGGCCGTTTCGCAGGGAGTAAATTTTTAAATTATTCAGCCCCGTAAAAATACTTTCCTTACTGATCCGAAGGCAGCCCGTCACCGCCCCGAAGGCCAGGGCTTCGTTGGTCTTTAAGGCCGACTCAAACAACGACCGGATAAAGTCCGTCATCCGGCCGTAAAACCCTTTAAAATAGGCGTTTTCCAGGGGCACATCATATTCGTCAATCAGGATAATCACATTTTTTCCGTGATAGCGGGCCAGGCATTCCGACAAAAATTTCAATGCTGTGGCATACTCGGAGGGTTCCGCCTGTTCCAGAAGAATCCGTTCATAACGCTCCCGGTCCCGTTTCGGCATCTCCCCTTCCAGCACATACACATGGCGCTGGTATTCATGAATGATCTCATCCACAAGCCTGGCATAGGCCATATCATATTCCGGCTGCTTGGCGGATTTCAACGTCATTTTGATTACGGGATACTGCTGCTGGTGCTTCCCGTAGCTTTCCCCGCATTCCGCTATAGCCAGCTCCGAAAAAAGATAGGCATTGTCAATTTTTTCCCCTTTTTCCGTCCGCTCGTCCTCAAAAAAACGGCGCAGCATACTTAAGTTCAGGGTCTTTCCGAACCGCCGGGGCCTGGTGAACAGCATGACCTTTCCCCCGGTATCCAGAATTTCCCGGATCATCAGGGTTTTATCCACAAAATACAAATTTTTATCTATGAGTTCCTTGAAATCTTCATATCCGATGGGTATCGCTTTTTTGTTCATTTTACTGCCCCCTTTCTCTGCCGGATGCAGAGAGATTCTGCTTATAGTATATCGGAAATGGGACGGAATCTCAAGAATTGCTTTTGGGATTCTGATTTGCTGTCTTTTGGCAAGCCCTATTTTAGCTCCCAAAACGCCTTTAGCTGCCCTTCCGCCGTTTCCAGCCTGCACATCTGAAAATTTTCCCATTCCCGGGGAAACAGCCGTCTGTAATCCCCCTGCAGAAATCGTTCGTCCAGCAGAAGGATGACGCCCCGGTCCGCTGCGGTCCGGATGACCCGCCCGGCGCTTTGCATGACCTTATTCATTCCCGGGTAGCGGAACGCATAGTCAAAACCGCCGCCGCCCTTTGCATCGTAATATTTTTTCAGAATCTCCCGTTCATTGCTGATTTGCGGCAATCCGGTCCCTACAATGGCGGCTCCGATCAGCTGTTCGTTTTTTAAATCAATCCCCTCCGAAAAGATACCGCCCATTACGCAGAACCCCACCAGGGAACCTGTCCGTTCCATCCCAAAGGCTTCTAAAAATTTCTCCCGCTCCCGTTCCTCCATGCCTGGCTTTTGTACCAAAATTTCCGCCTTTTTCCATTCCTCCGGCTCTGACGGTACCTCTTCGGATTCACCGGGAACTTCCGCAAGCGCCCAAATTCCCTGCTCCAGGCAGGCGTCCAGCACCTGTTCCAACAGCTTATAAGAGGGAAAAAAAACCATGTAGTTCCCGGCTCTGGCCTGGACCATCTGCCGGATATATCCGGCAATCCGCCCAAATTCCGTCCGGTTTCTCCGGGTATATTTGCTGCTCACGTCGTTGGCCACCAAAACAAGGCTCTGTTCCCGGGAAAACACGGTCTGGGCATAGACGGCATAATTGTCCTCCCGGGTGCTTAACAGCCCCTTATAATACTGAATCGGAAGCAGGGTTGCAGAGAAAAACACGGTGCTCCGTCCTTTGTTCAGACATTCCTGCAGGTTGACCGAAGGGTCTACGCAGTACAGCTTCAGCATAAACCTGCCGTCCTCTTCGTGCTGGCTGTAGATCACATAATGGTCGTCCAATCGGTCATACATATTCAGGAAGTGGCGCAGTTCCATGTAAAAATCCAGGACTTTCTTTTTTTCCGGAAACTCTATATTTTTTTGCAAAAATTCATCCAGGGCGGAACCCAGGTTCATCAGGCCGTAAATCAAAGGGCCGATGTTGTCCAATTCCTGATACTGCTCGCATTCCCGTTTCATTTCCAGCAAACATTTATTGCAGGTATTCAGATTCCCAAGGACTTTTCCGGTATGCGGCTTTAACAGTTTTTTCATTTCCAAAAAAGATTCCTTATAAAGGACGGCGCTGTACATCTCCCGGCCCCGCTCCACCAGATTGTGGGCTTCGTCTACCAGGAAAATATAATCCCCTTTGATCCCCTCCGAAAAAAAACGTTTCAGATAGACATTCGGGTCAAAAACATAGTTGTAATCACAGATGATATTATCCATCCAAAGGGAGGTATCCAGACATAGTTCAAAGGGACAGACGCAGAAACGCTCCGCCTGATTTAATAAAACTTCCCGGGTCATATCCTTTTCCCGGGAAATCAGGTCAAATACGGCGTCGTTGACCCGGTCATAATGGCCCTTGGCATAGGGGCAATGCACCGGATTGCAGTCCATTTCCGAACAAAGGCACAGCTTTTCCTTGGCGGTAATCGTCAGCACGCTTCCCCGGTAGCCCCGCTGCCGCATCAGGTCAAAAGCTTCCCTGGCCACCGTCCTGGTAATGGTTTTTGCCGTCAGATAAAAAATTTTCTCTCCCAGTCCCTCCCCCACGGCCCGGATTCCGGGAAATATGGTGGAAATGGTTTTTCCCGTCCCGGTAGGCGCCTGGATAAACAAAATTTTCCCCCGGCGGATCGTCCGGTAAACGCCTGCGGCCAAATCCTTTTGCCCTTCCCGGTAGGGAAACGGAAACTGCAGGTCCTGAATCGACGCCTGACGCTCCAGGCGGGCCTGAAACTGAAAATCCGCCCATTTTCGGTAAGCCACAACTAACTCCTGAAACCAGCGTTCCAGCTGGTCCATTGAAAGGTCTTCGTGAAAATATCGGATTTCCTCGGTGTCCAGGTTGCAGTAGGTGAGCCGGATCCCAATCCGGGCAAGGCCGGCCGGCTGGCCGTACAGGAACCCATAGCATTTTGCCTGGGCCAAATGGACCTCTGCCGGTTCCTGTAGCAGGTGTACATCCTGGTAAATCCCCTTGATTTCGTCAATGGTGACCTGGTTTTCTTCTATTATAATGCCGTCTGCCCTTCCTTCAATCACCAGGGTGTAGTCCTCATATTCCAGTTCCAGCTTCAAAGGGACCTCCGCGTGATAAGAGGCTCCCATCCGGCGCTGAATCTTCCGGTGAATCCGGCTGCCCTCCTGCATGGCTTCCTTCTGGGCCATCCGCCCCCTGCGGTTATCAATATCCCCGGAACGGAGTATGAATTCCACCAAATTCCGTACCGAAATCTTTACCTGCTCCATATCCTTCTCCCGATTTAGAAACCAAAAAATTAATTCCTGATTATATTTTCGCTCCATTTTGCCCAATTGGCTTCGTTCCGCCTTACGGTTTTGCCCTGCCCGATTAATTCGATTCCGCCTCACGGTCTTCATTCTGCCCGATCGGCTCCGTTCCGCCCTACGGTTTTTGCTCTGTCAGTTGCCGTACCAATTCCACGGCTTCTACCGCGTCTTTGGAATAGCCGTCCGCTCCGATCTCTTCGGCGTATCCCTGGGTTACGGCAGCGCCGCCTACAATGACCTTCACCGGAAGCTTTTGCTCCCGTACGGCCCCAATCACCTCTTTCATATAGCTCATGGTGGTGGTCATAAGGGCGGACAGCCCGATTACATCCGCCTGATATTCCCGGGCCGCAGCCAAAATCCGTTCCTTCCCCACATCTTTTCCCAAATCAATCACCCGAAAGCCATAATTTCTCATCATCATAGCCACCAGGTTCTTGCCGATGTCATGGATATCCCCTTTCACCGTGGCAATTACCACCGTAGGGCCGTTCTTTCCCTGCCGCTGCTCTTTCAGGGCCGGTTCCAGCTCCGCCACTGCTGCTTCCATGGCTTTCGCGCTTACAATCAGCTGTGGCAGAAAAAACTTCTGCTGATTAAACAGCTCACCCACTTCTCCGATAGCAGGAATTAAAACCTGATTTAATAAATAAAAGGCGTCCTGGCCCGCATCTAATGCCTGGGACACATGAAGCTTTCCCTGTCCGGCCTTCCCCTTTAAGATATCCTGGCGGATTTGCTCCGTCAAAAGCAGGGCATCCGCCGTTCGACTCCGGGATTCCTCCGGGCTTCCTTTCCCATCCGGCTGCAAATTCCCCGGTTGACCTGCCCCTTCTTTGCTTCCGCTGTATTCCACATACCGTAAGGCTCCCTGTTCCTTGCCCAGCAGCAGATCCGCCGCTAGGCTGCTGCGCACAAACAGCTCCTGGGCCGGGTTTGCAATGGCCATGGTAAGGCCCCGTTCCATGGCCATTGCCAGGAATACACTGTTTACATAGCTTCTGTC
>CAJUSQ010000093.1:0-4047 GCA_910588885.1 uncultured Lachnospiraceae bacterium
TACATGGCTTTCTTTCGCACACTGATAAACAGAAAGCTGCTTTTCCTTTAACAAACTCATCAATTCCATTTCTCTATTCTCCATTTCAGGGATTCTTTTTTTATTGATTATAACGGTATATCGTGATAGTGTCAAGAAATGAAATTTCCAAGATATAATAGCAAAAACCCCTGTAAATGGCATTTCCACACCATTCACAAGGGCTTCTTCATTTAAAATAACCAGCCAACTTCGCCTTATACATTCATCTGACGTCTGAATCTCAGCAGCAACCTTTTCTTTCTTCTTGCTGGACAACAGCCCTTCATAGAAAAAAGTATTTATCTGACGTTCCGGTTGTCCGGTACTCCACCCCGACTTTACTGCTTCCTGTATATAGAATTCCCTATTACTCACTTCCATTCCGCCAGCATGGAGGTACCAATGGTTCCTTGGGGCATGGGTACCCGGAAATTTTCTGCAATGGAAGCCCCGATATCGGCAAAGCTGTCCCGCTGAGCAATCCTGCCGCCGGACGTCATTTTGGGGGAATATGCAAGAAACGGCACCAGCTCCCGGGTATGATCCGTCCCGGTATGGGTGGGATCGTTTCCATGATCCGCCGTCAGAATCAGCAAGTCTTCCTCTCCCAGTACCGCAATGAGTTCTCCCAGCTTTTCGTCAAATTTCTCCAGCTCCCGGGCATAACCCTCTGGATTCCTCCGATGCCCCCAAAGAGCGTCAAAGTCCACCAGATTCACAAAGCAGAGCCCGGTAAAATCCCGTTCTTTTGCGGCTGCAATGGTCTGCTCCATCCCTTCCACGGAGCTTTTCGACTTCATGGCTTCACTGATCCCTTCTCCCACAAAAATATCCTGTATCTTGCCGATGGAAAGCACCGTATAGCCGGACTCTTTTAAAGCGTTCAATACGGTTTTTCCATGAGGTTTTAAGGCATAATCATGCCGGTTGGCCGTACGCTTAAATTCCCCTTTTTTCTTCCCGATATAGGGCCTTGCGATCACCCGCCCCACCTTCCAGGCATCCTTCATAGTAATTTCCCTTGCAATTTCACAGCAGCGGTAAAGTTCCTCCAGTCCGAACGTCTCCTCATTCCCGCAAATCTGCAGCACGGAATCCGCAGAGGTATATACGATCATATGGCCCTTTGCAATCTCTTCTTCTCCCAGTTCTTCTATGATCTCCGTGCCGCTGGCGCTTTTATTTCCAATTACCTTATGCCCGGTCCGCGCCTCCAGCTCCTGGATCAGCTCCGGAGGAAAACCGGTATCCGTAAATGTCACAAAAGGCTTCTCCGTCTTTAACCCCATCATCTCCCAATGCCCGGTCATGGTATCCTTCCCCACGCTCTGTTCCTTTAAAGTCGTAACATAGGCCATTGGCGCGCTTGCCGCTTCCATCCCCGCTAAGGGCCTGATATTGGCCAGTCCCAGCTTCTGCAGGTTCGGCAGCGACATCCCCGGAACCGCTTCCGCAATATGCCCCATTGTATCTGCCTTGTCATCCCCATAGTCTCCGGAATCCTCCATAGGCCCTGCTCCATAGGAATCCAATACCACTAAAAAAATACGTTTATAGCTTTGATAATCGCCCATTCTATCCCTCCATTCCCGGTCCGGCTTCCCGTATCCATCCGGCAGGCCAAACCCCGATGCCCTATTAGAATCATCTCTTTATTTTATCATTCCTCCATTTTATCATTTCTCCCTGATTTGGGCAAGTATTGCCCTGCTCCTTTTTCTTACAACAGCCGGATTCTGGCCCCATTACCGTAAAGCCTGTGACCGTGCGGCGCAGTGCACGGCCCAGGATTGAACCGTAATCGCATTCTGCCAGATGCATTAGAATGAAAACATTCGAAATATACTGATAAATATCAAAGCAATACACAAAAGCCCCGCCCCGATCGCCGCCAGGCCGATCAGTCCTACATAAGAAAACCTTCCCGTACGTGTCCCTTCTCCTTCCTCTCCTCTGTTCACCGCATTCCCGCATTGCGGACAAAACTTATCTTCCGGCTGCAATGCCTGTTCACACCGGGGACAAACTTTCTCCTCCGGATACGGCTCTCGTTCATAGTTCGCACCATTCATAAGACACCTCCGGTTTCTCTTTTGTTGAATTTAATCTAATCTTTTTCTATTTTATCGATTAACAATCAATATTATACTGCTATGTGATTCTTTTGTCTACTTTTTTATAATAATTGATTTTTTACTCTATAATTATAATGTATCGTTATGCGCGGCCCTCGGCCGTAAATAGCAGCAAGAAAAGCGAGGTATGCGTATGATTGGTGAACGGCTTTTTGACCTTAGAAAGGATTCCGGCTTAACTCAGGACGCCTTAGCCGATGTCCTGAAAATTAATAAGCATTCGATTTCTTCCTACGAAAGAGATAAAAGCGAACCGCCGGACGCAATCAAAATTGCGATTTCCGAATATTTTCATGTTTCCGTGGATTATCTTCTTGGGGTTACGGACAACCCGCTGCCTGCCGTACTTACCTCCGACTACCTGCGTCTGCCCCAGGGCTTTCCTGCCGAGGCGCAGCAGGAGCTTCTGCGGTATGCCGTCTATTTGAAGCAGGTTTATACCGGCAGCGGCGGACGGAAAAAGTGAAAAAGCCTCTGATTCCCGGTCTTCCGGTGAACCAGAGGTTTTTCTTACGGTTTCTTTTTCAAGAAGTTTTTGTATAATTAAGTCGAAAACTTTATTATTTTATGAAGTTTCCGACTTATAGTTCCAAAACAATTGACTTTTTCCGGTTTTTCAGTATAGCATAAAAGCCAAACGATAAACTTTATATTCAGGTCACGGAAAGTATGCAATCGCCGGAAACCCGTGAACGGGAGCTCCGGCCGCTGCGTATGATCTTTAAGAGATACCTCCAAACACCAAAAAGCGGAGGCCATAAGGCTTCCGCTTTTTGGTATTTCTATTCTTGATCTTAGAATTCTATTGATTAACAAACGCCCTGTGCGATCATCGCCTCTGCCACTTTCTCAAAGCCCGCAATATTTGCACCTGCCACATAGTCCCCTTCTTTGCCATAACGTTTTGCGGCATCGTCCAGGTTATGGAAGATATTGATCATTATGGCCTGCAGCTTGCTGTCCACCTCTTCAAAGGTCCAGCTTAAACGTTCGCTGTTCTGGGACATTTCCAATGCGGAGGTTGCAACCCCGCCTGCATTCGCCGCTTTACCCGGGGCAAACAGTACGCCGCTCTTTTGAAGGAATTCCGTGGCATCCATCGTGGTGGGCATATTTGCTCCTTCTGCCACTGCAATACAGCCGTTCGCAACCAGCGCCTTTGCATCCTCCAGCAGCAGTTCATTCTGAGTGGCACAGGGAAGGGCGATTTCACATTTAACGGACCATACGCCTCTGCCCTCATGATACTCGGAATTTGGCCTGTATTTCTTATACTCCGTTAAACGGGCACGGTTTACTTCTTTGATCTCCTTTAAGGCTGCAATATCCAGCCCCTCCGCATCGTATACCCAGCCATTGGAATCGGAACAGGTTACTACCTTTGCTCCCATTTCCTGGGCCTTCTGTGCCGCATAAATAGCAACATTTCCGGAACCGGAAATCGCTACGGTCTTGCCCTTAATATCATGGCCGTTGCATTTTAACATTTCCTTGGTCAGATACAGGAGACCGTATCCGGTAGCCTCGGTACGGGCCAGAGATCCGCCGTAACTTAAGCCCTTTCCGGTTAATACCCCTTCATACACGCTCTTGATCTTCTTATACTGTCCAAACATATATCCGATTTCCCGAGCGCCGGTTCCGATATCTCCCGCCGGTACATCTGTATCAGCGCCAATGTATTTACAAAGCTCCGTCATAAAGCTCTGACAGAAGGCCATAACCTCCCGGTCCGATTTGCCCTTGGGATCAAAGTCGGAACCGCCCTTGCCGCCGCCGATGGGAAGCCCGGTCAGGGAATTCTTAAAAATCTGTTCAAATCCCAGGAATTTGATGACTTTGTTTCTTCGGAAGCATAATCCTCCAAATATTCTTTCAGGGTCATCAGTGC
>CAJUSQ010000093.1:4057-12207 GCA_910588885.1 uncultured Lachnospiraceae bacterium
CGTGTGTAAAAAGATCCAGTGTGTGGCGGGAGGTGACAGCCTGAAAATCTGTTCAAATCCCAGGAATTTGATGATTCCGAGATTTACGGAAGGATGCAGCCGCAGTCCGCCCTTATAGGGCCCAATGCTGTTGTTAAACTGTACCCGGTATCCGGTATTTACCTGCACCTGGCCTTTGTCATCCACCCAGGGAACCCGGAACTTAAACTGCCGATCCGGCTCTACCAGACGCTCCAGCAACGCTTCTCTACGGTATTTATCCTCGTTCGCCTCAATCACCGGCCTTAAGGAATCCAGAACCTCCTTTACGGCCTGATGGAATTCCGGCTCTGCCGGGTTCTTGGTAATGACTCTTTCCAGTACTTCATCTACATAGCTCATCTTCACTGATCTCCTTTCCGATATTTGCCCGTTTCTGCCATAAATACTGCCGCTGTAAGCAGGACTTATTTATCGACATCCTTATTTTAGTATGAAACGAAACATTTTGCAATCCTTTTTTCTTTATTTCTGCATTTCTTTAAAACTTTATTGCAAAAAAGCGTCTTTTCTGCAAGTTTTGCACAAAAAAATTTCATTTTTACTTCGGCCGTTTGTCCTGTCTCCATTCCGCCGCAGCCTATTCCGCTTCTACCAGAACCACCGTGGAATCTCCTTTTTCTGCCTGTTCCACTACCGCCTGGGACAGCTTTGCAAAATTGCCGCCGGAACTGCTGGCGCCGGAAAGGACCTCAATCTCCGGCGCGGACGACTGTCCGGTCAGCTGGGCCGCATAATACCTGGTATACTCATTGGGATATGTTCCCGATACCGGTTTCATATTCATCATATAGGCGTTATCCCAGCTTTTGATAAAGCCGCTGGCATTTTCCGCATTGTATTCCGTAGAAACGATTTCCCCGTTTTTCACGGTAATCGTCACAAATTCTTTCCATCCATGGGAGTATTCCTTCATTTCCGCCGTATAACTGCCGTCCTTCAGCCCGCCGGATGTACCGGCGTTTCCGCAGCCGCTAAATCCCAGTACGCATATCAGCATAACTCCTGCTATCAACCATTTTTTCATTTGCTTCCCCTCCCGGCTAGTGATATTGAAATTGATCCAAAAGCTCTTTCAGTTTCCCGGATTCCATCTCCAGCTCCACGCTGGCGCTTTCCGTATTTTCCGCACACTGCAGATTCTGCCTGGTAATTTCGGAAAGATCCTCAATCCGTCCCGTAATCTCCTGAAGGGACGTTTCCTGGATATCTACAGTCTCCGACAGGCGAAGTGAAATCTCCGTCACCTCATCGGAGCTTTTTTGAATTGCCTGCAGGGCTTCGGAGGTCTCATCCGTTAAAAGAACGCCTTCCTTAATCAGTTTAATAGCCTTTTCAATCATCTCAATGGTACTCTTCGATGCTTCCGCACTCTGTCCGGCCAGCTCCCGGACTTCCTGGGCCACTACTGCAAAGCCCTTTCCGGCCTCTCCGGCTCTTGCCGCTTCTACGGAAGCATTCAATGCTAAAATATTTGTCTGCTGGGAAATGCTTTCGATCATTTTACTGATATTGGAAATCTCCCCTGCATTCTTATCTATGGCTGCCATGGCTTCCTGAAGCTGTTCCATTTTCCGGCCCCCATTGGAAATCTGATCTGCGATCTCATCCGCTTTCTGCCTGGTTTCCCGGGTATTTTCCGTCACATCGTTCAAATTTGAACGTATGCTCGCAACTTCGGAATTCAGCGCATCCATGGCTTCCGTTTGGTTCATTACCACCTGATGCAGCTCCTCCGACTGGCTGCCCATGCTCTGGGCAGTCTCCATCAGGCTGTGGGCGGTCCCATTGACCCGCTTCATTAGCTGGTTCAGGGATACAATGATATGGGTCAGGGATTCCTTTACCACCACAAAATCCCCTCTGTACCTCCCGTCTGCGGAAACATTCAGATTTCCGGCAGAAATGCTTTCCAGGACTCTACGAATCTCGGACAGATATTCATTTATGCTTCCAATCGTTGTTTTCAGGGACGTGGACAGTACCTGTACTTCATCCTCGGATTTTTGAATCTCTACATCGGATTTCAAGTCACCTTCTGCCAACCCGTTTACCCGCAGGATGGCATTCTTTAATTGCTTTGAAATCACCGTCGTAACTGTCCAAATTGCAGCCAGGGCCAAAATCAGCACCATACTGGTACCCACCGTCGTATTCAGCAGGGCCCGGTTTGTGACTTCCATGTAATCTTCTTTCGGAACCTCAATCGCAAAAGCCCACTGCGTTCCCCGCACCGGGCAAAACGCTACAAAAGCTTCCTGGCCGTTCACTTTTCCTTCTGCAGAGCCTGTTTCCCGGGAGATCATCCGCTCAAAAATCTTCTTGGCCGAATCCGCAGTATCCATTTCGTAAATATTCACCTGCTGCCGGACCACATCTGCTACAGGATGTCCCACCACGATGCCTTCTTTATTTACCATCAGCGCCATGCCGCTCTTCCCGATATGGATCGCCCCAAGCACATCACTTAACATATCATATTTGTAAAGTCCCACCAGATATCCGCTGGTAGTCCCGTCTGTTTTTACCGGTATTCCAAAAGGAACCCCTATGTATTCCGCAAAAATCTCCGGATCCGCAATGGTCAGGTTATCCGTTTCCGCCATCATTCCAAACCACTCTGTTTCACTTAGGTCGGCATAGATTTCTCCGTCTTTCAGAACGGCTTTCCCGCTCAGGTCATAAAATCCCAGGCCAAAGAATTCATAGGTATTCCTTGCTTCTGTCAGAACCTCCATTCCGTCCTGCTGTGTAAGCCTGCCGTCCTTTGCAATGCCCTGCATACGGTCTGCCATCAAATGTACATTGGCTTCCACTGCCTTTGCCGACTGCTTTGCCATCGGCTGTAAAACATCCAGCAAAATTGATTCCGTCAGACTCTTCATGGAGTAACGCAGTATGGCACAAAACACCAACATAACTCCAATCACAATTACAGTGGTCATAAACATGATTTTTTTCCGGATGCTTTTTCTCATTCTTACTTTTCCGGTGCTCTCTGTCATTCCTTTCATTTCCTTATCCCCTTTGCCGCTTTACTTCTAATCCGAAACCGGACATTCCTGTTATGGCCTCCCGGAACGATCCGGAGGGCCATACGTCTTTATTCTACCCCATTTTATCTCATTTGTATATTCCTAAATTTCCTTAATTTTTATTTAAAATTCTCCGAAGTATCGGATAATATTACCTGCCTTTGGATCCTGTCCCGCAGCATCCAAAGGCAGGCCAGGTTCGGAAGCGCCATCAGGGCATTCAGTAAATCGGAAAGCCCCCAGACCCGCTCCAGGGATACTACGGCCCCCAAATAGACGCAAAAAAGATAAATAACCTGGTAAGGCTTTACGGCCCGCTCACCTGCCAGAAAACGGACGGCGCATTCCCCGTAACAGCACCAGCCTAAAATGGTGGCAAAAGCGAACAGCGCCAATGATATGGATAAAATTTCCGCTCCGAACATCGGGAGCTGGCAAAACGCTGCAAGGCATAAACCGTCAGAGGGAATTTTTACAAATGCCTCCGGCATTTTCAGGATGCTGCTGACAATGACCAGTCCGGTCACGGCACAGATTACCACGGTATCCCAAAAAGGCCCCGTCATGGAAATCAGGCCCTGGATTGCCGGAGAAGGTGCATTGGAAGTTGCCGCCGCCATGGGAATGGAACCAAGCCCTGCTTCGTTGGTAAAAAGCCCCCGGGAAATCCCGATCCGAAGCCCCTGGCTTAGGGCAAATCCGGCCGTTCCTCCGGCCAGGGCTTTCCCGGAAAACGCAGACCTAAGAATCAGGGACAGGGCATCCCACAAATATGCCCGGTTCGCCGCCAGCAGATAGAAGCACCCGGCCAGATAGAACAGGCTCATAAACGGCACCAAAACCGTACATATTTTGGAAATCTGCCGGATTCCCCCCAGCAGGGCAAATCCGGCCAGCACCGCAACCGCCATGCCAATCAGATGGGGAGACACCGAAAGATGGGACCGGAGGGCAGCGCAGATGGAATGGGACTGCACACTGCTCCCCATCCCAAAGGAGGCCAGCACCGCCGCCACGGAAAACAGAAGGGCCAGCCACTTTTTCTTCAGCCCCTTTTGCAGCACATACATGGGCCCTCCGGCCCAGCGTCCGTCCGCCTGCCGGACACGATAGGAGGATGCCAGAAAGCTTTCCCCATAGCAGGTGGCAACCCCCAAAAGCCCTGTAAGCCAGCACCAGAACACGGCTCCTGGGCCGCCGATGGCAATCGCCGTAGAGATCCCGATAATATTTCCCGTCCCAATGGTGGCCGCCAGGGCCGTAGCCAGGGCAGCGTAAGGCGACACCCCGCCGCTTTCCCTGCCCTGCTTTGAAACGCTAAGGCGGATACCCCGTGGAAGATATTTTTGGATCAGCCCCAGCCGGAAGGTAAAATAAATATGGGTTCCCATCAGAAGGGCCGGCATGGGAAAGCTCCACAAAACCTTCGTCAGGGAATCCAGGCAGTAAAAAATTGTTTCCATCACAAATTCCGTTTTCCCGCAGCCGGCCGGACAGGCCAAAGCTGCTGCATTTTTATTGATACATAATATGCAGCGGGAAAAATTCTAGTACAGCAATGTGAAAAGCCCTGCAGCCGGAACTTTTGCTCCTTATTCGGAAGTCCCGCCGTCCCGGTCCGCCTCCGGCAGGGTAATCCGGAAAAACCGCCGCAGCAATTCCCGGCCCCGGAAGGGAATCAGGGGATACAGATAGCTTTGTCCCGAAAGGGTACGGTTGGAAACCAGGGCAAACACGGTAACGGCAATTCCCAAAAGGAACCCCCACACCCCAAACACTCCCGTTAAAACCAGCATCAGAAGCCGCAGGAATTTTAAAGCATAACTAAGCTCATAGCTTGCCTGGGAATAATTGGCAATGGCCACAAAAGCCATATACAGCATGGTCTGGGAATGGAACCAGCCGGAGCTGACCGTATAATCCCCCAGCACAATCCCCGCCACCACGCTTAGGGGCGTGCTGAGCATACTGGGTGTGTTCAGCGATGCCAGCCGCAGCCCGTCAATGGCAAATTCCAGAATCAAAAGCTGCAGCAACAGAGGTACATGTACCGGCTCCGTAATGCGAATAAAAGACAGTCCCTCCGGAATCCACGCCGGATTTCCCATGAAAAGCAGCCACAGGGGCGTTAAAAACAAGGCAATCAGATTGATCACCATCCGGGAAAGGCGCAGATATGTTCCGGTCAGCGGCGGAAAATAATAATCGTCCGCTTCCTCCGTAATTTCAAACAGCGTGGTGGGCAGGATCATGGCGGAAGGGGAATTATCAATCAGAATGACAATGCTGCCCTCCAAAATGGAAGCCGCCGCCGTATCCGGCCGTTCCGTGTACTTGAACTTGGGAAACGGATTCAGCCAGTTTTTCCGGTAAATGGCTTCCGCCAAGCTTTCCGTATTCATCGTAAGAGCGTCCACCCGGATGCTGCTTAGCTTTTTCCGCACCTTGTCCAGAAAGCCTTCCTCCACCCGGCCTTTCATATAGGACAGCACCAGATCCGTATGGGAGCTTGCTCCCAAAGAAGTAATTTCCATAATCAAATCCGGATGCCGGATGCGGCGGCGGATCAGTGCCGTATTGAACACAATGGTTTCCACAAATCCGTCTTTCGAGCCTCTAAGCACCTTGTCCTTATCCGGTTCTTCCACGCTGCGGGCCGGATACGTACGGAAATCAACGGCCAGGGCCTGATCATAGCCGTCCACAAACAACATCGGCACCCCTGACAGCAGCAGCGTCACAATCTGCTGCTCCTTCCGCAGCAAATCCACTTCTCCATAGGGCAGCAGCGCTTTGGAAAACCCTTCGGCATTCCCCGGCATATTCTCCGGCGCCACCCCATAGAAAAATTCCATTATTTTTTCCAGAATCTCATCCTTATTCAATCCGTCAATGAAATAAAGGCAGGCATCCCTTCCCCCGATCTCCATCCTCCGGGAAAGAATGTCAAAATTTTCTTCCGTATGAAGGATCCGGTTCAACCGTTCCACATTCGTCCGGATGTCAGCCGCTATCTTCCCTTCCATTGCTGCCCTCCTGTTCCGTTTTTCTTGGGAATAGTCTTTACCCCGCCGGAAAAAATATACATGGGAACCTTTTCGGACCAAAATACCTAAGTAAAACAGGATATTTTTCAAATGGAAGTTCCGAAATAACCAATCGGAACATCTTTAGATAGAAACGCCTAAGTAAAGTTCGGATTGCCTTTTTTCCGGACATCGCTTACAATAAAAAAATGTACCAATGCTGGGAGGCGGTAAAATGGTCGGTTTTCTTGCAAAGCATTTTATAAAAGATTGGGAAAATGTAACGGACCCAAAAGTAAGGCAGGCTTATGGAATATTATGCGGGCTTGTCGGCATATGTTTAAACGTATGCTTATTCCTGGGAAAGATCCTGGCAGGGATTATGAGCCATTCCATCTCCATTACGGCAGACGCACTGAACAACCTGTCGGATGCAGGCTCTTCTGTCGTAACCCTGGCAGGCTTTAAGCTGGCAGGAGCCAAGCCGGATGTGGGACATCCCTTCGGCCACGGCAGAATGGAATACATTTCCGGCCTGGTGGTTTCCGGCGCAATCCTGATCATGGCCTTTGAATTGGTAAAAAGTTCCGTGGTAAAAATTATCCATCCCCAGCCGGTGGAATACACGCTGCTGACAATGGTCATACTACTTTTGTCCATAGGTGTAAAGCTGTACATGTGTTCCTACAACCGGACCATCGGAAAAACCGTAGGTTCTGCCGCCATGCGGGCCACGTCCCTGGACAGCCTTAGCGACAGCTGTGCCACGGCAGTCGTCCTGTTTGCCGCGATTGTCGGAAAATTAACAAACCTGCAGATCGACGGCTACTGCGGCGTACTGGTAGGTCTGTTCATTTTCTATGCGGGCATCCAGGCAGCCAGGGAAACCTTGGATCCGCTACTGGGCCAGGCCCCGGAAGCTTCCTTTGTAGCAAAGGTTCAGGATCTGGTTTTGTCCCATAAGGAGATCTGCGGCCTTCATGACCTGATTGTCCATGATTACGGCCCCGGCCGGCGGATGATTTCCCTTCATGCGGAAATTCCGGCAGAAGGCGACCTCCTGCTTTTACACGATGTGATCGACAACATCGAAGCCCAGCTTCGAACGGAGCTCAAATGTGACGCAGTCATACATATGGACCCGGTAGTTACCTCTGATGAACGGATACTGCATTTAAAAAAGCAGCTTTCCGATATCCTGGCAGATCTGGACGGCGCCCTTGCTTTGCATGATTTCCGTGTAGTATTCGGGCCTACCCATACCAACCTGATTTTCGATATCGTCATCCCCTATGAATTCCGGATGAGCGACAGTGAAACGGTACGGACACTCCAGGAACGGACAAGCCAAATACTGGGCGAAAATTACTTCTGCGTCATCCAGGTAGATAAAGCATAATGCCCCAGAGCAGGCTTTCAATTCGCTCTGGAAAACCTCGGAAAAATGTATAGTTTTTCTGTCGGAAAAAAAATTCTTTCGTAGAAAAGTAACAGATTTGGAAAAAGCACATTGCAAAAAGACAGAATTTGTTGTATATTACTGTTGTTGTGCATGAGGGCTTTTAAATGCATCGTAAGGATGAGAAAGTGGGTATTTATGAGTGAAAAAAGAGTAATTGTTTCAAATGTGGAAAAGGAACACGAAAACCCGATCGCAGAGCTTGTGCAGGTTGCTTGTCAGTTTGACAGCGACATTACCCTGGAGAGTGAAGAGAAGCGCATCAATGCCAAGAGCATTATGGGAATCATGGCTTTTAACCCGTCCAAGGGAATGTCCGTAAACATTGTTGCTGACGGCAAAGACGAAATAGAAGCACTGACGGCAATGGAACGGTTTCTTGTCTGTCAGGCATAGCATAGAAAACAAACCGGCCGCCCTAAGAAGAAGGAAAAGATATCTTCTTAGGGCGGCTTTCTTATTTACCGGACACATTGCGTCCATACAAACAAAAAAATGCCGGACAGCTGTTTCCAGACTCTCCGGCATCCTATTCATTACTCGATGCGACAGGATTTGAACCTGCGACCTCTGCGTCCCGAACGCAGCGCT
>CAJUSQ010000094.1 GCA_910588885.1 uncultured Lachnospiraceae bacterium
CACAGGGCAGAAAATTTTAAAGATTTTCTGTCCTTAATAATATTACGAGATTTTTTGCACTTAAGCATGTTGTGGAGCCCATAGAATTGACGAAAAGTTTTCTATTGCCATTTGCTCCAAGATATAGTATAATGTCATATGTTGTAGAAGCATGTTGCCCCAAAGGGCAGGGTGCGGCATGACAGGGGCTCCTGTCGAAGGATGTAAAGGAGGCAGAATCATGAGTCAGCCCCAAACGGCAAAGAGCCAACGGCTGTTTCAGAATTCAGTCGATGAGGAAGATCTTCGTCGGCGCCTGCAGGAAGAAAAGCGGTCCTTAGCAGCTGAAAGGCGTGAATTTGAACGGGAAAAGCGGGAATTCCGCATTGAGCAGAAGATTGAGAAAGAACGGATTTCACAGGAATCCCGCCTGTTTGAAATGAAATGGAAGATTCTGGAGGCAGAGCTGCAGAAACTGGCAGTGGAGAAACAAGAGATTGACAAAGAGCGGAAGAAGAATAGAAGTATAAGGGCGGAATACCAGTCCCATACTACGGCCGTCAGCAGAATGTTCTTTTCCGGTGTAAACAGCGAATCGGGAATGAAGAAACGGTATAAGGACTTAATCAAAATCTTCCATCCGGATAATATGGATGGGGATACTCAGACCCTGCAGGTCATTAACCGGGAATATGACGAGCTGAAAAAATTGTTTTGCAGATAGAAAGACCAGGTGTAAAGTTTACGGAAGGAAACGGACTTTACACCTTTTCTATTGTTTTGCCTGTATGAAGCAATGCCGTGATATTTTTCGTACTTGGGTATGTAATGGAGCGTTATAATATCATCAATTGTTACTGTTCACACCCATGGCGTTCACAGTAACGAATCCGGCCTTAAAGTTGCCTTACGGCAAGAGGCCGGATTCTGGCCCCATTCTTGTATTGGCCTGTGGCCGTGCAGCACAGTGCACGGCCCAGAAGTGAACAGTAACCATCAATTAACGATATTTTTACCCATGGTTGTGATGAATTGACTCTTTTTTTTCAATATGATAAAATTGATTCTAACAAGAAATGCTTCGACATTAACAACGTTACCGAGATGACAAAGTTACTGATTTGCCTGTCTTTTTGAAAGAAGCTTTGGACAAATTAAGAAGAAATTGCTCCGGCAGGATCGCAGATCCAAAAGAAAGGATAAATTTATGAAAAAAATACTACTGATTGCCACCGGCGGTACTATTGCGTCAAAAAAGTCTGAAAACGGCCTGTGTCCTCAGATTGACGCCGAGGAAATACTGGCCTATGTTCCGAAGATACGGGAGTTTTGCGAACCCTCAGCCATTCAGATCTGCAATCTGGACAGCACCAATATGGAACCCAGGCATTGGAAATTGATGGTGGAAACGGTGCAGGCCCATTATGAGGAATATGACGGATTTGTCATTGCCCATGGAACCGATACCATGGCGTACACGGCAGCGGCGCTTTCCTATTTGATACAAAATTCCGCCAAGCCCGTGGTGATTACGGGGGCGCAGAAGTCCATTGACCTGGAAATTACGGATGCCAAGACCAATTTATTAGACAGCTTTCTCTATGCGGCGGATGATGCGTCCCAGGGAGTACAGATTGTGTTTGGTGGGAAAGTGATTGCCGGAACCCGGGCAAAAAAGATCCGTTCCAAGAGCTATAATGCCTTTGAGAGCATTGATTATCCTTATCTTGCCACCGTTCAGGATATGCGGATCCTGCGTTATATCCCCATGCTGCCCTACAAGGAGCCGGTACGCTTTTTCAAAAATATGAATGAGAAAATTTTTCTGGTGAAGCTGGTACCGGGGATTTCTCCGAAAGCTCTGGGATTTCTTTTTGCGGAATATGACTGCATCATTGTAGAAAGCTTTGGGGTTGGGGGAATTCCGGCTTCTATTGCAGACGAATTCTATCGGTTGTATCAGGAATTTCCAAACACTGTGGTTATTATGGCGACTCAGGTGGCCCATGAAGGAAGTGATATGACTGTCTATGAGGTGGGCAACCGGATCAAGCGGGAATGCGGCATTTTAGAATCTTACGATATGACATTGGAAGCGGTGGTGGCCAAAGCCATGTGGATGCTTGGGGACGGTAATGCAGAGAACATAGGGCCAAAAGAGGTTTTTTACCGCCGGGTAAATTACGATATCATTTTTGAACCCGGACGGGAAGGATAAACGGAAGGACAAGCCGGCATTTACTTTTGAGGGAAAGAGCCCTTGATATGCCGCCCGGAACCCTGCAAGTCCATCCACTGGCACACAGCATTGAGAAAGATGAAATGAAAACTGAATACGACGCAGACGCGGCGTTTCTCTATCCCTATACAGGGAGAACAGGAACGCCGCTTTTTTATGCCCTCATGTTACGCAGTAGGGGAAAAAGAGCCTTGCTATATGCGGCTTTGCGGGCACATCATTCTTTGCGATACTGTTTTTCGGAAAGAGGACAGTATCAGAAAAGCTAAACTGTTCTACGCAACCCGTTATGTACCACTTTGCAACGATTGAGGAATTGAAAAAGGCGGTCTATGCAAAAGCAGACTGCTATCACTCGGAATACTTAATGAATATTAAAGACCCGCAGAAGGGGGCTATGCTTGGGATTGGATTGAATTATATCTGCTTTGCGATTGAAGAACCGCATTTGTTCCGCTTCCTTTTTCAGTCAAATTTTTTCACCGGAACTACTCTGCTTGAAATGATAGACGCCGAGGAACTTACGCCTGTTATTTTGGCAATGCAAGGAGCAATCGGAGGAAGTATCGAGCAAGTAAAAGAAATTTTTTTGATGGTTTTCCTGTTTGCTCATGGATATGCAAGTATCATAGCCAACAATTCATTGGTGTATGATGAAGAGCTCATAAAGTCACAGATAGAACGAGCGTACAGAAGTGCGATATTAGCCGTACAGGAGGAAACAACATGACAAAGTTATATGAGAAAAGCGAGCAGACATTTGCGATCGTTTGGCTTCCGTACCTGCCCGACGATTTCTTTACTATGTGCCACTTTTTATCTTAGCCACAGGAAATCTTTGGAACGGCATTGCCGTCAATGATTCCCTGTCGGGAGCTGTTTGCCGGATTGCCTGTATGCTTTGTGTGGGATTTATTGAGGAAGTGATTTTCAGAGGTTTCCTGTTCAAAGCAATAGCAAAAGATAATCTTAAATCCGCAATTATTATCTCAAGCGTAACCTTTGGCGTGGGGCATTTGGTAAATTTATTCAACGGAAGCGGTATGGACTTAGTAAGTAATTTGTGCCAAATTTGTTTTGCGATTGCGGTAGGTTTTTTGCTTGTAACTATATTTTATCGTGGTGGAAGTCTGCTCCCCTGTATGATTACTCATTCTGCTATTAACACCTTCAGTACTTTTGCAAATGAAGTGGGATTTACGGTGGAAAAACATATGATTCGTGTTCTTGTTATGACGGTACTAACTGTTGCCTACACTTTAATCCTCACAAAGACGCTCCCGAAAAGGCAGCGGAAAAATGGGAATGACAAGGTAGATTGACGATATGACGAAAATAATTTCTGAGTGGATACGCTGCCCTGTTTGCGGAAAAAAATCGGAAGTTGGAAAGGAGATTATTTTTCCAGTAAATATAGTACAAACATTTGAATTATTGTCCGATAAAAATTTTACATTTCGAAACCAAAATGAGGCCGAAAACGTTTCCCGGCCATTTCTATAAAAACCAATAAATCCCACAAAAACTATTGACAAACCACACAAAACAAACTATAATACAATCAGAAACAAAATAAAAAAAGAAATTAAAAGAAAAAAGCAAACAAAACAAAAGAGTAAAACCACAAAAAACAATAGTAATAATCGGCAGCCGAAAAGAAAACAAACAGCTCAAAACAATGCGGCAAGTGACAAAAACAAGTCACCAGGCGGCAATAACCATTCAGAAAGTAATTCAACCAAACGCAAGGTCAAAATCAAGAGGGAGGAAGCGTATGAACTTGAACTTTATTCATCCGGCGGATCAGCTGGTCATGATGATGAACCGAATCTACAGCTACGGCATGACGACTACATCCGGCGGGAACCTGTCCATTTTGGACGAAAACGGGGATGTCTGGATCACCCCGGGAAGCATTGATAAGGGCAGCCTGACCAGGAAGGACATGGTCTGCATCAAGAAGGACGGTACTATGGAAGGGATTCACAAGCCCTCCAGTGAATATCCGTTTCACCTGAAGATTTATGAAACCAGAAGCGATATCAAGGCAGTGCTCCATGCCCATCCCCCGGCATTGGTGGCCTTCAGCATTGTCCGTCAGATTCCCAATACGAAGCTGATTCCCAATGCATTTGTGGGCTGCGGCAAGATTGCCATGGCAGAATACGGCCTTCCGGGCAGCAAGGATCTGGGAGATAAGATTGCCCGGGAATTTGAGAAAGGCTGCGATATAGCGGTATTGGAAAACCATGGAGTCGTGGTGGGCAGCACCGGTTTGTTTGAAGCCTTCAAAGCCTTTGAAAACCTGGATTTTTGTGCAAGGCTTCAGATTGACGCGTCCATTATCGGAACGCCCGGGAGCCTGAAGGAAGAGGAAATCCGGCTGAAGTATACGAAGGATCATTTCAACTTGGAGGAGTTTACGCCGGAAGTGATTACATCCCAGGAAAAGGAAGCCCGGACGGAGCTTTGCAAGCTGGTGCACCGGGCTTATGACCAGAAGCTGGTAAATGCCACCCAAGGTTCTTTTTCCCGTCGGATGGAAGGAAACGATTTTTTAATTACTCCTTATAATGTGGATCGAAAATATCTGGAAGTGGAAGAACCGGTCAGCATCCGGGACGGACGGAGAGAGGCAGGAAAGGTTCCCAGCCGTTCGATCCGCCTGCATCAGGAGATTTATCGCAAACATCCGGAAATCAATGCGGTTATCATCGCCCATCCGCCAAACATTATGGCCTATGCGGTAACCGATGAAGAGCTGGACTCCAAGTCCATTCCGGAAAGCTATATTTTAATGCGGGACATTCCGAAGCTGGAATTTGCGTCCTTCTACCAGAAGCCGGAGGAAACGGCCCGGGCATTTAACGAAAGCACTCCCATTGTCATCGTGAACAATGACTGTGTGGCTGTGACCGGAAACAGCCTGCTCAACGCCTTTGACCGTCTGGAAGTGGCGGAGTACAGTGCAAAAGCACTGGTGTTTGCCAAAAATCTGGGACAAATGGTGGCGATCAATGAAGACCAGATTGCGGAGATTAAGGATGCATTTCATTTGAAATAGGAAGATGGATGAAAGAAGTTTGAATAAAAGAAGTACCATAAATATTACTAAAAAATCCCACGTAATTTTGTGGGATTTTCTTTGATTTAGACCGGAAATTTCATTGACAAACAAACAAAATCAACATATAATAGAATAAGAAACCAAATAAACCAACAGAAACAAGAACAGAAAGGATGTGAGAAAGAGATGCAGAAATACAATGACGAGGAAATACCCAAGTCAGAACGTATTTCACGTCTGGTAGAACATCTGTTCGAAAAAATGCCGGAGATTGAGGCGGACCGGGCAGTACTCCTGACGGAGTCCTACCGTCAGACCGAAGGGGAACCCATGATCACCAGAAGGGCGAAAGCCTTTGCCCATATCTGTGAGAACCTTCCCATCACCATCCGTCCGGAAGAGCTGATAGTCGGCAGTGCGTCCAAGGCGCCCCGGGGATGCCAGGTATTCCCGGAGTTTTCTTACGAATGGCTGGAAGCGGAGTTTGATACCGTTGCGACAAGAGCGGCGGATCCCTTCTATATTTCGGAAGAGACCAAGGAGACGCTGCGCAAGGTGTATCCCTATTGGAAGGGCAAGACCACCAGCGAGTTGGCCAGCGCTTATATGGCAAAGGAAGCCAGAGCGGCCATTGACCACAACATGTTCACCCCGGGCAATTATTTTTATAATGGGGTTGGCCATGTGACCGTCAATTACGGCGATGTGTTAAAGAGGGGGCTTTCCGGAATCCGGAAGGATGCAGCGGATGCATTGGCAGCCGTGAACCCGGGAGACGCGGACTGCAGCAGGCGGAGCCATTTTCTGGCAGCCGTGATTTTAAGCTGTGACGCCGCCGTTACATATGCAAACCGGTACGCCGTCCTGGCCCGGCAGGAAGCAGAGAAGGAGCGGGATGCTGCAAGGCGCCGGGAGCTTCTTACGATTGCGGAAAACTGCAGCAAGGTACCACAGTATGGCGCGGAATCCTTCTGGGAGGCATGCCAGTCCTTCTGGTTTATCCAGATGCTTCTGCAAATCGAGTCCAGCGGGCATTCCATTTCACCGGGACGGTTTGACCAGTATATGTATCCCTACTATGAGAAGGATCTTAAGGAAGGGAAGCTGACCCGGGAGCAGGCCCAGGAGCTGATCGACTGTATCTGGGTGAAGCTAAACGACCTGAACAAGGTCAGGGACGCGGCCAGTGCAGAAGGCTTTGCGGGCTACAGCCTGTTCCAGAACCTGATTGTAGGCGGTCAGGACAAGGAAGGGCTGGATGTGACCAACGACCTGTCCTTTATGTGTATTGACGCCAGCCACCACGTATTTTTACCTCAGCCGTCCCTTTCGATCCGGGTGTGGAACAAGTCGCCCCAGGAGCTTTTGATGAAGGCGGCAGGGCTTACCCGGACAGGTATCGGCCTTCCGGCTTACTACAACGACGAAGTGATTATCCCTTCGCTGTTATCCAGGGGCCTTACCATGGAGGATGCCAGGGAGTACAATATCATCGGCTGTGTGGAGCCCCAGAAATCCGGGAAAACAGACGGCTGGCATGATGCGGCATTTTACAATATGTGCCGCCCGTTAGAACTGGTGTTCTCGAACGGTTACGACAAGGGCGAGCAAATCGGCCTGCAGACCGGGGACGTTACGAAGATGGAGACCTTCGAGGAATTTTATGATGCCTATAAAAAGCAGACCGGCTATATGATTTCCCTGCTGGTCAATGCGGACAATGCCATTGATGTGGCCCATGCGGAACGCTGCCCGCTGCCGTTTTTATCCGGTATGGTGGAAGACTGCATCGGAAGGGGCAAGAGCGTCCAGGAGGGCGGAGCCGTTTACAACTTTACCGGGCCCCAGGGCTTCGGCATTGCCAATATGGCGGATTCCCTCTATGCGGTGAAGACCTTGGTATATGAAGAGAAGAAGATTACCATGGCAGAGCTGAAGGCTGCGCTGGAGTATAACTTCGGCAAGGGATTGGCAGAGGACAAGCTTTCCGGGATTACGGCCAACCTGATTGGGGAACTGACGGCCAGAGGGCAGCAGGTAACCCAGGCGGATGTTGAGAAAATCGTTTCCCTGGTGGCGGAGATGGCCAAAGGCAGCAGCCAGGACAACCGGAGATATGCACAGATCCGCGAAATGCTGGACGAAGTACCCAAATTCGGCAATGACATTCCGGAAGTGGACGCCTTTGCGAGAGATGTGGCCTATACCTATACCAGGCCCATGGAAACCTATCGGAACCCAAGGGGCGGTCAGTTCCAGGCAGGCTTATATCCGGTTTCGGCCAATGTGCCCTTAGGCGCTCAGACCGGGGCAACGCCCGATGGACGTTATGCCGGGACGCCGGTGGCAGACGGGGTATCCCCTTCCGCCGGAAAAGACACCCACGGGCCTACTTCGGCGGCCAATTCCGTATCCGGCCTGGATCATTACATTGCATCCAACGGAACCCTGTACAATCAGAAATTCCATCCCTCCGCACTGGCAGGACGTAAGGGCCTTGAAAACTTCGTGGCTCTGATCCGGGCCTATTTTGACCAGAAGGGCAGCCACATGCAGTTTAACGTGGTAGACCGGGAGACGCTTTTGGACGCACAGGCCCATCCGGAGAAATACAAGGGCCTGGTGGTGCGGGTCGCAGGCTACAGCGCTTTATTTACCACCTTGTCCAAGTCGCTGCAGGACGACATTATCAGAAGAACGGAGCAGGGATTCTAAATGAGCAGAGAATATTTGCAGGTAAAAGGAAGAATTTTTGACATCCAGAAGTTTTCTGTCCATGACGGGCCGGGCATCCGTACCATCGTTTTTTTCAAAGGCTGTGTCCTAAGGTGCCGCTGGTGCTGCAACCCCGAATCCCAACGGTATGAAATTGAAAAAATGCTGGTGGGCGGGAAGGAAAAGACCATCGGCCGGGATGTGACCGTAGAGGAAGTGCTGTTGGAGATTTCCCAGGATCGGATCTTTTACCGCAGAAGCGGCGGGGGTGTAACCCTCTCTGGCGGAGAAGCCCTGTGCCAGCCGGAATTTGGAAGCGCGCTGCTTCTGGCCCTGAAGGAAAACGGCTACCATACGGCCATGGAATCTATGGCCTGTGCCGAATTTTCCACGATAGAGCGGTATCTTCCCAATCTGGACTTGTATTTGATGGATATCAAGCATATGGACAGTGGGAAGCACAAAGCCTATACCGGAAGAAGCAATGAGCTGATGTTGGAAAACGCGAAAAAAATCGCAGGATCCGGTACGAAGCTGATCATCCGGGTTCCGGTGATTCCGGGCTTCAACGATACGCCCGGGGAAATCCGTGCCATTGCCAGGTTTGCGGCGGCGCTGCCGGGAGTGGAAGAAATGCATTTACTGCCCTACCATCGTCTGGGACAGGATAAATATCAGGGATTAGGCAGAGATTATCCCATGGGAGATGTGCTGCCGCCTGCCAATGAAACCATGCAGGGACTTTTGTCAGAAGTATTAAATGCAGGTTTAAAAGGGCAGATTGGCGGTTAATATACATTATATTCACTTAAAATTAAAGGAGGATTTTATTATGGTATCAGAATACGAAATCAAAAAACAGATTTGTGACATCGGAAAAAGGATCTATGACCGCAATATGGTGGCAGCCAATGACGGCAATATTTCCGTAAAGCTCAACGACGACGAGTTCCTGTGCACACCCACCGGCGTATCCAAAGGCTTTATGACTCCGGAATATATCTGCAAGGTAGACAGAAAGGGCAATGTCATCCAGGCAAACTCCGGCTTCAAGCCCTCCTCCGAGATCAAAATGCATATGAGGGTATATGAGGAACGTCCGGACGTAAATTCCGTAGTACACGCACACCCCATGTATGCCACCAGCTTTGCCATCGCAGGCATTCCGCTGACCCAGCCGATTATGCCGGAAGCCGTAATCGCTTTGGGCTGCGTTCCCATTGCAAAGTACGGCCGTCCTTCCACTATGGAGATTCCGGATGCCGTTTCCGAATACGTACAGTATTTTGACGCGGTGCTTCTGGAAAACCACGGCGCGCTGACCTACTCCGATTCCCTGCTGGCCGCATATTTGAAGATGGAATCCGTAGAGTTCTATGCACAGCTTCTGTATCAATCCAAGATGCTGGGCGGCCCGAAGGAATTCACACCTCAGCAGGTAGAAGACCTGTACGAGATCCGCAGGCAGTTCGGCATGGCAGGCCGTCATCCGGCAAACCTCTGCCCCAACACCAAGGAAGGCAAGCCCAGCTGCCATAACTGCGGCGGGAACTGCGGCGGCCATAAGAACGAGAACAGCGCCGAGCTGGTTTCGGAAATCACCAAGAAGGTGATGGAACAGTTAGGCTTTTCCAAATAAGCACACCAAAGTATATACCGATTAAGTGCGGAGAATACAATACATCGGTTAGAAAGGGCGCAGCTTATGGAAGAGAAGAACGTAACCGAAATCATCACCCGTATCGTACAGGAGCTGATGGCTCAGGGAAAGGCGGCGGACGGCGCCGGAACGGATTCCGGCAAAGGAACGGACGTGACCCTGCGTATGGCGGTAGCACTGATTGAGCGGATCGAAGCGGAGGCTGCCCGTATGGGCGTAAATGCAGTTATTGCAGTGGCCAACAAGGGCGGAAGGCCCGTTGCCGTTCACTGTATGGACGAGTCCTTTATCGCCAGCTACGATGTCGCTTTAAATAAGGCGTACACCTGTGCGGCATTAAAGATGGATACCGCAAAGCTCAAGCAGCTAAGCCAGCCGGGCGGCCCCCTGTACGGGATCCAGCACACCAACGGAGGGCAGATCGTGATCTTCGGCGGCGGAGTTCCCATTACATACGGCGGGAAGGTCATCGGGGGCCTGGGCGTCAGCGGCGGAAGCGAAGCCCAAGATACCGCACTGGCCGAATATGGTGAGAAACTGATAAAGGAGGCATTGGACTTATGGCAGTAAATGAGTCAGAATTGCGGCTGATCGTTTCGGAAGTCGTGAAAAAGCTCACGGAAGAGAATGCGGCCCCCATCGGGCAGCTGGGCATTTTCAACGATATGAATACGGCAATTGCAGCCGCAAAAGACGCGCAGAAAGTAATGCAGCAAATGCCTATGGATTTCCGTGAAAAAATTATCGGAAAAATCCGTGAGAAAATCTTGGAAAACGCAGAACTTTTTGCTAAAATGGGTGTAGAAGAAACAGGCATGGGAAATGTAGGCCATAAAATCTTAAAGCACCGCCTGGTGGCAGAGAAGACACCGGGAACCGAAGACATTACCACAACCGCATGGTCCGGAGACCGTGGGTTGACTTTAATAGAAATGGGGCCCTTCGGGGTCATCGGGGCGATTACGCCCTGCACCAATCCAAGTGAAACCATCCTGTGCAACAGCATCGGAATGCTGGCAGGCGGCAATACGGTAGTATTCTGCCCCCATCCGGCAGCCATTAAGGTTTCCAATTTTGCCGTGGACCTGGTAAACAGGGCTTCCATGGAAGTAGGCGGGCCTGTGAATATCGCGGTGTCCTTAGAGCATCCGACCATGGAGACCAGCGCCATTATGATGAAGCATCCGGATATCCATATGATTGCGGCTACCGGAGGCCCGGGCGTTGTTACTACGGTGCTTTCCTCCGGAAAACGGGGCATCGGCGCAGGAGCCGGCAATCCCCCGGCCCTGGTGGACGAGACGGCGGATATCCGCAAAGCAGCTATGGACATTGTGAACGGCTGTACCTTTGACAACAACCTGCCTTGCATTGCAGAGAAGGAAGTGGTGGTTGTGGATTCCGTGGCCGACGAGCTGATCCACTGGATGCTGGAGGAATGCGGCTGCTACATGGCCTCCAAGGAAGAGCAGGAGAAGCTGATCGGAACCGTATTTACCAAAGGGACTGTTTTGAACCGGAACTGCGTGGGACGCAGCGCCAAGGCGCTTCTTGCCATGATCGGCGTAACCGTACCGGACGAGATCCGCTGCATTATTTTTGAAGGAGAGAAAGAACATCCGCTGATTGCAGAGGAGCTGATGATGCCGATTTTGGGAATCGTACGTGCCAAGGATATTGATGATGCCATTGAGAAAGCCGTTTGGCTGGAGCACGGCAACCGTCATTCCGCCCACATGCATTCCAAGAACATCGACAATCTGACCCGTTATGGGAAAGCCATTGATACGGCGATTTTTGTAAAAAACGGACCGTCCTATGCAGCACTGGGCTTCGGTGGCGAGGGATATTGCACCTTTACCATTGCAAGCCGTACCGGGGAAGGTCTGACCTCGGCCAGCAGCTTTACCAAAAAACGCCGCTGCGTGATGTCGGACAGCTTATGCATCAGATAGGAGGAACAGATTCATGGCAATGAATGAAAGAGAGATAGAAGCCATCGTAAAACAAGTGTTGGATGGCATGCGGGACCCCAGCGCCTTAAGCGGCAGTACTTCCAAAGCAGCCGGGCCGATTCCCGCTAAGAGCCGGGCGGCCATGCTGACGGCTTTGGAGAATTATGAGATCAAGGAATTTCCCATCCCCGAACTGGGGGATGACGATATCCTGGTAAAAGTAGAGGGCTGCGGCATCTGCGGCACCGACGCCCACGAGTTCAAGCGGGACCCCTTCGGGCTGATTCCTTTGGTATTGGGCCATGAGGGAACCGGGGAAATCGTAAAAATGGGCAAGAACGTAAAAATAGACAGCGCAGGAAAGCCTTTGGCCCTTGGGGACAAAGTAGTGACCTGTATGATTTTCAAAGACAATCCGGACATTACCATGTTCGACCTGAATAAACAGAACGTAGGCGGCGCCGACGTATACGGCCTTTTGCCGGACGACGACAACC
>CAJUSQ010000095.1 GCA_910588885.1 uncultured Lachnospiraceae bacterium
GATGCCTGTACTGTTATGCCAATGACAGCCAGGAGGAAGCAAAGCGGAATTTCCGGCGTCATGATCCGGCTGGCCCGTTGCTGTTGGGGAGGGTTGGGGAAGGGGATGTAATACGGGAACGGAAGATGAGTTCCCAGGCGGATGGACAGATGAGCTTGTTTGTTAAGTCAGATACAAATCCTCCGCCAAGTCCATCAGCCGCCAGGAATCCTTAATGTGGTAGCCGTCGGGACATTTTTCCAGGATGCCTTCGGAAACAAACTCTTTCATGATCCGCAGCAGATGCCGATAGCTGGCGCCTAAAAGCTCCGCCAGCTGAGTCAGGTTTTCGGAAAAGAAGTTGTCCTGACTGACCTGGTAGATATAGCTGGCCAGCTTGTTTTCCAGAGGATAGAGCAGGTTGATGGTGCTGTTTTTGGTGGCCCGGGTCAGCTTGTCCGCCAGGGAACGGGATATCATCTGCAGGAATTTCGGGTCTTCCAGCAGCCGGCTGCGAATCGGCGTAGTGCGCAGCGCAATACACAAGCAGGGCTCCACCGCATAGATGGAAGAGGTGGTGGTGTCCATTTCATAAAATTCCAGGTCTCCCAGCAGCCGGAAGCTGGTATAAAAGCAGATCAGCATGGATTTCCCGTTGCTTAGGTTTGAACAGACTTTTACCTTTCCGGACAGGAAAAAAAGCAGATACTGGCGCTGGGAATCATTCCGGTAAATCATTTCGCCCTTTGGAAAGCGGATCAGGTAGAAATAAGGGCGGTATTCATCATAATAACTAAATTGTTCTTTGAGCTGATATTGCAGGATCAGCTTTTCCAGACGTCTCTCGTCATTTAAAATTTCCATGAAACACCTCTTTTGTTAGATAATATACATAAAATTTCTCCACAACTCCTTAAAAACCCAATAAGTACAGTATGACATATGTCATAGGAAAGGTCAAGGTCAGCATGTTACAATGGCAAAAAGGAGGAATGGGATATGGACAGGAAAAAAGGAAAAATTGGGCTGATGACGGCCTCTTTTGTAATGATGAGCTTTCTGACGCCGAATTCGGTATTGGCCAGGATTGCGGAAAGCTTTCCGGGAACCTCATTGGAAACGGTGCAGATGGTGACTACGATGCCGAGCCTGATTGCGATCGGGGTAGCGCTGCTGATCGGGAAGATGACGCCGTATTTTTATAAAAAGACGTTAATCCTGATAAGCGAATGCTTTTATCTGGCAGGGGGCTTGTTTCCTTACTTTTTTCATCAGCGGATTGCATTTCTGCTTCTGGGAGCGGCAATTTTAGGCATTGGGCTGGGAATTATGCTGATCTGCGTGGCCGCCCTGATCTGTGATTGCTATGATGAAAAAGAGAGCAGCAGGCTGATGGGGATTCAGGCGGCCTTTATCAGCGGCGGCGGAATGGTATTTCTTTGGCTAGGCGGACAGCTGGGGCGCCGGCAATGGGAACATTGCTTTCTGGCGTATCTGCTGGTCCTTGCGATACTGGCGGTTGATTTGTTCTGCCTGCCCAAAGGGAAGCTGGACGGGAAAAGAACCAAAGGGGAAGTAGGACAGCCCGTCCCGAAAGAAGTGTGGTTTTATGCAATTCTGGGATTTTTCGTATACCTGTTCATTACGGTATATCAATCCAATGTGCCAATGCTGGTAGAAATCCGCTCCATGGGCGGTCCCGCGGAATCCAGCTACGCTTCCATGAGCTATACCTTTGCAGGCATGGTGGCCGGATGCCTCACCGGCAGAATCATCGGGAAAATCGGAAGACGGATTTTTCCCGCAGCGGTATTGCTGGCTATGGCCGGCATGACGCTGGTTTTTTTCAGCGGGCAGCTCTGGATGCTGTGTCTGGCCGGAATGTTCGGCGGCGCCGCATTTTCCACCTTCACTCCCGCCGGAAATTTTTATGCGGCTCAAAGGGGCAAAGATCGGAACCGTTCCGTATGTATTGCAGTATTCACCTCTTTCAGCAACTTTGGCCAGGCGGTTTCGCCCCTTGTGATTGGATTTCTGATGCGCCCCTTTTCCATAGAACAGCGGTTTCTGGGAGCGGCGGCAGCTTTCGTGGCGCTCTTTGCAGCGGCTGCTTGGGGAACCTGCAGGAAGCCCTGAAGAAAGAGGTTTTTGCTGCGGATCACAGAGGTTTCAAATTGTGAAACTTTTATCAGATGCAGGTGACACAAAACCGGGAATTCCATGTTACCATTAAGATATCAAAAGCAGGAAAACAAAAATAGAACGAAAAGGAGCAAACAGGGATGAAAAACTACGAAGCGCAGATTTGTGTAATTGCGGCAGGCCCCTCCGGATTATCCGCAGCCGTTCAGGCCGCAGAAGACGGAGCAAGTGTCGTTGTGCTGGAAAAGGCCGCAGCGGTGGGCGGCGCTGCCAACATGGGCATGGGGCCCCTGGGCCTTGGCACCCGGTACCAGAAAGCCCAGATGATCGACATTACCGTGGAAAAGGCATTCCATATGTTTATGGAATACACCCATTACCAGGTAGATGCCAGGCTTGTAAAACGGTACTTTGACCAGTCCGCAGAAACCATTGAATGGCTGGAGGATATGGGCGTGGAATTCGAAGGTGCTTTCCGTTACTTCCCCCAGTCCGAAGCCACCTGGCATATTGTAAAAAGCGACAAGGGAATCGGGCCGAGAGCCGCTTCCTTTATGAATAAAGCCCTTTATGAAAAGGCTCTGGAACTGGATGTGACATTCCTTCTGGAAACTCCTGCAACGAAGATCTTAAAAGATGAGGAAGGCAAGGTTTGCGGAGTCCTGGCAGTGAACAAAGATGGGGAAGAAATCAAGGTAGACTGCAAGGCTGCCATTATCTGTACCGGAGGGGCCGGATGCAACCCGGAAATGATCAAAGAAGAAACCGGCTTTACTTTTGGAAAGGATATGTTTAACTTTGCAATTCCCGGGATTATGGGAGACGGCTTAAAGATGGCCTGGGATGCAGGCGCAGATCATATGCCGGTCCGCATTGAAATGGCCGCCAATATTGAAGGGATTGACGACCTGCCCCAGTGCATTCCCAACGTATTTATTCAGCCCAACCTGCTGGTAAACCAATTCGGTAAGCGTGTGATGAACGAAGAATACATGCAGAATGCCACCTATTTGTCCAATGTGATAGCCAACCAGAAGGACCGGGTCTGCTACAGCATCGTGGATACCTCCATTGTAAAAGGATATATCCGTAACGGAGTGGATGTGGTAAGTATGGTTCGTACGGAAACGGATGTGTCCGATTTCTATGACGGCGTGAAAATGGCCCAGGAAAACGGAAACGATTCCTTCTACATTGCGGATACCATAGAAGAGCTGGCAGAGAAAATGGGCATTGATCCGGAAACGCTGGCAGATACGGTGGATGAATACAACGATTTCTGCGACAGTGTGGACGAAGAGTTCTTCAAACCGAAGAAATACTTGAAAGCAGTACATAAAGGCCCGTTTTATGCTACCAGGGTACGGGCCGGAGGCTACGGTACGGTTGGCGGTATTCGGATTAATGAAAACTGCGAAGCTTGTGACGCGGACTTTATGCCGATTCCCGGCCTGTACTGTGCAGGCGCCGATTCCTGTAATATTTACAACGACAGCTATATGTTCCTGCTGCCCGGCAATTCCATGGGTTATGCCGTGAATACTGGGCGGATCGCCGGAATGGAAGCAGCGGAGTATGTAGAGGGGTAAACACCAGTTCGAATAAGGTTTCGGGCGTTGGCCCGGGCCTGGATATCCGGGAAAAATGAAATACCGGGTAGAAGGAGGAAAAAAGATGGCGGATATTAAATTAGGAATCATCGGATTTGGATTTATGGGACACGAACATGCCAATATGATGGCAACCATCGAAGAAATTGACCTGGTCGCCGTTTGCGACAATGTGCCGACGCAGCTGGAAGACGCTCCCGAAGGAGTGAAAAAATATGACAATATGGACGATCTGGTTGCAGATACGGAAATCAATACCGTGATTATTTCCGTTCCCAATCCCCTGCATCTGGAAGCAGTGGAAAAGGCGGCAAGAGCAGGTAAGGATATTATCTGTGAAAAGCCGGCGGCCATGACCGTGGCGGAATTTGATAAAATGTGTGAAATTACGAAAGAATGCGGCGTACGTTTCACGATTCATCAGCAGAGAAGATGGGATGCGGATTTCAGAACGATTAAGGAAGTGTACGACAATCATCTGGTAGGAAAGGAATATCTGGTAAAATCCCAGCTCTACGGTTTCAACGGAAATATGCATGACTGGCATATTTACCCGGAGATGGGCGGCGGGATGCTCTATGACTGGGGCGTACATCTGATCGATCAGATTCTTCTGATGGTGGACAGCAAAGTCATTTCCGTATATGCGGATATGCAGAATGTAATTAATGAGAATGTAGACGATTACTTTAAAATTATTTTTAAATTTGAAAACGGGCTGACCTCCGAAATCGAATTGGGTACCTACTACCTGACCCCGAAACGGGCCTGGTTCTTAGGCGGAACCACCGGAAGTGCAGTGATAGACGGTACCTTCCAGGCCCAGGGCAATGTGGACGGCATGATTGTCCGTACCAAACATCTTCTGGAAAATGTGCCGGGCAAGCTGACCATGACCTCCGCAGGCCCCACCAGAAGCTTTGGAGAGCCGGAACCGGGACTGTTGTATGAAGAGTCCCTTCCCAAGGTAAATGTCTGCCACCGGGACTTTTTTGTAAACTATATCAATGCATATTACGGCAAAGAGGAGCTGGCCATAAAACTGCCTCAGGTTCGCCGGGTGTTATGCATGATGGATGCGGTCAGAGAGTCTGCCAAAACACATCAGGCAGTGCTTTTTGAATAAATATACCTTATACCAAACCCTGAAAGGAGCCATTGCTTTGCAATGGCTCCTTTCCTTGCGGCCCGGAAACAACGGGCAGATCTATCCGGTACAGTGCAGCCCGGAAACAACGGGCAGATGTACAGTCCAGCCCGAAAAACAGCGGGCATATGTAACAAATTATCCGGCACAATACTGGCGCAGCGTTCTTTGAAGCAGGTCAATATCAATCGGCTTGGCCAGGTGGCCGTCCATACCGGCCTTTTTGGAATTCTCCACGTCCTGGGCCAGGGCATTGGCCGATAAAGCCAAAATAGGAATGCTCCAGGCGTCTTCCCGATCCATTCCCCGGATGCGGCGTGTGGCTTCGTAGCCGTCCATTACGGGCATTTGGATATCCATAAAAATCAAGTCATAATATCTGCAGGGATTGGACAAAACCATTTGTACGGCCTCCTGGCCGTCATAGGCTTTTTCGATCTGGACTCCGGTAATACCAAGGATGGCTTCCGCAATCTCCATATTCAGCTCTACATCTTCTACCAGCAAAACACGTTTTTTCGTAAAATCCACAACGCTTCCGGCGTTATCCTGCGGGGAAACGGCTTCCTGCGGGGCTTCTGCAGCGCTTTGGGCAGAAACCGCGGGATCTTCCGGGGAATTTGGGCTGTCCTGTGATGAGGGCAGATCGGTTTCGATATTGACAGGATCTGCGCTGGCATCTTCTTCCGGAAGCTCCGTCAGGGTGGCAAACCGGAATTCTATCAGGAAAGAAGATCCCTTTCCTGCTTCGCTCTCTGCCGAAATGCTTCCGCCCATCAGATCCAGCAGGCCCTTTGCAATGGTAAGCCCGATGCCCATTCCGGCAATACCGCTCTTGGTGGTGTTCCGGCTGCGCTCAAAGGAACGGAACATTTTTTTCAGAAATTCCGGTTCCATACCGATGCCGGTATCGGTGCAGCAGAACTGATACACAGCGGAAGCGTCCGATGCCGGCCCCGCCTGGGAGAATTCCAGGGAAACCTGGCCTCCGGCGGGAGTATATTTAATGGCATTTCCGATGACGTTAATCAATACCTGGCGGATCCTTATGGGGTCACCGGATATGATATCGTTTTCCGGCGGAAGGAAATCCGAATGCAGGGTTACCTGGGACTCCCGGGCCAGAAATTCCATCAGCTCCAGGACCTCCCGATACAGGCGGGAAAGCCTAAGAGGCTCCTCCTGAAGGATCATGGCGCCATTTTCGATTTGAGACATATCCATAATATCGTTTACCAGGCTTAGCAGATGCTTGCCGGAAATATTGATTTTTTCCAAGCAGTCTGCGGTCCGGTGCTTGTCGTTAGCATATTCCTTTGCAACGGCGGTCATTCCGATAATGGCATTCAACGGGGTACGGATATCATGGGACATATTCATTAAAAACTGTCCCTTGGCCTTGTTAGCGGCATCCGCAGCCGCCAGGGCCTGCTTCAGCTCCTGGGTATGGGCTTTCTCCTCAGACCTTCGGCTTCCCGAAAAAACGGCGGCAATAATCAGGATGATCAATACGAGGGACCCGGAAAAAAGCATGGTTTTCTCTAAGATGCTTGTGGTCTGCCGATTGATTACCTCCTCCGGTACTACGGATATCAAAAGCCATTGAGAGTCCGGGGAAAGAGGCTCATAACAGAGCACAAACTCGGTTTCCTGATTGGCAAAACGATGCCAGCCGGAGCGTCCTTCCTGAAGGCGGCTTCGGAATAACTGGATCAACTGAGGAGAATTCAGCTCCGGTGAAATCATGTCCAGAAGATTGTCGGTATATCCGTTGCGCCGCAGCCGGGGACGCACCATAATGACTCCGTCCTGGTCAACCAGATAGGAATACCCGGTATAATCAAAGAAGTTAAGGGGAAATTGCTGGGCAATTTCCAGGGTGCGGTATTCTTTGATCAGAAACAGCGGAGTGCCGTCTGCCATGAAAGCCTTTTGAAAAATCCCGAACACATTTTCGCCTGTGATCGTATTCTCATGAGAGTTGATAAACCCGCTGGTGTGTGGCACCGTTTCCAGATATTCCCTGGCAGCTTCGTCCAGCTCCAGTTCCAGGGCATTGTTTAGCTCCGGATTGCCCAAAATATAAAAAAAGACATCCGGATCCACGGACTGACAGGAACTTACCACTTTTCCCAGATTTTCCGGCGGCTTATCCGAAAGATAGTCCTTAAGCAGGGAAAGCCTGGAAAAATCGTCATCCAGCAAGCTTTGGATCGCATTGGCTTTCTGACGGGTCGTTTCCGCTACGGTCTTTATGGAATTCGTCCAAAGCTCCCTGCCGACTGCGTTGGCAAACAACCACACTCCGGTTCCAAGGCAGCCCAGCAAGAGAAGCGTAATTATAATAGGGAGATATAAGCTTTTTTTCTTTTTCATATACGATTCACCTGTCGCAAGATAAAAGGATGAAAATAATAAAACTTTTTCATAGTGTCTATCTGATAATTTATTTTAACATTTCAGAGCAATAAAATCAATTTTTTCCGAGGAAATTCTTTTGAGGAAAAAATTGATTTTTATTTTCTGCCGGAAGGGTATTTTGCCGTATTAAAAATCCCCGGACCGCCGTTTTATCGCAGCCTGGGGATATCGTTCTTGATTCCTGGAGGTTTATCTTTTTTCTATGATCTTTAATAAGATTTCCCTAATAAGAAGAGTCCGTATGGAAACGGCTGATCAGGCTGTTTAAGGTTTGGGCCTGATTGGAAAGTTCGTTGGAAACGGCTGCGCTTTCCTCTGCGGCGGCCGAATTCGTCTGTACGACCTCGGAAATTTCTTTGATTCCATGTTCCACCAGGCTGATCATTTCTGCCTGCTGAACGCTGGCGGCCGCGATTTCATCCATCAGCGTTTTCAGGGACTGGATACAGTCGGAAATGACCTGCATGGCGGAAACCGCAAGATTTGTGGATTCGGTCCCGGTCTTTACGTCCTCAATGGAGCGGCTGATCAAATCGCTGGTATTCTGAGCGGCCTCGGAGGATCTGGCAGCCAGGCTGCGGATTTCCTCCGCGACTACGGAGTAGCTTTTTCCGGCCGTTCCAAAGCGGGTGGCTTCCACAGCGGCATTTAAGGCCAGAAGATTTGTCTGAAACGCGATATCTTCTACGGTCTTATTAATGGTGCCGATCTGAGCAGAAGAACGGTCGATATTCTGAGTGGCAGTAATCAGCTGATCCATTCTGGTATCGGCCTCTGCGGCGTAACCGGTGGCTTTGTCCACCAAGGTGCTGGCGCTGTTGCAGCGCACGGTGCTGGTTTGGATCTGTGAAGTAATTGCGGTGACGTTCAATACCAGGTCGTCAATGGAAACCGCCTGCTCCATGGTACCCGCAGACAGTGCCTGGGCGCCGGTAGAGACACGGCCTGCGCTGGTACCAACCTGCTTTGCAACCTGTGAAATATCACGGATTACACGGACAAGGTTGGCATGAATGGATTTCAGGCTTTCAGACAAAGCCCGGAAATCCCCGATATAATAGGATTCGTTTATCGTAACATCTACGGTCAGATTGCCGTCCGCAATTTCTCCCAGAATCCGGCCCACATCCTCGATGGTTTTTTGAAGACAGCCGCAGACATGGTGGGTTGTTTGAGCAATCTTTCCGATTTCGTCCGACCTGCCGTAGAAAGCCTCTAATTCCTGGTCGGCAGACAGGTTCAAATCCCCCAGCCGTCCGATCGCCCGTTCCACAACCATGAGCTCTTTGCCCTCCCGATACAGGATCAAAAGGGTGATCAGGATAATCGCAAAAGCCATACCCCCGCATAGGACACCTACTAAGAAACGTACGGAGGATACGGATTCATAAACTTCTGTGGCGTTGTCCCGGACCATAAAGACCCAGCCCCGGTCCTTTAAGTATTTATAGACTACCAGCTGTTTGACCCCGTTTTCATCCTGATAGGAATAGGTATCCGCTATGGTGCTATCGTCCGCCTGAATGCGCCGGATGATTTCCAAATATCCGGACTCGGTTGTTTCGGTATTCAGCAGGGATTCGTCCTCATGGTAAAGGTATACGCCCGTATCTACATTTAAAAATACATATTCACTGTTCGGAAGTCCCTTCATGTCCAAGGTGAGCAGGGCGTCCATCAGCTGGCTGGCATAGACGCCGGCGCCTACATAGCCGATGCAGGTCTGGCCCTCAAAAATCGGATAATACATGGAGAGGATCATGCTCCCGGTTCCGGGAGATTTCATAATTCCCAAATTCGTCAGCTGCTCCCGGGACAAAATAGTGGCCTGAAAGGTGTCAAGGGATTCCCCGGTCCGCGTCGTGATGCCAATCGCGCTCTTGGAGGTATGGGTCAGGACATGAGTGGTCGGAGTGGCAATATAGAGTCCCTCGAAGATGCCTTTCACAGAGGCAAAATCTTCCGTATATTTTTGTGCCTGTTCCAAAAGAACCGGGTTTTCCGGATCTTTAAGCAGTTCACGGACCTCACTGCTTAAAGCGAATGCAGTCATATATTCTTCCGCGGAGGTTACATACTGGTTAATAATAGCAGCTCTGGATTCCACAGCATCGGTCATTTGGTTGGTAATATCGGTTTTTACCATGGATGCGGTATTGGTGGATACGATGAACCAAAGCAGCAGCATTCCGATTAAAGTGATGATAGTTGTAATAATGCCAATACGTGTAGCAAGTTTTTGATTTGCAAGAAATTTCATATAGGTCCCTCCAAAGATGAAATAGATTTTGGGATCTTACAGAATTATATAATTAATATAGCACATCTCCCGTTTTGTGTCGAGTGCATATTTTTTATGTGAAACGGTGGCTTAAGGGGCGGGCAGCCGCGAAATCACAGGTAGATTCTTGCAGGGATTTGTGATAAGATAAACATGTACAAAAGCGGATCGGAGGAGGAAACCCATGACCTGTGTGGAAAATATGCTTGCAGTTTATAATGCTACGCCGGCGGACAGCATGTTAAGTGCCATTATCCGGCAGATTTTAATGAACCTGAAGAAGGTCGGCCGGATGACAATTTATGAGCTGGCGGATACCTGCTTTACTTCTCCGGCCAGCATCAGCCGCCTTGTAAAAAAACTTGGTTATAAGAATTATTCTTATTTTCAAAAAGATATTGTGGACTACATGTCAAAATACGAACACCATAACCGGTTGATTCCCCGGGAAAATATCCCGGAAAATGCGGATCTGCCGGATGTGTTTTTAGATACCCTGGAGGATCTTCTGGCGAAAATGCGCAAAAGGATGGATAAGCAGAAGGTGCAAAAGCTGGCCAGGGCCATTCACGACAGTGAGAAAATCGGGGTTTACTCCTATACCGGCTGCTTTGCCGAGATTTTCCTGCAGTCGGATATTTTTGTCAGCGGGAAAATCTGTGACGTATTTCAGCAGGAACGGGACATGATAGAACATACGAAGGTGCTGACCCCAAAGGATCTGGTGATCCTGCTGGTGCCGAAATGTGTTTACGGCACCCAGGCGGATAAAGCCATCGAAGATATCCACAAGCATGGCGGAAAGGTCTGCGTGATTACGGATTCCCAGCATTTTAACGGGCTGAAGAAGGCGGAGATGAGCTTTGTTTTTGATGGTGTCATGCATTCCATTGATATGCTGGTGCTGCAGACCTTTCTGTGCGTCCTTGTAATGGAGTACCGGCGGATGTTTTTGGATGAGGTGTAGGGCGGCCCGGAGACGGAGAAAGAAATCGAACAGGAGAGAACGGAATGATAGCAAATAAAGTAGAGATTTACGGCACCCTTGGCCCGGCATGCCAAAGTCAGGACACCCTGGAAACCATGTTTCGGTCCGGCATGACCGGAATGCGGCTGAACCTTTCCCATACCGGCCTGGCAAGCTGCAAAGGCTGGCTGGAAACCATGCAGAAAGCGGCGTCCGCGGTCGGAATTACGCCCAAGCTCTTAATTGACCTTCAGGGGCCGGAGCTTCGGATCGGCGATTTGGAGCCCTGTGAGCTTTTGGAAGACCGTTCGGTGACACTGGGAAAAGGAGGAATCCCGGTTCCTCCATCCCTATTTCCGGAATTAAAGCCGGGCCAGCAGGTTTTACTGGACGACGGGAAAATCCTGCTGGAGGTGGAGGCGGTTTTGGCAGAGCCGGGGGCTACCGGAGAAAAGGCCCATAGGCTGTCCGATCCGGCCCCGGAAGCCGGGAAGGGGACAGGAAGGCCGGAGCCGGAAGGAAGCGCCCGCTGCCGTGTCCTAAGGGGAGGATTTTTAAAATCCAGAAAGAGCCTGGCTCTGCCGGGATTGTCCCTTGATATGCCGACGCTGACTGAAAGTGATTGCAGCAATCTGGCTGTGGCCCGGGAATTCGGAGTGACAGGAGTTATGTTGCCCTTCGTACGCAGCGCCCGGGACCTTCGGAACCTGCGGACGGCGCTCACGGAAGCCGGAGCCGGGGAAATACGGATTTTTGCCAAGATTGAAAATATGGAAGGGGTGGACAAGCTGGAAACCTTCCTTCCCCATGCGGATGAAATCGTGATTGCCCGGGGAGATTTGGGAAATTCCATGCCTCTGTGGGAACTGCCGAAGATTCAATATCGAATTGGGGAATTCTGCCGAAAAGCCGGGAAACCCTATATGGTCGTAACACAAATGCTGGCATCCATGGAACATGCCGCCGTACCGACCAGGGCAGAAGTTTCCGATATTTTCTATGCCATACTGCATGGGGCTTCCTCCGTCATGCTGACGGGAGAAACGGCAGCCGGAGAATATCCGGGAGAGGCTATGGAATATTTGTGCCGGACGGTGGAAACGGCCTGCAGGAGATAGAGATCGTTTTAAGACGGAACGGGATTGGCCTATCGGTTCATAAGAAAGATAGTAAAGTATAAATAAAGCATAAGTAAAGTATAAGTAAAGCATCGGTTCGCAAATTAGGTTCTTTCTGAACTTTGGGTATAATCAATAAATGAGACAGGATTTACACCTGT
>CAJUSQ010000096.1 GCA_910588885.1 uncultured Lachnospiraceae bacterium
GCCATCTGGTCTCCGTCAAAGTCCGCATTAAAAGCCGTACATACCAGAGGATGCAGCTTAATGGCCTTGCCTTCCACCAGAATCGGTTCAAATGCCTGAATTCCCAGACGATGCAGGGTAGGAGCCCGGTTCAGCATAACGGGATGCTCTTTGATCACTTCTTCCAGTACATCCCACACTTCCGGCTGCAGCCGTTCTACCATTTTCTTGGCGCTTTTTATATTATGGGCCGTTCCGTTGGACACCAGCTCTTTCATTACGAAGGGCTTAAACAATTCGATGGCCATTTCCTGAGGCAGGCCGCATTGATAAATTTTCAGCTCCGGTCCTACGACAATTACGGAACGTCCGGAATAGTCCACACGTTTGCCCAGCAGGTTCTGACGGAACCGCCCGGATTTTCCTTTCAACATATCGGACAGGGATTTCAAAGGACGGTTTCCGGGGCCGGTTACGGGCCTTCCCCGCCTGCCGTTGTCAATCAGCGCGTCCACCGCTTCCTGAAGCATACGCTTCTCGTTGCGGACAATAATATCCGGTGCCCCAAGCTCCAGCAGCCTGCGGAGACGGTTGTTCCGGTTGATAATCCTGCGGTACAGGTCATTTAAATCGGAGGTGGCAAACCGTCCGCCGTCCAGCTGTACCATGGGTCTAAGATCCGGAGGAATCACCGGGATTACATCCATAATCATCCATTCCGGCTTATTGCCGGAAGCCCGGAACGCTTCCACCACTTCCAGACGCTTGATAATCCTGGCCCGTTTCTGGCCGGAAGCATCTCTCAAACCGCGCTTTAATTCCTCGGCATCCTTCTCCAGGTCAATGGCACAAAGCAGCTCCTTAATGGCTTCCGCACCCATTCCTACCTGGAAACTGCTGCCGAATTTTTCCCGTGCCTCCTGGTATTCGCTTTCGGAAAGCACCTGCTTATACTGCAAATCACTGGTTCCCTTATCCAATACGATATAGGAAGCAAAATACAGCACTTTTTCCAGAGTTCGCGGCGACAGATCCAGAATCAGCCCCATCCGGCTGGGAATTCCCTTGAAATACCAAATATGGGATACGGGAGCCGCAAGCTCAATATGCCCCATGCGCTCTCTACGAACATTGGCTTTTGTAATCTCCACGCCGCAGCGGTCACAGACAACGCCTTTATAACGGATTTTCTTATATTTGCCGCAATGGCATTCCCAGTCCTTGCTGGGCCCGAAAATCTTTTCACAGAACAGGCCGTCCTTCTCCGGCTTTAAGGTTCTGTAGTTGATGGTTTCCGGTTTCTTCACCTCACCCCGGGACCATTCTCTGATTTTCTCTGGGGAGGCCAAACCTATTTTAATTGCCTCAAAGGTTATGGGCTGGTAGTTTTCTTTATTCATCGTCTCCGGCATTTGCGTCACTCCCTTCCTTTATTCCTCTCCAAACATGGACTCCAATTCATCCAGGAACCCGTCGTCATCCTCTTCATCTTCCTCCTCTTCCACGGCCACCAGCTCCTCGTTCTCGTCATCGAACTCTTGTTTGCTGAAGCCCATGGCTCCAAAGGACTCATCATCATCAAAGGCAAAATCCCGGTCCCCGGCAATAATTGCATTCAAATCCGTATCGCCGTATTCGCTGGTTTCCATGATCTCGATTTCGGTCTGGTCGTCCTTTAAGACTTTCACATCCAGGCCCAGGGACTGCAGCTCCTTCAGCAATACCTTGAAGGATTCCGGAATTCCCGCTTCCGGAATATTGTCCCCCTTAATGATTGCTTCATAGGTCTTCACACGTCCAACTACATCGTCGGATTTCACGGTCAGGATCTCCTGCAGCGTATAGGACGCGCCGTAGGCTTCCAGAGCCCACACCTCCATCTCTCCGAACCGCTGGCCGCCGAACTGGGCTTTTCCGCCCAGGGGCTGCTGAGTTACCAGAGAGTAGGGTCCGGTGGAACGGGCATGGATCTTATCGTCTACCAGATGATGCAGCTTCAGATAATGCATGTGGCCAATCGTAACCGGGCTGTCAAAATATTCCCCGGTACGTCCGTCCCGAAGCCGTACCTTTCCGTCTCTGGACAAAGGTACCCCCTTCCACAGTTCTCTGTGTTCCCGATGTTCCGACAGATACCGCATCACTTCCGGAAGCAGCTCCTGCTTATGCTTTTCTTCAAATTCTTCCCAGGACAGGTTTACATAATCATTGGCCAAATCCAGGGTATCCATAATATCATTCTCGTTCGCGCCGTCAAATACGGGCGTTGCAATATTAAAGCCCAAAGCCTTTGCTGCCAGGCTTAAGTGAATCTCCAGCACCTGCCCGATATTCATACGGGACGGCACACCCAGGGGATTCAGCACGATATCCAAAGGACGTCCATTGGGCAGAAACGGCATATCTTCCACCGGAAGCACACGGGAAACCACACCCTTGTTCCCATGACGGCCTGCCATCTTATCGCCTACGGAGATCTTACGTTTCTGGGCAATGTAGATACGGACAGCCTGATTTACGCCCGGGGACAATTCATCCCCGTTTTCCCGGGTAAATACCTTGGCATCCACTACGATCCCGTATTCGCCATGGGGTACTTTCAAAGAAGTATCCCGGACTTCCCGGGCCTTCTCGCCAAAAATCGCCCGTAGCAGACGTTCTTCCGCCGTCAGCTCCGTTTCTCCCTTGGGGGTCACCTTACCTACCAGAATATCGCCGGCACGGACTTCCGCACCGATCCGGATAATGCCCCGCTCATCCAGGTCCTTCAGAGCATCGTCCCCGACACCCGGAACGTCTCTCGTAATCTCTTCCGGCCCCAGCTTGGTATCCCGGGCTTCCGCTTCATATTCCTCAATGTGCACGGAGGTATACACATCCTCCTGCACCAATCGTTCGCTTAATAATACCGCATCTTCGTAATTATAACCTTCCCAGGTCATAAACCCGATCAGCGGGTTTTTCCCTAAGGCAATCTCCCCGTTGGAAGTAGAAGGCCCGTCGGCAATGACCTGCCCGGCCGCCACCTTATCTCCCTTAAATACAATGGGCTTCTGGTTATAGCAGTTGGACTGGTTGCTTCTGGAAAACTTTGTTAATTTATAAACACTCCTGGTGCCGTCCTCATTTTTCACGGAAATCTCGTTGGAAACGGAACGTTCTACAATGCCGGCTTTCTTTGCCACAATGCAGACACCGGAGTCTACGGCGGTCTTTGTTTCCATTCCGGTACCCACTACCGGAGCTTCCGTGGTCAGAAGGGGCACCGCCTGACGCTGCATGTTGGAACCCATCAGCGCCCGGTTGGCATCGTCATTTTCCAGGAAAGGAATCAATGCAGTCGCCACGGAGAACACCATCTTCGGGGATACGTCCATGTAATCAAACATGGCCTTCTCGTATTCCTGTGTTTCTTCCCGGTAACGGCCGGAAACGGAATTCCGGACAAAATGCCCGTTTTCATCCAGGGCTTCATTCGCCTGGGCCACATGGTAATTGTCCTCTTCATCCGCCGTCATATAAACGACTTCATCCGTTACCCTGGGATTCTTGGGGTCGGATTTGTCTATCTTACGATAGGGCGCTTCCACAAAGCCATATTCGTTAATCCTCGCATAGGTTGCAAGGGAGTTGATCAAACCGATGTTAGGACCTTCCGGCGTCTCAATGGGGCACATTCTTCCGTAATGGGAATAATGTACGTCACGGACCTCGAATCCGGCCCGGTCACGGGATAAACCGCCCGGTCCTAAGGCGGACAGACGCCGCTTGTGGGTCAGCTCGCCCAGAGGGTTATTCTGATCCATGAACTGGGACAGCTGGGAGGAACCGAAGAATTCCTTCACGGCTGCCGTTACGGGCTTAATATTAATCAGGCTCTGAGGAGAGATCCCTTCCAGATCCTGGGTTGTCATCCGCTCCCGTACCACACGTTCCATTCTGGATAACCCGATCCGGTACTGATTCTGCAGCAGCTCGCCTACGGCACGAATCCGGCGGTTCCCCAAATGGTCGATATCGTCGTCATTTCCAAGACCATATTCCAGATGCATATTATAATTAATGGAAGCTAAAATATCTTCCTTGGTAATATGCTTCGGAATTAGCTCGGAAACGCTCTTACGGATGACACGCTTCTGCTCCTCCAAATCCTCGTTTTCTTCTAAAATCTTTTTCAGGGCAGGATAATAAACCAGTTCCGTAATGCCTACCTCTCTGGGTACTACATCTACAAAATTGGTTATGTCTACCATCATATTCGATAAAACCTTGATATTGCGTTCTTCCCCCTGAATCCATACATAGGGTACGGCCGCATTCTGGATGGCGTCCGCCTGTTCCCGGTTTAGTGTCGTGCCTTTTTCTGCCAAAACTTCCCCGGTAGTGGTATCAATCACATCTTCCGCCAGAACATGTCCGTTAATTCTGTTCTTAAAGGCCAGCTTTTTGTTAAATTTATAACGGCCTACTTTAGCCAGGTCATACCGTCTGGGATCAAAAAACATGGACGTAATCAGGCTTTCCGCGCTTTCTACCGTCAGCGGCTCGCCGGGCCGGATTTTCTTATATAATTCCAGCAGACCTTCCTGATAGTTGGTGGCAACGTCCTTCCCAAAGCTGGCAATGATCTTCGGCTCCTCGCCAAACAGATCTATGATTTCCTGATTCGTCCCGATTCCCAGGGAACGGATCAATACGGTAATCGGTACCTTTCTTGTCCGGTCTACGCGTACATAAAATACATCATTGGAGTCGGTCTCATATTCCAGCCATGCACCGCGGTTGGGAATCACGGTAGAGGAATAAAGAGTCTTTCCAACCTTGTCGTGGGCAATGGCATAATAAATACCCGGAGAACGCACCAGCTGGCTGACAATGACACGCTCCGCGCCGTTGATTACAAAAGTACCGGTTTCCGTCATGAGTGGCAAATCGCCCATGAAGATTTCGTGTTCGTTAATTTCATCAATTTCTTTATTATACAGCCTTACTCTTACTTTCAGGGGTGCCGCATAAGTCGCATCTCTTTCCTTACATTCCGCTATGGAATATTTTACATCATCTTCACACAATGTAAAATCAACGAACTCCAGGCTCAGATGCCCACTGTAATCCGCAATCGGGGAAATATCGGCAAATACTTCTTTCAGTCCTTCATCCAGAAACCACTGATAGGAGTCCTTCTGGACTTCGATCAAATTCGGCATCTCCAATACTTCCTTCTGACGTGAATAACTCATACGAACACTTTTTCCTGTTTGAATCGGACGTATTCTGTTCTTCTCCATTGACGCTTCACCTCTCATTTTATAATTTATCTATTTCCGGCTGCCGGCTCGAAAATAGGCCCACCTCACCATAATAGTGCATCGTATATGATAGCACAAATATACCTGGGAAGTCAAGGAAATTTTTAAAAAAAGAAAAAAAGGAACATTTTTCCTTTGTAGCTCCATGGAAAAATGTTCCCGCTTTCTATTCCGTAACTTATTTCAAAGTAACCTTTGCGCCTTCTGCTTCCAGCTTTGCCTTGATATCTTCTGCTTCTGCCTTCTCTGCGCCTTCCTTTACAACCTTCGGAGCATTGTCTACAACTTCCTTTGCTTCCTTCAGGCCAAGTCCGGTTACTTCACGGACAACCTTAATAACCTTAACCTTGTTGGGGCCAACTTCTGTCAGCTCTACGTTAAAGTCGGTCTTCTCTTCCTCTGCTGCTCCGCCGTCGCCTGCTGCTGCAACTACAACGCCTGCTGCTGCGGATACGCCGAACTCTTCTTCGCAAGCCTTTACCAAATCATTTAACTCTAATACGCTTAACTCTTTAATCGCTTCAATAAATTCTGCTGTGGTTAACTTTGCCATTATTTTTCCCTCCATTTTATCATTTTCTTCTTTATGATCTTTTTTCTTTTTCCACCTGTCCCCGGGCCGGCAATGCTGTAAAAGCCGGGAAGCCAATCGGAAGCTTCCTCTGTCAGGCCGCGGGCCGGATGTCCCGGCTTATTCTGCTGCCGGTGCTTCTTCTGCGGGAGCTTCTGCTTCTGCAGGCGCTGCTTCTACTGCTCCGTCTGCCGGGCCGCCCTGTTCTGCGATCTGGTTCAGAACGCGTGCCAGGTTGGTAATCGGTGACTGCAAGCTTCCAAGCAGCTTGGAAAGCAGCTCTTCCCTGGACGGGATGCTGGAAACCGCCTTAATGCCGGCTTCGTCATAGAATGTTCCTTCTACGACACCTGCTTTCAATTCCAAAGCCGGAGCTGTCTTGGCAAATTTTGCCAAAACCCTCGCCGGCGCAGTAGCATCATCCTTGGAAATTGCAATTGCACTGGGTCCCTTCAAAAGCTCTGACATGCTTTCGAATTCGGTTCCCTTGAATGCAAAGTTCATCAATGTGTTCTTGTATACCTTATAAGTAACACCGGCTTCTCTCAACTGCTTACGTAACTGAGTATCTTCTTCTACAGTAAGTCCGCGGTAATCTACTAATACGACAGACTGTGCATCTTTAATCTGATCGGAAATCTCCTGTACGATTGGTTGTTTTAATTCTACTTTTGCCACGAATCGTGCACCTCCTTTATAAATTTTTAAAAGCCCCTTTGTCCAAAGACAAAGAGGCTTGAAAATTTCTTTTCTCGGCAGCTTAAATAAAACTGCAATTTCCTCGGCAGGCCATTGCTGTTACGCCCTAGGGCACCTGCTGTCTTCGGCAAAATACGTTTGTTATTATAGCATTGTCTATTTCAGATGTCAACCCTTTTAAACAAGTTTCGCAACGTTAAGCTTCACGCCCGGCCCCATGGAGGGAGATAATACCACGCTCCGGATGAACTGGCCCTTCAGTGCGCTGGGTCTTGCTTTCAGGATGGCATCCATTAAGGTCTGGAAGTTGTCCGCTAATTGTTCTTCGGTAAAAGATGCTTTCCCAATTGGCACATGGATAATATTTGTTTTGTCCAAACGATACTCAATCTTACCAGCCTTGATATCATTTACTGCCTTTGTAACGTCCATGGTTACAGTTCCGGCTTTCGGGTTCGGCATTAAGCCCTTCGGTCCAAGTACACGGCCCAGACGTCCTACAACACCCATCATATCGGGAGTCGCAACTACAACGTCGAAATCCAGCCAGCCGTCGTTCTGAATCTTCGGAATCAGTTCTTCGCCGCCGACATGGTCTGCGCCTGCTGCCTGTGCTTCGTCGATCTTATCGCCCTTGGCAAATACTAAAACCTTTACCTTTTTCCCGGTTCCGTGAGGCAGTACTACTGCACCACGAATCTGCTGTTCCGCATGACGTCCGTCACAGCCGGTTCTGATATGAGCTTCGATTGTCTCGTCAAATTTTGCAACAGCTGCTTTCTTGGCTAAACCAATCGCTTCTGTTGTATCATATTGAACTGCCCTGTCAATTAACTTTGCAGCCTCAACATATCTCTTTCCTCTTTTCATTCTAAATAACCTCCTAGTGGTAATATCGGGAGAGGACCCTCCCACGGTGTCTTCAAATCTCTCAATGCGTCCGGTTTCATCCGTAACGCCATATTCGTTCGGCTTAATCCGTAACCGTAACGCCCATGCTTCTTGCAGTTCCGGCGATCATGCTCATAGCCGCTTCTACGGAAGCCGCATTTAGATCCGGCATCTTTAATTCCGCAATTTCCTGAACTTTTGCTTTGGAAATGGTCGCTACCTTTGTTTTATTGGGGGTTGCGGAACCGGACTTAATGTTGCATGCCTTCTTGATCAATACCGGGGCAGGCGGGGTCTTGGTTATGAAGCTGAAGCTTCTGTCGGAATAAACGGTAATAACTACCGGAATAATCAGGTCGCCCTGATCTGCGGTTCTTGCGTTGAACTGCTTTGTAAACTCCACGATGTTTACACCGTGCTGTCCAAGGGCAGGTCCGACTGGCGGAGCAGGCGTAGCTTTACCAGCAGGAATCTGCAATTTGATATATCCTTCTACTTTCTTTGCCATTTGAGATTGCCTCCTTTTTCCTCAATAGGCCCTCTTCGGAATCCTATCGCCATGTCTTACATCTTTTTAATGTCTGTGAAACTTATTTCTACCGGCGTTTCACGGCCGAATAAATCTACGTTGATAGTAACCATCTGCTTGCCCTGGTTCATCGTCTGAATCATACCGATGGTATCTTTCCAGACACCTCCGGTCACAACAACGGAATCCCCTTCCGCAAAATCGACTACCACATTTGCTTCATTGATACCCAGCGGCCTCATCTCGGCTTCCGTGAGCGGTACAGGCTTCGAGCCCGGACCGACAAATCCGGTCACTCCCCTGGTATTTCTGACTACGTACCACGTATCGTCGTTCATAATCATATTGATCAGGACATAACCCGGAAACATCTTCTTCTGAACCTGCTTCTTCGCGCCGTTCTTCATCTCGACCACATCCTGCATCGGCACACGCACCTCTAAGATCTGATCCTCCAGATGACGGTTCTCGATGGTTTTCTCAATGTTCGCCTTCACCTTATTCTCATAACCGGAATAGGTATGGACTACATACCAGTTTGCCTCTGCCATAAAATCACCTTTGCCTCCATTATAAATTCACCAGGATATCAACTCCGTACTTTAAAATTACATCCAGTACGGCAATAATTAGACCTAAGATAACCGAAACAGCAACCACTGCTGCCGTCTGTCTGGTAAGTGATTTTTTATCCGGCCAGATTATTTTGCTAAACTCGGCTTTCAAGCCGGTAAACCAACTGGTCTTCGGGGCTTTTTCTGAATTATTGTCTCCCATATGATCTCACTTCCTTTACGGTTTCCATTACTTCGTTTCTTTGTGTAATGTGTGGGTCCTGCAGAATCTGCAATATTTCTTCGTTTCCATTCTGTCAGGATGCGTTTTCTTATCCTTGGTCATGTTGTAATTACGCTGCTTGCATTCGGTACATGCTAATGTAATTTTTGTGCGCACAACTTCCACCTCCACTTAAATTCTTGTTTTTAGGCATAAAAAAAAGACCTACTTCCATCGCTAGTCCAATATAACATACTATTACAAGCCCGTCAACACTTTTTTGTATAATATGCTAATGACAATGGAAACTCTTTCCGATATAATATATAGAGAAATGGATTTTTATGCCCTGCCATGGATTTTTTTCAAAATCTGCATGGATTTCAAGGATGAAAGGAGGGGTAAGAATGGGAGTCATTGATACCGCATACGCTTATTACCTGACTACCTATGGAAGCCGTGCCGGCACCCGCTACGATACACATAAGAAAAGTGAGCTACGCAGAGTCTACAACCAGATTGTCAAGCTGAACAAGGAATCGCCCCTGTATAAGTTTCCAAACAGGAGTACGATTACTAAGTTCGCCATTGATATTAAGGAAAATGCCCAGCATATCCGGAACGTCGTTGCGTCTATTTCTGGTTCGGATGACATCATGGAAGCCCTTCAGAAGAAGGCCGCTGCCTCCTCTCAGGAGGATATTGTGACTGCCCGCTACATCGGTAAGGATGAAGACGGTGTGAAGCTGAAGGATTTCCAGATTGAGGTACGCCAACTGGCCAAATCCCAGATCAATATCGGGAATTTCCTGAAGAGCAACCGCCGTGACCTGGCGCCGGATACCTATTCTTTTGACTTGACCAATAGCTCTTCCGGCTATGAATTTCAGTTCAGCGTCACTTCGGATGATACCAACTACAGCATTCAGAACAAGCTTGCGAACCTGATTACCAATTCCAACATCGGCCTGAAAGCCTCCGTCATCGAGGACGAGAACGGTCAGAGCGCCCTGAAGGTAGAATCCCTTCATACGGGACTGGGGGAAGGGGAACCTTACCTTTTTAATATCAGCGCCGGAGGAAGCTCCAATTCCGCCGATGCCATTGATACTTTAGGAATCAGCCAGATCAGCCAGGAAGCACAGAATTCTTCGTTCCTGCTGAATGGGACTCCGCGCTCTTCCTATTCTAATACCTTTACGGTCAGCAATGCTTTTGAATTGACCTTACAGGGGATCAGTCCGGAAGGGGATTCTGCCACCATCGGCTTTATGCCGGACGCTCAGTCTGCCATGGAGAATATTCAGCATCTCACCGATGCCTTCAACGCGATTCTCAAGACCTCGGATAAATATGCTGAGACCCACGGCCAGAACCATAAGCTGCGTTACCAGATCAGCAGTGCAGCCGAGACTTATCGGGATGAATTGGCGGCAATCGGCCTGCACAAGGATGAAAACGGTTTGTTTGCCATTGACAAGCCAACTTTGGCTGCTGTCATGGAATCGGAAAATCCTTCGGAGCAGCTTTCCGTACTCAATGATTTTAAACAATTGTTGGATGCCAAAGCTTCCGTTGCCGTATTAAACCCGATGGATTATGTCAATAAAGTTGTTGTAACTTATAAAAACCCCGGAAAGAATTTTCCTGCGCCTTACGCATGTTCTCTCTATTCCGGTATGATGATGGATCGGTTCTGCTGATTCTTTAAGGGAGATAAGCTACTCTTATGAATACGGATAATATATGAAAAGCTCTCATCGGGGCAGCATTTACCGAGGAGAGCTTTTTTTATTTCCGCCAGCCGCGGGCCGGGCAGCTGCGCCGGCGCGGATCTTTAGCGGCTGTTGCGGGGGTCAAAGCCCCCGTTAAGCGGGGCGTACAGATAGCAGGCATGCATTTTTAACCACACTCTAATTCCCCAGCAGCTCCAGCAGCTCTTCCCGGGAAAAAGATCCCGCTCCGTTTCCGCTGCCTGACAAGATCTGGTTGGCCAGTTCCTGCTTCCGGTCCTGAAGCTTTACGATATTTTCTTCGATGGTCCCCTTTGCGATGATTTTATAGACATTTACCATATTCGTCTGGCCGATCCGGTGGGCACGGTCCGTAGCCTGATTCTGGGCCGCCACGTTCCACCAGGGATCATAGTGGATAACAATATCCGCAGCCGTCAGATTCAGCCCCGTCCCTCCGGCCTTCAGGGAAATGCAAAACACCGCCATTTCATCGGTCTGGAAGCTTTCCACCATCTGGCTGCGCTTTTCCTTACTCACAGATCCGGTCAGGGAAAAGAAACTGATATTCTCCTTTATAAGCCGTTCCTGGATACGTTCCAGCATCGTTGTAAACTGGGAAAACAGCAGCACCTTATGGCCGTTTTCCACAGCATTTTGGATCATCTGGACCGTAAGTTCCAGCTTCGCCGTCTCTCCCTTGTAATCCTCAAAAATCAATGCCGGATCGCAGCAAAGCTGCCGGATTTTTGTCAGCTCCGCCAAAATCTGAATCTTGGAGCTTTGGAAATCCGCGTCTGTTTTGTTCTCCAGCATCATCTGCAGCCGTTTTACATGGGCATCATACAGCTTCTGCTGTTCTCCCCGCAGCTTTACATATCGGTTCTCTTCTATTTTTTCCGGCAGATCCTTTAATACCTCCCCTTTCAGCCGCCGCAGGATAAAGGGGGCAATCATCTTCTGAATCCGTTTTAAAGCATCTTCATCCTCGTTTTTTACAATTCTGTTCTCGAACTCTTCCCGAAACCTCTGGGCAGAAAACAAAAAACCCGGCATCAGGTAATCAAAAATGCTCCACAGCTCGCTAAGCCGGTTCTCAATAGGTGTCCCGGTTAAAGCCAGCCGAAAGCCCGCCTGCACTTCCTTTACGGCCTTTGCCGCCTGGGTTCCCTGATTTTTAATAAACTGGGCTTCATCAATGACCTGGTAGTCAAAAACCAGCTCCTGATAAATCTCCACATCCCGTTTCAGCAAATCATAGGACGTAATCAGTATTTTCCGGCCCGAAACCTCCTTCAGTAAAT
>CAJUSQ010000097.1:0-4129 GCA_910588885.1 uncultured Lachnospiraceae bacterium
CCGTGATTGTAATTACCGGGGAGGCCACGGCGGAGACGGATGAGAAAGCCTATGAATACGGGGCTTCCGACATTATCTATAAGCCCTTTGAGCCGAAGGTGGTGATGCGCCGTACCGTGAATATCATTGAATTATTCCAAAACCGGATTAATTTGGAGCAAAAGCTTCGGGAGCGGACCGTAGCGCTGCGTAAGAGCAGGGAAGAATTGATGCGGAACAATGAATTTCTGCTGAATGCCTTAAGCGCCATTGTAGAGTACCGGGGGCTGGAATCGAAAGAGCATACGTTCCGTGTGAAGTATTTGACACGGCTGATGATGCGTCATCTGGTGGACTGTTATCCGGAATACGGACTGACCCAAGAGGATGCGGATCTGGTTGCCAATGCTTCGGCGCTTCATGATATCGGAAAAATTGCCCTTTCGGACAGCATTTTGCAGAAAGCGGGGCAGCTGACCTTCAGTGAAAAAGAGGAGATAAAAAAGCATACGATTTACGGCTGCGAAATCCTGGAGAATTTCAGCCAGGAGGACAACGGCTTTTACCGGTATTGTTATGATATTTGCCGCTATCATCATGAACGCTATGACGGGTCCGGATATCCGGACCGTCTGGAAGGGGATGCCATTCCCGTCTGGGCCCAGGTGGTGTCCCTGGTGGTAGTCTATGACGAGCTGGTCAGCAAGCGGATCTATCGGGAAGCCTATGCGGTGGAGGAGGCTGCCCGTATGATTCTGGAAGGGGAGTGCGGGGAATTTTCCGAGAAGATCCTGGACTGCTTCCGGTTGTCTCGAATTGAGTTTTTCCAGGCAACCGAACAAAAGTTTTCTTTTGCCGACGCTACCGTGAACTAAATTGACAATTCTGCGGGAAATATGGTATAATAATAAGAACGATACCGTGCAAATCAAAGGGAGGATGCATCCTCCAAGGAGGCCGTGTCCTCATACGGATCGAACAGGATCACTTACATATGGAACTGTTTTTTGAAACATCATGTAAGCAACAAATATGCCGCTGCCGGCGGCAGAGGGCAAGAGCAGGAAAGAGGTAATACAAATGGGACTGTGTGAAGAATTAAGAGAACTGGGTGTAGATATTGACGAGGCGCTTCGGCGGCTTGGAGGAAATGAGGCTTTGTATACAAAGCTTTTAGGATCCTTTGTGAAGATGGCAGGGGCCTATGAGGTGGATCCGGAGTTTGATGCATCGGATGTAACGCCGATCATTGAGAAAACCCATGCCCTGAAGGGTACGGCAGGGAACCTGTCCCTGACGCCCCTCTATAAAGCTTATACCCAGATCGTGGATCTCCTGCGGGCAGACCAGCCGGAGATCGCAAGAGATGAGCTGAAGAAGATTTTACCGGTGCAGGCTGCGATTCTGGAGTGTATTCAGAAGCACATGTAGCAGGAAACGGTTCGGAAGCATATACAGGGCTGTAATATGGAAGCGGGGCATTGCCTGCCTGCTGCCGGGGATCCGGCAGTGGGCAGGATATTTTCGTGGTATGGGGTTTGGTCTGGCGGGCACGGTTTTGCCGGGACTGCTGCCGTCGGTATTTCGAAGCGCTCCTAAGGGAATCAGTAGAAGAGGGATAAAGAATGGAGAAAAATATCATTCAGTTTTTAAAACGCAGTTTTGTCAGCCTGGTGACGGTCAGTTTGCTTGTGTTTATCGGGTTGACAATGGTGATGGCCAACCAGACCAGAAAGTCTATTCGGGCTGTGGGAAATATTTATATGGCGGAGATGAACGTACAGCTGCAGCAGAAATTCAGTTCCATTATTTCGCTGCGGCTGACGGAAGTAGAAGGGATTATCCGGCGCACCCAGTATATTTCCGACGACGAGCAGCGGATGGAGCGGCTTAAAATCAATGCAGAGGCGATGGATTTTGTCAGCATTGGATACTATACCAATGAAAACGGAGTGGAGGTTTTTTACGGGGAGCCGCTTGGGATTCTCCGTGAAGAGCTTTTCAAAGAAAACCTGAATAATGGGAATGATATCGTAACACAGGGCGTTGCGGAAAACGGAGATAAGATTCTGGTTTTGGGAAAACAGGCAGAGTATCCCATGGGAAATGATAAAACCTGTGATGCCATGGTGGTGACCCTTTCCATGGATTATTTGAGAGAAGCGCTTTTTTTGGACAGTGGGAACAGCCTGGTGTATACACATATTATTGATACAAGCGGGGACTTTGTCATCCGGAGCGGAGATGCATTCCGCAAGAGCTACTTTGAGCGTTTGGTAGAAGAGGTGCAGCCTCGCCATGGGAAGCAGGCCCAGGATTATGTAGAGGAACTGCAGGCGGCGATGGAAGCAGGGGAAGAATATTTTGAAACCGTGCAGATCGCAGACCAGCTGCAGCAAATATACTGTTCGCCCATTGCGGACAATTCCAACTGGTATCTGGTGACGGTTATGTCCGAAGGGGCGCTGGAAGGGCCGATTATGCAGCTGGACGGCATGCGTATGGTGATTATGGCCACCTTTGCCTGCATGATTTTCATTGTGATGACGATTATCTTTGTCCTGTATTACCGGATGTCCCGCAGACAGATCAAGAATCTGGCAGAAGCCAGGAACCAGGCCATGGAGGCGAACAAGGCAAAGAGTGAATTCCTTTCCAGCATGAGCCATGATATCCGTACGCCCATGAATGCCATTGTGGGCATGACGGAGATTGCGCTGAAAAATATCAAGGATATGAACCGGGTAGAAGAATGCTTAAGGAAGGTAAAATTATCCAGTAAGCATCTGCTCGGACTGATTAACGATGTTTTGGATATGTCCAAGATTGAGAGCGGTAAGATGACCCTGAATCTGGCTCCGGTATCCCTTCGGGATGTGATGGATGATATTGTGAATATTATTAAGCCCCAGGTAAAAGAACGGAATCAGTATTTTGATATTTTCATAAAGACGGTTTTGGCAGAGGATGTCTACTGTGACAGCGTACGTCTGAATCAGGTATTGCTGAATCTGCTGTCCAATGCGGTGAAGTTTACACCGGAGCAGGGACGGATCGACGTACATATGTTCCAGGAGGAATCCCAGAAGGGCGAGGAGTATGTCTGTACCCACTTCATTGTACAGGACACGGGAATCGGGATGTCCGAAGAGTTTCAGAAGAAGATCTGGGATACCTTTTCCAGGGAAAATACGGAACAGGTACAGCATATTACCGGAACGGGCCTTGGTATGTCCATTACCAAATGTATTGTAGCCCTTATGGGCGGCAGGGTTACTCTGGAGAGCCAGCAGCATAAGGGAAGCCGTTTTGAAGTAATTGTGGATTTGAAGAAAGCGGATATTAAGGAGACGGATATGAAGCTTCCGCCCTGGAATATCCTGGTGGTGGATGATAATGAGCTGCTCTGTGCCAGCGCTACCGCCAATCTGAATGAGCTGGGCTGCCATGGGGAATGGGTGATGGACGACCGGAAAGCCATAGAGATGATTAAGGAACGCCGGAATGCCGGGGAGGATTACCAGTTTGTCCTGATCGACTGGAAGATGCCCAATATGAGCGGCGTGGAAACCATAAATGAAATCCGCAGCAGTGTCGGAAAGGATATCCCCATTTTCCTGGTATCCGCTTATGATTGGAGCGATGTGGAAGGGGAAATCAATACGGATATGATTGAAGGCTTTATCAGTAAGCCCCTGTTTAAATCCACCCTGTATGCCCGGCTGGTGCAGTATGTGGACGGTTATCGGGAGGATATCAAGCATCAGAATCCGATGGAGATGGATTTTACCGGAAAGAGGATCCTGCTGGCGGAGGATATTGACCTGAATTGGGAAGTGGCCCAGAGTATTTTGTCAATGGGCGGCCTGGAACTGGAGCGGGCGGAAAACGGCCAGATTTGTGTGGAGATGTTTGAAAAATCCGAATTAGGATATTACGATGGGGTTCTGATGGATATCCGGATGCCGATCATGAACGGCTATGAGGCTACGGCAGCCATCCGGAAGCTGGAACGGGAAGACAGTCAGCTGCCGATTATTGCCATGTCGGCGGACGCTTTTTCCGATGATGTGCAGCGATGCCTGGACTGCGGAATGAATGCGCATATCGCGAAGCCCATTGATTTAAGCGAATGTATGCGGGTTTTGTC
>CAJUSQ010000097.1:4139-11736 GCA_910588885.1 uncultured Lachnospiraceae bacterium
GTCGGAGTATTTGTAAGAGAAGGAGAACAGTTTATGAGTAAAGTTAGGACCAGGTATGCCCCCAGCCCTACCGGGAAGATGCATGTGGGGAATCTGCGTTCCGCTCTGTATGAATTTTTGATTGCAAAGCATGCAGGCGGGGATTTTATGCTTCGGATTGAGGACACGGATCAGGAACGGTTTGTGGAAGGGGCTACCGACATTATATACCGTACCCTGGAGCAGGCGGGACTTTCCCATGACGAAGGGCCGGATCGGGACGGGGGCTATGGGCCCTACGTCCAGAGTGAGCGTATGAAGACCGGGATTTATCTGAAATACGCCAGAGAACTGGTGGAAAAGGGAGAAGCCTATTACTGCTTCTGTGATAAGGAGCGGCTGGCTTCCTTAAAGAGCGAGGTTGTGGAAGGCAAGGAGATTACCGTTTACGACAAGCACTGCCTTTCCCTGACGAAGGAAGAGGTGGAGGCAAATCTTGCGGCCGGAAAGCCTTATGTAATCCGGCAGAATAATCCCACGGAGGGAACGACCACCTTCCAGGACGAGCTGTATGGAGCGATTACCGTGCCCAATTCCGAATTGGACGATATGATCCTGATTAAATCCGACGGCTACCCTACCTATAATTTTGCCAATGTGGTAGACGATCATACGATGAATATTACCCATGTGGTGCGGGGAAATGAATATCTGTCTTCCTCCCCGAAATATGTGCGGCTCTATGAAGCCTTTGGCTGGGAGGTGCCCACCTATGTGCATCTGCCCCTGATTACGGACGAGAACCATAAGAAGCTGTCTAAGCGCAGCGGACATGCTTCCTTTGAAGATTTGATGGAACAGGGATTTTTAGCGGAAGCGGTAGTGAATTATATTGCATTGCTGGGCTGGAGCCCTGAAGACAACCGGGAAATCTTTTCTCTTTCCGAGCTGATTGAAAATTTTGATTATAAGAGGATCAGCAAATCCCCGGCGGTATTCGATATCGTAAAGCTGAAATGGATGAACGGGGAATATCTGAAGGCCATGGATTTCGAAGCCTTTTATGAGCTGGCCCTGCCCTATATGCAAGCGGTGCTCCATAAGGCCATGGATTTTAGAAAGATTGCGTCGCTGGTGAAAACCAGAATCGAGATCTTTCCGGATATTGCGGGGCATATTGATTTCTTTGAAACCGTACCGGATTACGACAGCGCCATGTATGCCCATAAGAAGATGAAGACTACGCCGGAAAGCTCCCTTTTGGTTTTAAAGGAGATGCTGCCCAGGCTGGAGGCACAGGAAGATTACAGCAATGATGCGCTGTATCAGCTGCTGACGGATTATGTGGCCGAGAAGGGTGTGAAGAACGGTTATGTGATGTGGCCCCTGCGTACTGCAGTGTCCGGCAAACAGATGACGCCGGGAGGAGCCACCGAGATCATGGAGATTCTTGGAAAAACAGAGTCTGTTTCCCGAATCAAAGCGGCGATTGGGAAATTAGAAGCGGAAATATAATTTTACGCATTTCGGAATAAAAAACATAGCCTTTCGAAAATTGCACACTTCTGAAGTAAAAACAAAAACATTGTAAGTTTACACACTTCTGAAGCAAAAACGAAAACATTGTAAGTTTACACATTTCTGAATTAGAAACATATAGGTTTCAACACTTCTGAAACAGAAACGGAAATAGTATGAGTTTAAACACTTCTCAGACAGAAGCAGTCGAACATGGAAAGGGGCCTATGCTGGTACTGGCAGGCCCCGGCTCCGGCAAGACAACTGTCATCACGGAACGGACCAAAAACCTGATTCTCAATGAAAAAACGGATCCTTCCGGAATCCTGGTGATTACCTTTACAAAGGCAGCTGCCCGGGAGATGAAGGAACGCTTTGCGAAGCGGATGGGCGGGAATTATCCCGTGACATTCGGTACGTTTCATGCGGTCTTTTTTGGGATTTTGAAGCATGCCTATGGGCTGAAGGGGGAAAATATTATCCGGGAGGAGCAGCGGTTTGGGCTGATGCGGGAAATCGTGCAGGCCCTCCGTCTGGAATATGAGGATGAAAAGGAATTGATCGGGGATTTGCTGGGGGAAGTCGGGCTGGTGAAAAATACGGGTATTTCATTGGAGCATTATTATTCCAAAAGCTGTGCCCAGGAAGTATTCCGCCGTGTGTTCCGGTCTTATCAGCAGGCCATGCAAAATAAGCGGCTGATTGATTTTGACGATATGCTGGTGTACTGTTATGAGCTTCTGACCCAGCGGCCGGATATTTTAAAGGGCTGGCAGCAGAAATTTTCCTATATATTGATAGACGAATTCCAGGATATTAACAAACTCCAGTTCGATATTATACAGCTGCTGGCCAAGCCGGAGGACAATCTCTTCGTGGTGGGGGATGACGATCAATCCATTTATCGGTTCCGGGGCGCCAAGCCGGAAATCATGCTGGGCTTTAAAACCGTGTATCCCAATGCAAAAAAGGTGCTGCTGGATGTGAATTACCGTTCCCAAAGCCGGATTGTGGAACAGTCCCTGAAATTGATCTGCCATAACCAGGCCCGTTTTGAAAAAGAGATCCGATCATCCCGGGAAGCCGGGGAAGCGCCGGAAATCCGGTTTTTTGGGGAACAATCCCTGCAAAACAAGCACACCATTGAAACAATACTGAAATATCGGGAGCGGGGCTACCGCTATCAGGATATGGCGGTGTTGTTCCGTACCAATACCCAGCCCCGGCTGCTGATGGAGCAGCTTTTGTCCTATAATATCCCCTTTTGTACGAAAGATACGATTCCGAACCTTTATGACCATTGGATTGCGAAGGATATTAAAACATATATTCGATTGGCCTTGGGAAGCCGGGCACGGAAGGATTTTTTACAGATTATGAACCGTCCGAAGCGGTATATTTCCAGAGAAAGCTTAGAAGAGCCGGAGGTGGCCTTTGATGTCTGGGCCAATCATTTTTATGAGAAAAATCAACCCTGGGTGGCGGAGCGTATTGAACAGCTGGAAGTGGATTTGCGGATTTTGTCCCGGATTTCCCCTTTTGGGGCGATTAATTTTATCCGGAACGGCATCGGCTATGAGGGGTACTTGCAGGACTACGCCCAGGAACGCCAGATTAAGGGGGAAGAGCTGCTGGAGGTTTTGGACGAGCTGCAGGAAGGGGCGAAGGAGTTTGTGACCTTCGAGGAATGGTTTGCCCATATGGAGGAATATGCCAGGGAATTAAAGCGTCAGCAGGAACGGCAGGCATCCGGAGGGGATTGTGTTTCCCTGGCGACGCTGCACAGCTCCAAGGGGCTGGAATATGGGGTGGTCTTTATCCTGGATGTGAATGAAGGGATAATGCCCTTTAAAAAGGCGGTACTTCCGGCCGAACTGGAAGAGGAACGGCGCATGTTCTATGTGGGGATGACCCGGGCGAAGGATTGCCTGCATCTCTATTATTCCCGAAAAATCAACGGCAGGGAAATGGAACCCTCTCGCTTTTTGACGGAGCTGCAGGGTTAGGCAGTCAAACATTGCAAAAAGAAGTCCCGGCTCCTGTGAATGCGGCAGGAGCCGGGACGGGATACGGAAAAAGCAGGATGATCCTATTGCTCATCAAATTCTGCTTCATCCAGCAGTTCGTCAAAACGGTCTGCCACCGCTTCGTATTCGTCGTCATCTTCGATGTTTTCCAGAGAGGGATTTCCCTCTTCGTCCTCCGAGTACCGGTAGAGGAACACCTCGCCTTCTTCGTTGGGTTCTGCGTTCTCATCCAGCGGCAGGAGGGCGATATAGTTTCTGTCTGCCACATCAAAGATGGTTAAAATCTCGCATTCCGCAGTAGAACCGTCGTCCAGGGACAGGGTAACCATAATATCGGAGTCTTCCTCCGGGATCTGGGCTTCTGTGGGCTGATTGTTGTTTTTGCTCATGGGCTTGACCTCGTTTCTCCTAATAAAGGGTGTTGCTTGACAGCATCCTGTTTTTATTATTATACCAAAAGCTCCGGCGGGTGTAAAGGCTTTGTGGTGAGAGTTGCCCACATTTCAGTTGTTCCACGCATTTTTTTATGATATACTATATTTAGTCATACTGTTAATTGCTGAAGAGAAGGAGGCCCGCGATGAGATACGAAATATGCAAAGGCGATTACAATACTATGGGGGCGGAAATCAGAGGAACACTTACAACCTTTACGGTAGAAAATAAAAGGCGGGAGGAATGCATGCTCCTGCTGCATGCGAAAGAAGGCGGGGAGCCGGAACGGATTCCCATGACGGAGGATGAGAACCAGACGGCTGTTTATTCAGTGGGCATTAAGAATCTGCCCTGGAAGGAATATGATTATACCTTTGAGATCGGCGGTCGGAAAGTAATGGACCCTTATGCAAAGTGTATTTCCGGAAGAGAAAAATGGGCGGATTTTTCCAGGGAAGAGAAAGAAATTAAATGTGGATTTTATAAAAATGACTTTCACTGGGGAACGGATCGGCTGCCCAGGGTTCCGAAGCAGGACATGGTGATGTACAAGCTTCACGTACGGGGCTTTTCCATGCTTCAGAAGCTTCCCAAGGAAGAGCTGGGAACCTTTCAGGGGATTGCCAGGAAGCTTCCCTATTTGGCGGAAATGGGAATCACGACCTTAGAGCTGATGCCGGTTTATGAATTTGAGGAAGTGTTTTCCAAGGATCCTTATCAGTGGGAGCCTTTTTCGGAAGAGAAGGTGAATTATTGGGGGTATACGGCTGGAAATTATTTTGCGGTGAAGTCCGCATATCTGGGGGAAAACCGCACGCCGGACACACTAAAGCAGCTCATACGCCGGATGCACCGGAGAGGGATGGAATGCATTCTGGAATTTTATTTTGATAAAAAATTAAATCCACATTTTGTAATTGAGATTCTGCGTTATTGGGCAAGGGAATATCATGTGGATGGTTTTCATGTGCTCTGCAGTGACGAGCTGGCGCAGCTGATTGCCAAGGACGGATGCCTGCGGGGGCGGAAGCTGTTTTTTGAAGGGTTTTCCGAGGAACTGTGCCGTTTGGAGAATCATGAAATGGAGCTGTTTTCCTATAACGACGGGTTCCTGTATGGCGTACGGAGGCTTATGAACCACCAGGGCGGCAGTCCCAGAGAGTTTGCGGACCAGATGCGGCGGCAGCAGAAGAACCAGGGATTTGTCAACTATGCGGCGATTAACAACGGGTTTACCCTATACGATGCCTTTAGCTATACGGAAAAGAAGAACCAGGCCAATGGGGAGGAGAACCGGGACGGGGTTGCCTGGAATTTCAGCAGTAACTGCGGGGAGGAAGGCCCCAGCCGCCGGAAATATGTAAACCGCCTGCGGGAAAAACAGGTGAAGAATGCCTTATGTACGGTGATGTTTTCCCAGGGCGTCCCCCTGCTCTATATGGGGGACGAGTGCGGGAATACCCAGAACGGCAATAACAACGCCTACTGCCAGGACAATGAAATCGGCTGGAAAAGCTGGGAGCTTACGAAGAAAAGCCGCGGGATCCACTGCTTTTTCAAGCAGCTGGCGAAGCTGCGGCAGGAATATCCGGCCTTGCGGAACCCGGTTCCCATGGAGTTGTGCGATTACCGGGGCTATGGCTATCCGGATCTTTCCTATCATGGGGAGAAGGGATGGCGCATGGGGGCCGGAAGCGGGGACAGCAGCATCGGAATGATGTATTGCTGCCGATATGCGATGGAAGAAGGGGAAAGAAAGGCAGAGGATAAAAGGGAAGAGAATAGAAAATTAAAGGATGATTATATTTATCTCGGCTTTAATTTTTCGGCCTTTGACCAGCAGCTTGCGCTGCCTGCGCTGCCGAAGGAGTATCGATGGTACTGCATTTTGAATACCGGAGAGGAAAAAAGCTTTGAAGAACATCAGACGGAAACCGGAGCGCCTGCGTTTTTGATTCATAAACAGACGGTTTGTATGCTGGTGGGACGGGCGGAGGAAGTGAAGAAGCCGGTATCCCGGAAGGAAAAGGGCGGAAAGGGTAAGCCGGACAAAGGGGCTGCCGAAGCCGGCAAAGAGGGAGCAAAGCGTTTGGAGGAGCTTTCTCCAAAAGAGAATTCCAGAAAGAACGAGAAATAAAATATGGATTTAATAAACGGAAATAGATTAGGGAAATTTGGGCTTAACGGATTTATTTTGAAATGGATTGCAATGCTTACCATGCTGGTCGACCATGTGGGGGCGGTCCTGTTCCCACATTTGGTATTATTTCGGATCATTGGGCGGCTGGCATTCCCGATCTACTGCTTCCTGCTGGTGGAAGGAGCGGTATATACCTCAAACTGGAGGAAATATCTGGGACGGCTTTTGGCCTTTGCCCTGATTTCGGAGATTCCCTTTGATCTGGCCTTTCGGGGCCGGATCTTTGACTGGAGCAGCCAGAATGTTTTTTTTACCCTGGCACTGGGCTTAGGGGCCGTTGCACTGGTTAAGAAGTGGGGCTATGGGTTCCAGTCCTGGGCGGGAGCCTTTCTCCTGGCAATGGCGGCGGAATTTCTGCAAACCGACTATGGCGGGGGCGGTGTTATCCTTATCTTGATTTTTTATTTGATGCGGGAACATCCCCTTGCGAAAGCCCTCTGCTTTGGGGCGGAAATTATTTTTGTATACGGCGGCCTGGAGTGCTATGCATTGTTTTCGATTTTCCCGATCCTGTGTTATAATGGGAAAAAAGGGCCCGGCGGCCTGAAATACCTTTTCTATGTGTTTTACCCTGCCCATTTGCTGCTTCTTTATTTATGCGGCCTTTGGCTTCGGGGTGGTTTTGGAATATAATTTGGAATCGCTTTTCCTTTTTTGAATAATATAGAACGATAGATCAGAGGGAAGAGTGGAAATGGAGCGCGTGAAATGAAAAAGGCTGGGAAGGTGTGGAACCATTTTTGTACGATTACCCGCCATAAGCTTTTGGTGATGCAGGGCTGTTTCCGGGTAGGGCTTTATTGGCAAGGGCTTTTGCATGACCTGTCCAAGTATGGCTGGACCGAGTTTTCATTGGGCTGCCGGTACTATTTGGGAACGGAAAGCCCCCACAATGGGGAGCGCAGGGCCTACGGCTATTCTCTGGCCTGGCTGCATCATAAAGGCTGCAATAAGCATCACCTGGAATACTGGACGGATTTCGGGCCGAAGAAGGAAGACGGCATCGTAGGTATGAAGATGCCGAAGAAATACGTGGTGGAGATGTTTATTGACCGGGTCAGCGCATCGAAGAATTATCAGAAGGAAAAGTACACGGATGCCAGCCCTTTGGAGTATTATGAACGGGGCAGAGGCTATTATCTGCTGCACCCGGATACCCGGAAGCTTTTAGAAGAGCTTTTGTGGATGCTGAAGGAGCAGGGAGAGCCGGAGACCTTTTCTTATGTGAAAAATAAAGTACTGAAGAAAGAATTTGCCTATTAGCAGAAACAGAAAAGAGGAGAATATTATGATTGACGGAAAAAAAGTGCTGTTCAGCGGGATGCAGGCTACGGGGACATTAACCCTGGGGAATTATCTGGGAGCCCTGAAGAATTGGCTGACGCTGAGTGAGGAATATGAATGCTTTTACAGTGTGGTGGATCTGCATTCCATCACG
>CAJUSQ010000098.1 GCA_910588885.1 uncultured Lachnospiraceae bacterium
TATTTTCCCGTCAACCGACATCAGCATAAATAATGTTGTAACAGGTCTGTCCATACATGGTTTCATACAAATCACCCTTTCTCCTTCATGGTAAACATGGTCATGGGTCACAATCTTTTGCCGCTGCTGTGGGGCCCCTGGGTATCACCTACTTTTTCCATCTTCTGATGCTCTGCCACCTGCTTTCCCTCCTTGTGCTTTGTGCGCACCATTATACCATATCCTTTCTATTTACGAAAGTATCTTTGTCTATTCTGCCTATTGATCTTATACTTCCACAAGTATATGATAATATTATCAAATGCCCCACGCAAAAGTAATCAAAATGAAAGTTGCAGATACAAGTCCACCATCTCTTATAGAAAGTAGGTGATTAAATGCCGAATGGTCTTGAAATCGCCAAAGCTGCGATCGAGGATTTTAAAAAAATTCAAAAATATATGCAGCTGGCAAAGAAAGAGAACGCTACAGAAACATATGCAGAATTAAAAGAAGAGTATATTTCACTAAAAGCTATACTAAATATAGCAGGTGTGAATCTTTCAGAACTTGACAAAATCAAAGAGTAAAAACGGAATAGAAACCAGCAAAACCATAAGGTGTAAAGTCTTTATTGAATGATTAGGGCTTTGCACCTTTTCTGTGTGGTTTAGACCACCAGTTTTTTATCAATCGTTTTCACTAAATTATTTTTAATTGACGCTCATATTATTTTAGTGTACCTCTAAACATTTAGAGGTAGTATAATGAGTATGAAATACTATAAACTGTTCGATTTATTGACTATGTGAGTACCTCAATTGTCAGCCAGGAGATATTATGGAGTATGTCCCTGCTGCTGATTCCGAAGAATAAGGAGGAATACAATGCCAACATTACAAGAATTGTTACAAAAAGCAGATTCCTACAAACAAAAAATATCCTCTGCCAGGCCATTGGCAAAGGAAGAATTGAAATCCCTGGATGATTATTTCCGCATCGGTTTTGCTGAATGCGTGATTGAGACGGAACGTGATTATTGTCGTCTGCTTAAACTATGAGTTATAGAGTATGAAAAATAAAAAGCATGTTCCCCCTGCAGAGCAGGGGGAATTTATTGAAACAAAAAGGAACTACCCCCTTCCCCTTAAAAACCAGGGGAGGAAGTAGTTCCTGCTATTTTATCCTGATACACGATATATGGTCGTATTGGGAAACACCGAAAAACATTTCCGATTGGTTTCTAATCTTCCCCGTTCTCCAGCTTGTTGGCCCTTGCCGCAACTTCCTTCTCCTGGATCTCGCTGGGCGCCTGCTCATAACGGGCAAATTCATAGGAGAAATCCCCGCTTCCGCCGGTCATGGAACGCAGATCCGTCATATAGCCGTAAATCTCCATCGTCGGTACGTCCGCCACGATCTCGGTCTTGCCGCCTTCTACCGGATTCATACCAAGTACACGGCCCCGGCGCTTATTCAAATCTCCCATAATATCGCCGGTAAACTTGTCGTTTACCACAACCTTCATGGTAACGATCGGCTCTAACAGTACCGGAGACGCCTCCATAAAGCCCTTCTTAAATGCCTGCCTTGCCGCTGTCTTAAAGGCCATTTCCGAAGAATCCACCGGATGATAGGAACCGTCATAAAGCACGGCCTTCACGCCTACGACCGGATAAGCCGCCATGGGGCCGGCCAGCACCGCTTCCTGGATTCCCTTCTCTACCGCCGGATAATAGTTCTTGGGTACCGCGCCTCCCACTACGGTCTGAGCAAATTCGTATGCCTGCTCCAAGTCTCCGGAGGGTTCAAAGGTCATCTTAACATGGCCGTACTGTCCATGTCCGCCGGACTGTTTCTTATATTTGTATTCCACGTCCGCTTTCTTGCGGATGGTCTCTTTAAAAGCGATCCTGGGACGGCTCAGCTCTACGGAAACCTTATATTTTTCCAAAAGCTTGCTGACTGCCACTTCGATATGCTGGTCGCCGATGCCGTAAACCAGTGTCTGGCCGTTGGCGCTGTCATTGACTACCTTCAAAGTCAGGTCTTCCTGCATCAGCTTCTGGAATGCCTGGGAAACCTTGTCCTCATCCCCTTTATTCTTCGCCCGGTAACGCATATAAGTATAGGGTGTGGAAATCTGGGTCTTTCCATAGACAATGGGGTTGGCCTTGGTGGATAAGGTATCCCTTGTCCCCACCTTCGTCAGCTTCGCCAATGCCCCGATATCCCCGGCATGGAGCTCCGGCACTTCTTCCGGCTTGTTGCCCCTAAGTACATAGACCTTGCCGATCTTATCGTCCATATCCTTCTCCGGATTATGAAGCACGTCGTCGGTCTTGATTACACCGGAATTTACCTTGATCAGGGAATATTTTCCGATAAAGGGATCTACGATGGTCTTGAAAATATAAGCGGACTTGGGCTTTGAAATATCGTAATTCCCTTCAAATACTTCATTGGTCTTCAGATTCACGCCGTTGCAGGGACGCTTCTCCGGGCTTGGTAAATATTTCACAATGTCGTCCAAGAGGGTGTAAATTCCCTGTACCAGAATGCTGGAACCCATGGAAGCCGGAACAATGCTGCCGTCCACTACATTGGTACGCAGCGCGCCGCGGATTTCAAATTCGGAAAACTCGTCTCCTCCGAAATAGCGATCCATATATTCCTCGCTGGTCTCCGCTACGGATTCCATCAGGACTTCCCGGTAATTCTCCAAATATTCCTTGGAATACTCGGGCATCTCCACTTCTTCCACCTGGCCCTTATCATTCCAGCGGTTGGCCGTCTGAGCCACTACGTTTACATAGCCTACGAACTTCTCGTTCTCACGGATGGGGAAATGGAACGGTGCGATACGCTTGCCGTACATCTCCTGCAAGTCCTCAATTACCTGACGGTAGCTGGCATTGTCCACATCCATATCTGTCACAAAAAACATTCTTGGAATCTTATATTTTTCACAAATTTCCCATGCCTTCTGGGTCCCGACTTCAATTCCGGACTTCCCGGAAACTACGATAATGGCTGCGTCTGCAACGCTGACGGCTTCTTCCACTTCCCCTACGAAGCCGAAATAGCCCGGTGTATCCAATACGTTGATCTTCGTATCTTCCCATATAACAGGAACCACGGAGGTATTCACGGAAAAAAGACGCTTGGTTTCTTCCTTATCGAAATCGCTGATGGTGTTTCCGTCCGTCACCTTCCCCATACGGGTGGTAATGCCGGATAAATAGGCCATCGCTTCTACCAAAGTGGTCTTCCCGCAGCCTCCGTGTCCTAAAAGGACCACATTTCTGATTTTGTCCGTTGTGTAAACATTCATATGAATTCCTCCAATACTCGTTATTTTGTGATGTATACATTGTACTAAAAAAAAAAGAAATTTACAACTCTTTCATTCACATTTTACAATTTATTTTGCAAAAGTGTTTCGATTCCTTTTCAAAATCCTTGATTTCTGCCGAAAAAAGTACCATGATTCAGGCAAACTGACCTGCTGCCTGCAAAAATGATTGACTTTTCACAAAAAACATGCTATAGTCACTTGACTAACTTTCTAACAAAAGACAGCATGGGGCAGGGGAGCTTTTATGAAAATAATCAAAAAATTTTGGGGTACTTCTTGTTTTGACCGCTATTCTTTCGGAATTCTGATTGCGGTTGAACTTTTAATGTCATTCACTTATTTGGGCTATATCCATATTCCTCCGATTTCCATTACAATCGCCTACCTTCCGATATTGGTAGCGGGATGTCTCTTCGGCCCAAAGCATTCCGTCACGATGGGGCTTGTGTTCGGAGCCGCCAGTATGTACAAGGCGTCCGCTTCCTATGTGCTGCCTGCAGATGCGGCATTTTCCCCGTTTTTCAGCGGCGCTCCCATCAACAGCCTTTTATTGGGCGCAGGCACAAGGATGTTGTTTGGGCTGCTGATCGGGATTGCTTTTCAGTTTGCTAAAAAAAGCAAGTACTGCCGTCTGTGGTTCGGTGTCATTTCCGCCGTTGCGCCCAAATTGCATTCCCTGATCGTCTATACTGCCATGGGAATCCTGTTTCCCGAGCTTGGATACCGTTACAGCTCGGCCTTTCACTGGGAGTTGGACGACGGAATCTTTCTTATCGTCTGCGTGCTCACCGTAGAATTATTGTGGACCGTTTATCAGAGCAATTCCGTACAGAATATAAAATCCTGCATGGATCAGTCCGTAAATAATCCGTATACTTCTAAAAAAATGACCTTGTTTCTGGTTTTTTTTGAATTCTTTTCCTCCGCTATGGCGGTTTTTGCAGCGTTATATTTTTCACAAAGGCAGTCCTACATGCTGGGACAGTATGGGATTCAGGTATCCGCTATGATTTCCACGGATCTTCTGCTCCTGCAGATCCAGTTCCTGATTGCCATGCTGGCGCTAAACCTTCTCTCCGTTATTTTACTGATTTCCATTTACAGATATATGTCCTACAAGGAATACCAGGGCGATATGGACGCACTAACCAATATCATGGGCCGGCGGATGTTCTTTTCCCATTTTGAAAGAGCGCAAAAGGCAAACGGCGCAGAGCCGGGACGAACCGGATGGTTCCTGTTTGTGGATGTGGATTATTTTAAAACCGTCAACGATACCTTCGGCCATGCCGTCGGAGATAAGGTTTTGAAGGAAATTGCGGGAAACCTGCAGCATATGTTTGAGGATTCCGGAATCGTGGGACGCATCGGCGGAGACGAATTTGCCGTCTTCCTTGAAAAAGAGCTGCCGCCCCAGGAAATGGAACAGCGGCTGTCCTGTTTTCTCAAAGTCATTTCCGGTACCCTTCCGGATCAGAAAATAAGCTGCAGTATCGGCGCTTATCAATTTGTTTTTCCGAAAAGCGTAAAGTTCTTATTAACGGAAACCGACCATATCCTGTACAAAGCAAAGGAAAACGGCCGGGCCTGCTATGTCATGCGGACATGCTCCCCTGACGAAGCGGAAATGTAACGAGCTTAGGCCGGTAACACAGGCCGTTCTCTTTTGTCCAAACCGGCCCCCCTGCTAACCGCAGTCCGTTTTCTGATTTCCTCCACTTCCCATTTGCAAACATACGTTCCGTATGCTAAGATAAAAACAGCACCGGATTCAAAGGCGGCAGCATTCCCCACCGGGGAGTGTTCCGAATTTTCCGCCCAGGGCGGGATATCCGATTTGAAAGGAGCTGTTTTTTATGGAAAGTATTTTATGTGTCGATATTCCGGTACAGATGATTTCCTGTACCGATACCACCGGCAGGATTACGCCCCTCCGTTTCCGGTTCCGTGACCGGGACGGGGCACTTATCACGGTTTCCGTAGATCAGGTCCTGTCCGAGGATCAGGACAAAAATACCATTGGCGCAAGCTATACCTGCCTGGCAACGCTTTTCGGAATTCAGCGGAAGCTGCATCTTAGATATAATTATTTTGCCCATGAATGGCGGCTGGCACGGCTGCATGCCTAATCCCATTGACAGAAACATCCGCCATTTCCAAATCAGGGCCGGACAAGCCGGAGGACTCGCGGACTATTTTCTGCACCCCGGAAGCGGCGCCGTTTCGGGCCGGCCGCTTCCGGGGAGGTTCTTTAAATGCTCCATAATTACTGTTACTGTTCACACCCAGAGTGTTCACAGTAACCAATCCGGCCTATTTAAAGCCTTACGGCAAGAGGCCGGATTCCGGCTTCATCACTATATTGGCCTGTGGCCGTGCAGCGCACGGCCCAGGAGTGAACGGGAACCAATTACTGCCCCTCCTTTCGTCTTTCACAAATCTTCTCACACCTTCCAAAAGTCCTGATTTGCGGTCATTGTTCATTCATCTTATAGAAATCAATTCATTTTACCAAAATTTATTTATCTTGTATCAACCCATTCATCATCTTGCACAAATCCGTTTATCTTGATAATATGCTTTACTTGCCTACATCACATATAGGCAAATGCGGCTATCTATTTTGTATCAACTCATTCATCATCTTATACAAATCCATTCCATCCGCACAATCCAAAGGAGGCCAGCGATGCAGATCAACTATAAGCTTATCGGAAAAAGGATCCAGGAAATACGCAAACGGGAGGGGCTGTCACAGATGGCTCTGGCCGAAGCCGCGGGACTGTCCTGCTCCTATATCAGTTACATTGAAACCGGAAGAAAACAGCCCAGCCTTACCGCACTGCTGCAAATTGTGAATACCTTGGGCATTACCATGGACGAACTTTTGTTTGGAAATCAATTTTCCAACTCCACCGATTACCAAACCGACTTTGATGTGCTGATGGAGGACTGCACCTTGTCGGAACGACGGTTCCTTTACCTCTTGAGCGTCCTGGCAAAAAAGGCCATCCGGGACAACGACTGGGTTTTAATGGAAAAAAACGTACTGGAAACCTTTGGGGATTTCACTTGCGGTCAACCTTTTGACCCCAGGTTTATAGACAATTTTCCTAAACATGATAAAATACAGGAAAACAACTGCATTCCCGGAAAACCGAGTTTCACGGAAGGAATGCAAGGAAGGAAAGGCGGAATCTGATTGAACGATATACGGAACCAGAAAAATCTGATCCGGGAACGCTACAAGGGGATCTCTTCACAGGAGCTGGAAGTTCTTCCGGCCAGGCCCCCGGAGAGCCCCTACGATTCGTCTGTAATGAAACGGGTAGCCGTTTACGTCCGGGTTTCCACCGATGGCCTTAGCCAGACTTCCTCCTACGAGCTTCAGAAAAACCACTATACCGACCTTGTCAACCAGCATCCAAACTGGCAGCTGGTTGAGATTTATGCAGACGAGGGCATCAGCGGTACTTCCCTGAATCACCGGGACGCCTTTCTAAGGATGGTTGAAGACTGCCATCTGGGCAGGATTGATATTATTTTAACGAAAAGCGTTTCCCGTTTCGCCCGGAATATTATCGACTGCATCGGGTATGTCCGGCAGCTGAAAGCCCTCTCCCCGCCCATCGGTATCAAATTTGAAGCGGAGAATATTTTTACGCTGGACGACAACAGCGAAATGGCGCTGTCCTTTATGGCGGCAATGGCCCAGGAAGAAAGCCACAATAAAAGCGATATTATGAATGCTTCCGTGGAAATGCGGTTCCGCCGGGGAATTTTCCTGACCCCTGCCCTGCTGGGCTATGATAAGAATGAAAAGGGCGAGCTGGTCATTAATGAACAGGAAGCAAAGATCGTGCGATTCATCTTCTACCGCTATCTTTCGGGTTCTTCCTGCCGTGAAATTGCCGATCATCTGACTCAAATGGGGCAGTCCACAAAGAAGGGAAACTCTGTCTGGAACCCCGGAAGCATTCTTGAAATCCTTCAAAACGAACGTCACTGCGGAGATGTTCTTGCCCGGAAAACCTGGACGCCCAACTACCTGGATCACAAATCCAGGAAAAACCGTCAGGACCGGAATCAGTACCGCCATAACGGCCACCATCACGCCATTATTTCCAAAGAAGATTTCATAGCCGTACAGAAACTGATTTTCAATGCCAGATTCAAGGGAAAGGGGATTCTCCCGGAGCTGCGTGTAATCCCCTCCGGAGCCCTTAAGGGCTTTGTTTCCGTCCATCCCCGCTGGGCCGGCTTTAAGGCCCGGGATTATCAGGATGCCTGCCGAAGCATTTTACCGGAAGACGCCTGTACCGGAGCCAGAACGGCAGAGGTTTTTCCGGGGGATTTTGATCTAAGGGGCTATGAAGTAACCCGGGCCCAGTTCTTTACGCCTGTCCGGCAGCCTTATGTTCTGTTCACCCCAAGAACCATTCGTTGTAACCAATTTTGTCTGCAGAAGTTAGAGAAGATCCGTACGGTCGAATTTCTGCTCCAACCCTTTCACGGCCTTTTAGCCGTCCGTCCCTCCACAGAAGACTGCGGCACCCGTATTGTCTGGGCCAGGGAAAAAGACGGACAAATTGTTCCCCGCAAAATTCACGGCGCGGCTTTCCTGCCTGTGCTGTATGAACTCTGCGGCTGGAATCCCCATTGCAAATACCGCTGTCTTGGTTATCTTTGGAAAAAAGGTTCCGAACAGGTACTGATCATCCATCTGAGAGAACCGGAAGTATTCCTGCCTTCCGAAGGGCTTTCGGAGGACTTTACGGAACCAGGGACTGCCCGGAACGCAGAATCGCCCGTAAGCCTTTTGGCATATCCCCGGGACTGGTACGGCTCCTTTGGAACTTCCTTCTATTATCAGGCCCAGGCAGCCGAGCTGGCTGCATTCCGCAATTCAAAGGATTGGCAGCTCCACTCTCCCGGTATCCCCTGCGGTATCGGGCAGCCGAATGTAACAAGCCCCACAGAAGCCGGACAATACGCCGAAGAGCTTGTGAAGGAATTCACAAGCTATGATGCAAACCACCCCACAAACCATCCCTGTAAGGAGGAGACAAATGAACGAAATGTCCGCCAGTCATCCCTTTCCCACTGAAAACTGCCAGGTTGTCCATGGGGCGTTCTTCTCCCATGGCTCCGATCCCAGCCTGACCCTGCGGCCATCCGAATTATATGTCAATGCCGCATGTATCCGGAAGCTTCCGGATACGGACTATATTCAGCTGTTAATCCATCCGGAAGAAAAGAAGCTGGCCCTCCGCCCTTGTTTGGAAGATACCAAAGATTCCGTCCGTTGGTGCAGTACTACGTCCAAACGTTCTCCCAGACATATCCCCTGCCCCGTTTTTTTCGGAAAAGTCACCTCACTTATGGATTGGAACCCCAATTTCCGATATCGTCTGACCGGACGGCTTCTTTCCGCCAAAGAAGAACTGCTTTTCGTTTTTGACCTTACCGAGCCGGAGGTTTTTCCGATTTCCGCCGGGGAATCGACGCCTTCCTCTTCCCGTGCCCCGCTTTATCCGGAAGAATGGAAGCACCGGTTTGGCATTCCCCTGCCGGAACATCAGAATTCTCCGCAAATCCGAATCTTCGACCAGTATGCCGTCTTTCAGCCCTATCCGGCGCCCGCGCAAAAAGGAGGAACTGCCCCATGATTTCACCGGATTCTTCGAACCGGAACAAAGACCTGCAAAAGGATTGTATTGCATTGGCAAGTCCGCAAAAGGATTGTATTGCATTGGCTAATCCGCAAACAACGTTCCCATTAAAATCGGACCAGGAATTCTTAACGCTCATGCATCCCCTGACGGACCAGGAAATACATGCCCTGCAGGAATCCATAGAAAGCCGTCCCCTCTCCTATCCCGTTACCGCCTGGAAGGGCATATGCGTGGATGGCTGGGAAGAATACCGGATCTGCCGGGAAAGGCAGCTGCCTTACCGGATCTGCCAACTGGATTGTACAGACCGGAACCAGGTAATCTCCTGGATTTGCCAAAAGCAGCTCCAACAAACCGGTCTTTCCCGGGAACGGTTTCACTATCTGATCGGAAAACGCTACGAAGCCGAGCGAAAACAGCTGCTTACCTCCGGCAATTTGTCCCCGAATTTCCCTCAACACGGTTTTATCACTTCTGAAGGCTGCTCTCAGCGGAAGATAACCAACACCCTGACTGCCCACCGACTGGGGAACGAGTACGGATTTGCCGCCAGTACCGTCGTGAAATACGGCGTCTATACCCGGAAAATCGAAATCCTTTTGGAGAAAGATCCTGATTTCACCCAAAAAATTCTGTCCGGGAAGATCAAAATCTCCCATAACAATATCCTTACGCTGTCCCGGCTTCCTGCGGAAAGTATCCGGACTTTGAACCAGCGTTTATCCATCCGGAAGTTCACGCACCTTAGCTATTCCGCTCTGCGCCGGGAATTACCGGAAACCTCTGATTCCCCTTGTACTAAATCAATTCCTTGTTTCAAATCAGTTTCAAAAAATAAAATCCTGATTAAACAAAAACCAAAATTCAACCCGGATGCGGGAATGGAAAGCCTGATTTATACGATTCCCTCCTGGGTCCGTACCATGGAACGGATTCTGGAAGACACCGATTTTGCCATCATTTCAAACCAGGCCGGGGAACAGCTGGCCTATCAGATCCAAACCATGCAGCAAACCGCCCAAAAACTCTTAATTCATATGCAGGAACGTACTGGAGGGAATACAGATGAATGACCTATCGCAATATGTACCAAACGTAGTATTTGAACAGATTCCCATTAAGAATCTGGTATCCGACCAGGAATACCAGCGAAACCTGTCTGTCCGGCATGTACAGCGGGCCGCCGCCAACTTCGACCTTTATCAAATCAATCCGGTTAAGGTAAGCCGGAGGGGCAGCATTAATTATGTCTTTAACGGCCAGCACACCATAGAAATCGTTGCTTTGGTATCCGGCTCCCGGGATACTCCGGTATGGTGTATGGTATACACGGATTTGGAATATACCCATGAAGCCGATATTTTTGCCAATCAGATGAAATATGTCAAACCGCTGCTGCCTTATGAAACTTTTATGGCAAGCGTGGAAGCCGGGAGTGACAAGCATATTTTAATCAAAGAACTGGTGGAATCCTTTGGCCTTTCCCTGACCTCCTCCACCGCCCCGGGCGGGATCTGCGCCATTTCCACCCTGGTCAGCCTTTATGATAAACACGGCTATCACATGCTCCAGCGTGTCCTGACCCTCTGTATCGGAACCTGGGAAGGAGCTCCCCATTCCTTCAGCGCCAATCTTTTAAACGCCGCTGCCCGGCTGATCTCTGTCTATGGAGACGACCTCAAGGACGACATTTTCAAGGAAAAAGTGGGACAAATATCCCTGAAGGAAATCATCCGCCAGGCCAAAGAACGGCGGGAAGGCTCCCTGGGCTATGCGGAAGCCCTGCTGCTGGCTTATAACAAGAAAATGAGAAATCCCCTGAAGATGGAATCCCTCTATCATTCTAAAACGAGACAATGTGAAGAATAGTCTTTGTTATATTTCAGCTTCCTTTTTTCATGGACGTTTCAATGGGTTTTTGAAATACCATGACAGATATTTGAAATTTCTTCATAAATATCTCCGACGAATGCAAAAAGCAGTTTTTTTAATACCATTCCTTTATTTTTTAAAGGAACCTGTGATGAACGCAGCTGAAAAAACAGGTAGTTCCACTGTGCACTCCTGTAATGAGAATTTCTGTGTATAATCTGAATCAATTTTGCCTCAGACGGATTTTCTAACAAATCCCAGGGAAAATCGGGGCATTGTATTACAGCCTCTCTGATATACCTTGTATATACATGATAGTCTTTTAATTTATGAAAATCTTCCATAATTTTTTTTGTTTTTTCCAATAAGAAACGCCATATGAGCCGTTTGGTCTGCGTATCCTCCGCCTCCTCCAACAGAACCAGAAGCCCTTGCATTTCGTTTACATAGCAGCCGCATAGGAACCGACTTCGTTTCCATTTCTTATGGGACAGGCTTTCTGCCGAAATCCGGTAATTATAATAAGCTTCCGAAGTCCTGACAATCCGCTTTGCTTTTCCCAATACGGTGGGTGTCCATAATGCATCTTCCCGCAAATCCCGCATTTCCGGAAACTTCACGTTTTGAATCAAATCCGTCCGATACAATTTATTCATGATTCGATTCAATATACCCCCCCCCAGGTATTCGCGGACAATCATTTCCCTTTCAAGAA